>CAITNU010000001.1 GCA_903893865.1 uncultured Microcaldota archaeon
ATTTCAGTCAACAATTCAACCACCCGCGCGCCGCGCCCGCTGGCGCTCAACGCACGGATTAATTCCTTGGAAACAGCATATTACTAATAGCCTGAAACTAGTTTCGAGCCGAAAAACAAGAAAACGGAAGCAGTACGCGGAGTTTTTACTGCGGTTTGAGGACGATTACGTTCGTCATCCCGCGCCTTCTGCGCTCGACGAGTCCTTTTACTTCGAGACCGTCAAGCACGCGCGTGACCTTGACTTTCCCCAAACCCGTTTTTTCAACGAGCTCCGACTGCAGCGCGGTGCCTTCGCCGTCGATTACGAGTTCGAGTATGGCGCGTTCTTCTTCGTCCAGCTTGCGCAGCACGTCCTTGTAATTCTCGCGCGACGGTTTTTTCGCTGCCGCTTGCTGCGCAGGCTGCTTTATGGTTTTCACGATTACGGACGGCGGCTTGTCGTCTTTAGCCAAAAAAATCAAGTAAAGCCCGATGAGTACGACGAGAGCGATTACCGCGAGCCCAACATTCGTTTGAAAATCAATCGTGCCCCACATTGGACAGCTCGGACCGTGCGAGCAAGACGAGTTCACGATGTCGGTAAGCGCGCGGTTGAACCAGAAAACGATTACGCCGATGAGCAGCGCTATTCCGATGACGAGCAATCCTGCAGTCCGATTCCTCATTTTACTTCACCTACAACCGCGCCTAAACTAAATTCAGCAAATCGCTGAAGCGCTTCAAGCGCGTGAACCCGCGCAACCCTCTCGCGCGTTCATTACGCTTCCAACTAATTAAAACCAGGCGCACGCCGAGCGGCGCGCAAGTGCGCGCGTCGGTTTCCGTGTCGCCCACGTAAAGCGCTTCGCTCGGCTTTAATCGGAGTTTCTTCAACGCCAAACGCAGTCCGGCGGGCGAAGGCTTGGGCGGCGCGTCTTCCGCGCTGACGAGAACATCGAATTTACTGAAGCGTATTATGCGCTGCGTCACGCGCATTTCCCTGCGCGTCTGGTTCGTCACGATTCCGAGTTTGAAACCGCGTTTCTTTAGCTCGCGCAGCGTCCGCGTCACGCCGGGCATCGGGTGTGCGTAACGCGGCAAGTAGTAGCTCCAGTAAACGCCGTCGCCCCAATTGAACATCTTTTTGATGAGCGCGTTCGGAGCGTTCGGCAAAACGCCGCGAAACCACCCCGCGCCAGCCCTGCCGGCAAAGCGAAGTATTTGCTTCTTGCTGCGCTTTATTCCCGCGAAGCGCGCGAGCGCTTTCTGGACGACGCGCGGGTAAGCATCCTCGGAATCGATTAGAACGCCGTCGACGTCGAAAAGCACTGCCTTGACTTTCGCCATTCAGTTTTCCCGCCGCGATAATTTGTTCAAAATAAAAACAGCTTTCTTGCCTTCGCCAACCGGAACGAACAAGTGGTCGTGGTGGAAAGCCGAAACCGCGTTGACGCTTATTCCGGCTTCGGCTAGCGCGTTAGTCACGGCAGCTAAAAAGCCGACGGCTGACAAGTCGGAGTGAACAGAGAGCGTAATCAAGCTCCAAACTGAATCGTAAGAAAAACCGTTTTCATCCGCCGTCTTCTCGTCCAAAACAACCGTTATTCCCTCGCGTTCTCGAAAGACTAGGACTGGCTTCTTCTTCAATTTGGCTAGGCGCTCTTCGTCGATAACGCAAAAAACAAATCTGCCTTTTCTGGCTGCGGGCTTCATCAGCCTAATAAGCGTATTCAAATCCGATATCGAAGCCATGTGAAAGCACCAGTAAAAATACGAAGTGCGGCCGCCGGGAATCGAACCCGGGTCTCAAGCTTGGAAAGCTCGAATCATACCACTGGACCACGGCCGCGCGGAAAATAGTTTATGCGGTTGCGACATTAAAAACCGAGTGGGGGAACCGAGATTCGAACTCGGGTCACCAGCTCCCAAAGCTGGTAGGATGCCAGGCTACCCCATTCCCCCGACGGCACTTAATAGTGAACGAAGTAATTAAAAACAGTTGATAAACCAGTGGACGAAACGGTTGACGAAACGAAGGAAACTCCGCCAGCTGCAACAGAACGAAGCAAATAAAAATCGCGGGAAAGCAAGACTTAGCATGCAACTAAAAAAGGAATTGGAAGGGTTAGGCGGCGGAGGGTGGTTTAACAAACACTACCCAGCGGTTCCGCTAGCGCTGTCATCAATCGCTAAAGGCATTAAGACGCCGCAAAGCGGCGTCGACTGGCTCATGCAGTCGCAGGCTTGGTTCTTCAAGCAAAACGCCTTCGATTTCTACTGGCCCGTCAGCGAGCTCGAGCGAGTGCGGAAACGCCTGCTGGCGGAAAACTCGCGTTCTCCAGGCTTCGCACGGCGATTAATCGCCGAGTGGCTTCCCGACTACGAAAAAGTCATGCGTTTCGCACTCGACGAAACGCGGAAGTTGCGCGATTTGAGCGATGAAGAATTCGAAGCCGCTGTGAAGGAACTCGACGAGATTCACTCGCGCGCGAGTTACCTGCCGCACTTGGCTGACTGCCTACTGGAAACAGGCGAAACAGCGTGGATTCGCGCGGAAATCAGTAGCGCGTTCCCAAAGGAAACGCCAACCGAAGAAAAAAAAGACGAGATCGAGTTGTTGACGGCTCCGACAACGCTCACGTTCGTTCGCGAAGAATACCTTGAATTAATCGGCATTGCGAAGCAACGCAGCGAGATTCCAGCGCGCGAATTGAGCACGTTGCTAGAAAAACACGTTGCAAAGTGGTTTTGGATTGAAAACAATTACCGCAGCCGCAAACGGCTCGATTCGGCGTATTTCGAAACCAAAATGAACTCGCTTACCAACGAAGAACTGAAGACCGGATTGCTCGAAGAAAAAAAACGGTTGGAAGAACTGCGACGCAAAAAACTCGACGTCTGCCGCGCTCGCTCCCTCGGACGAAAAACCGAGAATTTGCTTGAAATAGTAGACGCGCTGGCTTGGTTGCAGGATACTCGGAAAAAAATGAACATCGCCGCAGCGCACGCTTGGTTTGAAGTGCGGGACGAAATCACGCGGCGCACCAGGCTAAGCGAAGACGAAGCGAATTACTTGAAGGCGTGGGAAGTCGAAGCCGCTCTACGCAACGAAGTGGACGCGAAGCTCCTGCAGCAACGCAAGCAAGACGGAATGGCGTTAATCAGCATTGGAACTCGCTTGTTCGAACTCGAAGCGCGCGAAGCCAGTGAAATCGAGCGAGTCTACGCTTCAACGCCCGCCACCGCAACGGAAGTCAGAGGCACGGTAGCCTCGAAAGGAAAAGCCGTCGGACCCGCGATTCTTTTACTGAATCTTCACGCGATGCCGCGCGTACAACGCGGCGACGTGATAGTGGCGAACCAGACGACTCCGGAATACGTTCCAGTCCTAAAGAAGGCGGCGGCGATAGTAACGGACCAAGGCGGGTTAACGTGCCACGCGGCGATAGTGAGCCGCGAACTCGGCGTTCCCTGCATTATCGGAACCAAGAATGCTACCAAGATTTTTCGGGACGGCGACTTGATCGAGGTGGACGCAATTAAAGGCGTCGCCAAGATAATACGACGAGCACAGGAAAAATAACGATTTAGCGAAACCTGAAAAAGTCTTGCCGAGTCCTACTCTTTCTTCATTCTCCCGCGCGGCTTCGGAATCTTGAGCTCGGGATAAATCGCGCCGAAATCTTCGGCTGAACAAAACGGCGGAAACCCCAAACGTGCGAAAACGCGGGAATAATAAATCTCGCGCAGCAGGCGGCGCTCGCTTTCGCCAAGGGCGCAAGCAAGCACTTCTTTTTCCGCAGCGCGCGCCGCTTCAAGCGCTGCAGGCAGTTTCGAAAAATTGCGTCGCTCGGGAAACGCCGCTAGCGCGCTTTCGAAGGCAGCGTCGAAGGCTTTGGCGTCGTTGCAAGCGAAAGCGGGAATCTTGCGGTCAACGCTCGCGAGCATGCCGACGAAGCACGCCAAGATTTCCTTCGCCTCCGCTTTCGCGGTATTCACTTTCTTCACCGAAATCCAGCCGTTCAACTCCGCGGCGAAGAGAAAATTCGGCGAAGAACATTTCGCGCCTTGCGCTTGCGGAAACGGTTTTGGGGGAAACGCTTTATCGAAAAGCGAGCGCACGAAAAAGCTCCAGGCGAACGCGGTAGCGTCGTCGTGCTTTTTCGCTCCGTTCGCAATTTCCTCCTCACTCGGCTTTTTGAGAAGCACGAAAGGCGACATTTTTTCTTCTAGCGCGCCCGGCTTCACGCCGCGAAGAACCGAAGCCAACGAATCGACGGAGGAAACGCTTTTCGCGTGCGGAGCGGCAACGCCGCGCAAGCCCTGCAAATCGAGGGGCGCGTAATCGAACATTTTGGCTACGCACGCCGCGCGCACCGCCTCGAGCACTTCCAATGCTTGCGCTCGGCTCGGGTTTTCTATGCGTTTAGCGTAAAGCGCGCCTTTAATCGGGGATTCGAACTGGATGAACAACGCAACGCGCCTCAATGCGAATTAGCGTTTAATTTTTGCCGCTGACTTTAAAGTTCTTCAGCGCTTCGACTGTTTTGCGCACTGTCGCGCCTACCATAGTTTCGGGCTCGTAAGCGCCGCCAGCGAATACTGCTCCGCAAGAGTTGCACCGCCACTTCGCGTAGCTTTCGCGCTTCAACTTGTTTTTGCCGCAGCGCGGGCACGCGCTCTTGTTTCGCCGCGCCGCTTTCACGGCGTTCACTCGCTCGCGGATTTTTTTGCCGTATCTGGAAACCATTTTTCTTGTTCACCCACCCGATGAAGTTTAAAACCGCTTAAATTTTCGACAAAAGCCCGTCCTTCTTCTCCTGCGCCAAATCGATTAACTGCATGAGCTCGCCCGCAGTGAAGCCAACCGCGCCGCTTTTCTGGGCGGCGCAGATTTTGCCGTCGTGCGTGCAACTCAACGTCAATCGTCCGTCGCTCGCGACTTCCTCTTCGTTCGACGCGTCCGCAACGATTTTGCCAGCGATTTTCTCGAAACTGCAGGCGGCGACGAGGCGTTGCGGCTTGAAATCGCTCGCGTACTCGCCTCGAACAATCGCGTCGTCCTCAAATTTCGGGATTCGCGTGCACGACAAAGCTGCGCTCGCCGCGAGCACGGCGGCGTCAATGAGGTTGCCGCAGTGGTCGATGACGTGTAAATCCACAAAGAGCGCGAAAACTTTTCCTTCCTCGGTCTTCGTTTTCCCGAGCTCGGCGAGGTTAATCGCTTCAGCTCCGCGCAATCCCCGGTCGACGATTCGCGAGAGCTCGATGCTGTCCTCGCGAGGCGGGCCTGCCTCGAACGTAGGGTGCGCCATTGGCGAAAACTCAGAGCCAACCATGAAAACGCCTTCATCCTTCCTGTCGGGAAACGGCATCATCAAATCGAATTTTACTGCTGCGTAAACCTTCGTTCCGCCTATGCGGCAGAGCGCGCTTCCGTCGTCGTTCGGGAGAACGCCTTTCTCGACGCTGATTTCGCGGTACTGCAGCAAATCGCGTCCGTCGACTCGCTTGCCTTTAGACATCAGGTCTTTCACGAACGACGCCTTGACTTCCTCTAAAATGTTTTCCATTCCTCAATTCACCTTTTTTTGCGAATACTCCAAAATTTCAATAATTCAATAAAATTCAAAAATTCAAAACTGTCCGCCGGCTTGCTCGCCTGCGTTGTTGCTTCCATTGCTTGCGCTGCCGCCCTTGCTGTTGTTTTGCGTTTCGCATTCTGCGCCGACGAGCGCGTATTTTTCCTTGAGCGCCGCGATTTGCAGTTCGTGAACCTTCGCAGCCGCTTCCGCAGCCATGCGCGTTCCTTCGGCGATTTCCTCCTTCGTCAGCAAGCCGTCCATTTGGTAGAGGAGGAGCTCGCCCGTACGCGGCGAGAAAACGAAAGGCATGTCGCTCTGGCCGAAGTTGTCTTCGTCTTTATTCAAGTCAACGACGAGTTGTCCGTCGACTTTGCCTATCGAGACTCCGCAAGGAATGTCGCGCAACGGAATGCCGGCGTCAGCGAGTGCGACCGCCGCGGCAGTTATTCCCGCAATGCGCGTTCCGCCGTCGCTTTGAAGCACTTCCATGTGCACGTCGATCATAGTCTTCGGAAATTGTTCAACGAGAATCACGTTCTCGAAAACGTGGCGCGCGATTTTGCTTATCTCGATCGAGCGGCGG
>CAITNU010000002.1 GCA_903893865.1 uncultured Microcaldota archaeon
AATGAACCGAGCGGCAGCGATAGTCTGCGACATAGGCGGAATGACGTCGCACCCGTCAATAGTAGCTCGAGAAATGGGCATTCCGTGCGTAGTCGCAACGAAGAATGCGACGACGGTTTTGCGCGACGGAATGCGCGTAGTCGTCGACGGCGATGCAGGCGAAGTCTTCGCGCTGGATTGACTCTCGGCGCAGCGCAGCGGCACTTCACTCATTTCGGGTAAAAATCCAGTCGCGGGTCGACGAGTTTGCGCCAGTACTTGCGTTTTTCCTCTTCGCCTTCCGGAACGCAAAAATATTTTTCCGGTTCGAACGCCTTGTTTTTCACGGCTGCGCGCATCGCTTCGCTCGGCCGCCAATCGAGTTTAAGCGTTTCCCGCAGTTTCTTGAAACCGCGGCAACGCTGTTCGAGCCCTTTTTGCTTCATTTCCTCGAAACCCAGCGACGTCAAACGCTTCCATTGTTCGACTGCCTGCGTTTCAAGAACAGCGTTAAGCGCAGCCAAACCTTTTTCGTTCACTGGTTTTCCGTCTGCTTCAACAGCCCAGTGCGTCAACGCTTGCGCGGGATTGCCGTCGTAATAAAAGTGGCAAGAAATGATTTCAGTCCAAAAACGAATTCCTTTGTAAACCGCGTAGATGCGCAGTTGGTTGCACGGCATTGAGCACGTTTGCGGCCAAACGTCAGGCTGACGCAAGTCGTAAAAATCTTTCACCAGCAGAATCGCTTTTTCTTTTCCCCCGAATTTTTCGCTAGCGTCGTAAGCGCCGTACACTTCGACGCCGTAGTCAGTGTAAATGTCGCTGTACAAACCGTTGGCTAAATGCAGCGCGCTGGAGTAAAGCCGTCCAAGGTTTTTCGCTAACCCCGGCGAAGGCGACTGGAAACGAGTTTTTTCGAGTATTTCGCTGACTTGAGCGGGAGAGTGAATAACGTTTTTGCCGTGCAATACGAACGCGTCTTCCTTCGCTTGCACGAACAACAAGTTTTTGAAGAAATTCGCTACGCGGAGCCTCTCGCGCGCGTTTTTTCTCGCGTGCTTCAAGTCAAGCAAAACAAAAAAAAGCTGCGCGCGCAACGCCGACGGGCCCATCGCCTCGCTTAAATTTTTTAAATCGGCATCTTGTTTTTCAGTTGCGATTATTATTTCGTCAAACCACGCTAGCCACTCTCGCGAGTACAAAGGATTGAATTCGCATTCGTTGAAAGGCGTAAGCGTAGCTGAATCCATCGACTTGAAGCGCGCGTGCATCAAGCTATCCAGGTATTCGTCAATCCACGCGTTGTCATCGCGATATGTTCCAACCATGGTTGGTTTCACTCACAACCGCTTTATTATTTTGACTACGCCGCGCGTCGCGTCGACTTCGACTTCATCCCCGTCGCGCAACGCTTTCGTCGCAACGCGCGTGCCAACGACGCACGGAATCCCGAGCTCGCGACTCACAATCGCGGCATGGCAAGTGATTCCGCCCTCGTCCGTGACTATTGCGGCGGCGCGCTTCATCGCGGGCACTAGGTTCGGATTCGTCGCAGGCGAAACGAGTATGTCGCCTTGCTTCATTTTCGGAATGTCGCTCGCTTCCGCGACGAGACGCACGATTCCTCGCGCGAAGCCTGGGCTGGCAGGCGTGCCTTTGATTTCTCGCACATTTTCAGGCGGTTTTTCCTCGAAGACTTGCTTTGATAAAGTATCCGCCTCGCTTCCGACGAAAACGCTTACTGTGCCGCCTTCCTCAAACAGCCAAACGCTGTGCGCCATGCGCTGCGCGAGCAGCGCCGAATCGAAGTGTTTGCCTGCGCGCAGCGCCTCGCACGCTTCCATCGGCGTGAGATAGCGTGCCTGAATCGGCGTTACGCCGAGTCGGCGGCTGATTTCGGTAAATAGCGCGTCCGTATTGCGGCTGGCTTGAAAAACAACGTCTTTTCGCAGCGCTTTCAGGAACATGAATTCTGCCGCGAGGCGCATCCAATACCGCTCGTTTTCGCTTAGTTGAAGCTCGTTCGCAAGGCGCGCTTGTTTTTCGCGAAGCGTACGAGTTTTTTCGACGAGTTCTGCAAGCTTGTTTTTCGCGTTCACGCGTTGCCTTGCTTCGCTCGCGAGCGCTTCGATGAAGTAAACTTCGTCGAGAATTATTGGTCCCGAGTAGTGGTATTGGAGCCAATCGTACTCGCGCGAGTGCGCGCGCACGGCGCCGGCAATTTCAGGAAACTCCCCGATTTTTTTTGAAATGGTTTGCGTTGGTTGGGTGGAGAACAAGGCGTTCGCTTTCGCGTCAGCCTGGATTTTCGAGAGAATGAGGAAGAAAGCCTCGTCTTGCAGCGC
>CAITNU010000003.1 GCA_903893865.1 uncultured Microcaldota archaeon
AAAAAAACAAAAAAGGGGAAGCGGGATTCACAGTCCCTTGCGCTTGTTGCGGGTGTAATACAAGTACCCCGCACCGATTAGCACGAGAACGACGATTATCGCCACGAGCGTCAAATCAACGCCAGCTGCTTTCGCCGTCGTCGTTCCGCTTGCTTTCGCGATGCTGTTCTTCAACAGCGTCTGCGCCTGCAACGAGTAATCGCGCGCAACTTCGTACTGCCCGCTGTTCAACGCCTGCTGAGCGAGATTCAACAATCGATTCGCTTCGCTCACGTCGACCTTCTTCGCCTGCGCTTGCGCCAAATACTCGTTCGCAACAGACAACTCTTTCTGCGCGCTTACTTGCGAAACGCCTTCAGCAGGCGCTTCAGTCGGCGCAGGCGTTGCAGTTCCTTCAATCGTAGGCGTCGAGGTGGACGCGGGAGTAGTCGCCCTGGGCGTCGCCGTCGCGCCGTAAGTCGGCGCGGGCGTCGCAGCGGGCGTGGCAGTAGGCGTCGCAGCCGGCGTAGGCGTCACGCCTCCTGTTCCGGTTCCGCCGTTAGTGTCGCCTAAAGAAGAAACAGGGTAATACGTGCGGCTCGCCAAAGTATTCCAGTTGGCGTGCGTGTCGTTCAAGTAAATCTTGAAGACCGCCGTTCCCACTGATTGGCTGGTGATGTTGAGGTAGCAGTACAGCGGCGTTCCGCTCGCTTTGGTCATCGTCAAGTTAGTGTGCGTCGCATTCGGGTACGTGTAATCCAAGAGGCACGTGTCCGGATACGTTTCCGTGAAACTAATGTTAAAGAAGCAATTGTCTAGCAAGTGCCTCGAACTGCTAGCTGGCGTCGGGTATTGATAGTAGAGGCCGGTCATCAACCCGTCCAAGCCTATGAACCACGAGTCGTTGTAGCCAATGTTGCCCGCAATGTCTTTGCACGAAATGTTGTACTGCCACCACCCGTCCGTGTCGCCTCCGACGCTGAGCGTCCAAGTCATGTTGTCGGTGTTCGGATACACCGTGGTGTTCGTTTGGTTGAGCGTGGTGTTCAAGTACAAGTAGCAAGTCAGGTAGTTCGAGTTGTTGTACGTCGTGACGAGCGTGTGGTTCGTCGTGTAATTCAAAACAGTGTACGTCGCGTTTCCAATCCACGTGCCGTTCGCTGGCGTCACGAGTTTAACGAGCGGCGAATAATAGATGCCTCCAACGTATATCGTGTCGTTGTACGCGCCTACGAGAGCGGGCGTACTGCAACTGACGTTGAATCTCGTCGTGCTGTTTGCAGGAATTTGCAAATATTCTATTCTCGTCGAGCCGTAGCCAGTCAGCGCGGAGTTCGTGTGGTTTCCGGTGGCGTTCATCTTGACTGAACAGTTAACCTGGTTCGAGCCGTACGTCGCGTTTATTCCAGTGATGTAAACGGCGAACGTCATGTTTCCGATTCCGCCGCCGTACGTCGTCGTCAAGTTGGCGTAAGAATTGTTTGAGGGTGAAGTTATGGTCACGATGGGCTGCGAACTGTCGAAGTTCAGCGTGTAGTTGTTGTACACGCTTCCGTTGCTGGTGAAGTTGGAATACGTTCCGTTCGAGGAAGCGCACCTTACGTTCCAAATGATGGTTCCGTTAGCGGGAATAGTATAATTGTATATTCCGTTCGAAGTCGCGTTAGCCATCGACGTTTGGTTCGTCGAAGACAAAGCCCACGTGCCGGTCGCGTTAGTCCAAAGTTCGCACGTCCCGAGGATGCCTGCAGTCCAAATCGGCGTAAACGTGAAATTCAAACCACTTACGCTGCTATTCCAATTTCCGTTCGCCGGCCCCCCGAGCGAAACATTGATTGAGTAAACGTCATTTGCGGCCGATGCCAAGCCCGCGAACGCCAGCAGCAAACCCAAAAACGCGATTCCGAAAAATATTTTGCCTGAATTCACTCGCACCGCCTCCATCATATACTATAACAACTATTCCGCAGTTACAATCTGCAGAAGCGTTAAAGAAAGGCTATTTAAAAACCTATTTTTTTAACGAGTTACCGCACTTCCAATAACAAGCGAGTAACAACAAAAAAAACAAAAAAAATCTGCGGGCATTCGCCGGAATATATTCGCATATAACCGCATATCCGGCGTTTTTTCGGCGTTTTCGACTAGCGACTACTCGCGATTTTTTCGCATTCTTTTTGCAGTTTTAATTTCGGATTTCACTTATTGTGGTCCGTGACTTTCCCTGCTGTGCCGGAGCGCACTGCGGCGAGCGGCGGCTGCGGCGCCGCCGCGAGCTCGCGCTCGGGCAGCTTGCGCTTGTAAGCGTCCTCGCTGAGTTTGCGCTTGTGCTTTTTCTCCCACTGCGCGCGCGAGACGCTGTATTTTTTTTGCACGGAGTCGCGGTATTGCTGCGGCAAAACGTTGAAGGCGCAGAACGGAACGACTCGTCCGTCGGGCATCGCGTAGTGAATGCAGCATCGTTCGACGCGTTCGACGTCGTAATTGTACAAATCCATGAAATGCATCATTCCGATGAATAAAGAATCGTGGTGGAATTCGCGCAACCCGTCGTAAGAGCCTTTCAGCAAAACGTCGC
>CAITNU010000004.1 GCA_903893865.1 uncultured Microcaldota archaeon
AGACTTCGGGGAGTGCGCCGCATTGTGCCGCGCCAAACGCGACGCGAGCGAAGCGCTCGCGATAATCAAGTGCGTTGGAGGCGCGAGAATCGAGAAGCTCGGCGCCAAAAGCGCAGTTCTCGCCGCTTTCGGCAAAGCGCACTCGCACGAGCTCGCGTGCGCCTCCGCGCTCGTCGACTTGGGTTGCGACTACGCTTTCGTTGCGAACGAGCGCGAAGGCAGAATCAGCGCAGCTAAAAGCGACGCCGCAGCAGGCAGCATAGGCAAAATAATGGAAGCAGCCGGACGCAGTTTCGGTGCGACGGGCAGCGGCGGCGGGCACGCGAAAGTCGGCGGCGCGAAAGGCGATTCGGACCGCATCGCCGCGGTTCTCGAAGAGTGTCTCGCGCAAGTCAGGAAACTCGCTTGAAAAATACGTCCTCATTTTTATTGGACACGTCGGTAACGCGGGTCATATGTGCTTCCGCCGGGTAACACGGTTCCATCCGCCAAAACCATCGAAATTTTCGGATCTACTACGCGGTCGAGTCCACTTCCCCTTTTCGCTCTCGCCACAAAAGAAATATCTTCCAGCCTAAGTTTTTTCCTCAAATTTTTGAGTTCTTTTTTCGTAAGTTTCGCTTTCGCTTCATTGAACGCTTCCATAGTCAGTGACATCATTGCATTGTATTCTTTTTGCTTTCCAACGTAATTCAAGAACAAATTGAAATCGTTTTTCAACGCGGCTCTAAGAGCCCATTGTATTCTTTCCTTCATTTTTTCGCGCACGAATTGTCCCCTATTTTCTGCTGGAAGCTCATTCTTGAGTTGCTTCAACAAGCCCGCTTGATGGTGCGCATCTAAAGATAAACCAAGTTTGTTGATTCCGCGAGTTTTTTCCACGAGCTCCGCCTCGTTTTTAACGGTTCCCAAATTCCACGACAAATTTATTTGCGATTTCGGAACTCGCAAGCGAATAAGGCGTATCAACTCGGTTATTCGCGGGTGATCTATCGGATTACCTGCGCCAGTCAAAACGATTCTAACGCGTTTCAAGAGTCTTTTGTTTTCTAGTTCTGTTATGGCAGCATCGGCTTCGTCTAAAGAAATAAACCTTTTTTTGAACGGTGGGCACGGCGGCGCTTCAAGCTCGCACTGAGGACAATTGAATTCGCAGCCGAAAACCGGTTCGAAGTAAATAGGGGCGTACGGTCGAGTCAAACGCTTTCTTGCAGTTCTTGCGATGCGCTGGAAAAAATTCACGAATAACTTTTGCTTCAGTAAAATTTAAGGCTTTGTACGTTGCGGAAGCAGCTACAGCACGAGCAGCATAATGCTTATCACCGCGAAAATGAGTGCGGCTACTTCCTTGGGCTGAAAGCGTTCGCCGAAGAAAACAACACTAATTATCGCTACGAGCACCGTGCTTAAACTCAGCACGGCGGTTACGAGCGCGACTTTACCGTTTTGCAGTGCGAGGAGCGTGCACGCGAACGTCGCAAGCGAGAGAACGACTACCGCGGCAATCCAAAACATTTGCGCGCTAGTGATTTTGAAAACAGCCCCGTTCACGAAAAAGAAAAATCCGGCTGCCAACGCTATTAAAACCAGGAGAGCGACGGGCACTAGCGTAATCCAGTTGATTTTTAGGACCGCCTGGTTTTTGACGAGGATTTTCAGCGCGAGGTTCGCAAGGCTAGCGAAAAACATGGCGAGCAGCGCGAGCGTCAACCAATTCTGTTGAGCAAATTCAGTTAAAGCGTTCAACAAGCAAACACCTGAGAATAATTAACGAAATTATTTATTCCGCGCCGCCTTTTAAGTCTTAATCAAATCACGCGTTTAGCGCTTACTCTTGCTTTTCTTTCTTTTTCTCGTTTCGCCGTTCTTCTTTTTCTCGGTTTTCTCAAACGGTTCGATGTGAATCACCGCGTCGCTGACAGCGCTCGCTCCGCTTGCGCCCCTCGCTTCGCTAGCGATTTTCCCCAGCTTGCGCTTCAGCTTGTGCGCGAGATAATGCGCGCGCTCTAACGAGAGTTTCGGGTTCATTTGAATTTCCACGTCCAAGAAAATCTTGTTTTCCTGTTCTCGCGCGCGCAGCTTGTGGAAGCTCTTCACGTACTTTTCCCCGCGAATCGTTTTCCTTATTGCGTCAAGCGTTTCCTTGGGCGGGCTAACGTCGATGAGTTCGTTCATGGAACGCAATCCCACGCGGTAAACTACGCGCAGCATGAGCAAGGAGAGCACGACTGCCGCGAGCGGGTCGGCCCAGAAAAGGCCTACTCCTACGAAGAACAATCCAGCGAGTGCTACCGCGTTTTGGAAAATATCGGAAAAGTAGTTTCCAGCGCTTGCTTCCAGCGCGACGCTGTGCAGTTCGCGGCTCTTGCGCCTTAAGTATAGTGCGAGTCCGACGTCGATGACTATCGTAACAAATATTATTCCTAAATCGAGCGCGTTAACCTCGATTTTTTGCTGGGACACGAAACGCCGCACTGCCTCCAAAACTATTCCTAGCGCGACTATTGCTATCAACGCTATTTGCGCGAGGCTGGACAGGTTTTCGAGTTTCGCGTGCCCGTAAAGATGGTCCGCGTCCGGCGGTTTCGCTGCTTCCTTGACGCCCAAGTACGCTAAAAACGAGCCGAGCAAGTCGAAGACGGAATCGAGGAGAATCGCGAGAACCGCGATGCTTCCAGTCAAAAACGCGACAGATGCTTTCGCGATTATGAGCGCAATGTTCGTGGCGATGACTACGCGCGCGGCACTCATTTTTTTAGCTGCGCTCGCGGCGTTAGCGGCGTTCGCTGCGTTCGCCGCTTCCAATGCGCTTGCGGCGTCAGCTACTGCCGGAACGCCTAACCCCACTTCGAGCGGTACTTCTAGCGTTTCTTGTTCGGCAAAATCACGGCCGAGTTTGTCTCTAATCTTGTTTCGAGTTTTTTTTCGGAACTTCGTCGCCAATTCAACCACGATTTCGAATTTTGCACGGGTTTTTCGAGGTTTTTTGAGGTTTCCGGGTTTTCACAGAATTTGTTTCCCACCGCTTTTAAGAGTATCTGAAGGGGGAACGCAAACCGTTTTTAAGCGCCGCAAACCTAAAAATAACCTGTTAAAAAGGTGGTTTGAAAAATGAAGTTATTCATCGATTCAGCTAACGTCAACGAAGTCAAGGACGCCGCGTCTTGGGGCGTAATAAGCGGAGTTACGACGAACCCGTCTCTCGCGCTCAAGGCGGGCAAGCCTTACAAGGATAGCGTGCTCGAAATTGCGAGGCTAGTCGACGGTCCGATTAGCGTTGAAGGCGTGGCGATGAAAGCGGGCGAAATCGTGGCGGAAGCGAAGGAGATATCGTCTTGGCACAAGAATTTTGTTGTTAAAGTCGCGATGGGCGAGGAAGGCATTAAAGCGGTGAGGGAACTCAGTTCGAAGGGAGTGAAGACGAACGTTACCCTCGTTTTTTCCGTTAACCAAGCGCTGCTCGCCGCTCTCGCGGGAGCGAGTTTCGTGAGTCCTTTCATCGGCAGGCTCGACGACAACGGGCAGGATGGGATGCAGCTGATTCGCGACATCATGCTTTGCTACAAAAACTACGGTTTGGAGAAGCGCACGAGCGTAATCGTCGCGAGCGTGCGGCACCCGCTGCACGTGATTGACGCGGCGAAAGCCGGCGCGCCTATAAGCACCGTGCCGTACGGCGTCTTACGCCAAATGTTCAAGCACTCGCTGACGGACGCGGGAATAAAGAAGTTTCTTGAGGACCACGCGGCGCTCGAGGCGTTGCACAAAAAGTAGGAAAAAATAGAAAGCGAAAAAAACGGAAAAAATAACAAATCATTTTTTGCCTTGCGGGAGCGGGGCTTGCGCGTTCTGCTGAGTGCTCGGCAAAGGCACCGCGTCGCACTTCGAACCGCTTGAATGCGCGGGCTTAACGATTTCGGAGAGCGTCGCCTGCCCGCCGTTCGCCTTCTCCTTATCTTCGTCCTGCATCTTGCAGAACACGGCTGCGGCGACGACTGTAGTCCACAAGCCAGTCTTGTCGCACACCGCGCTTTGAGTAACGTTCATCGTCTTAACGATTTTCCCGCTGATTTTGAACAACTGTTCGCGCTCGTCCCAACTCTGGTTCAAATCGAATTCCACGCCGAGCGTGCTTGCGAGCATGGACGCCGCCAAATCTTCCGCGTAGTCGGCGCTTTGCTCATCGCTTTGCCCGAAAGCGTGGTGCTCGCTCAAATACCCGTACGCGTTCTTGTCCGAAGGAATAGCGGCGCCGATGCTAGCGCTGATGACGCGGTACGGTTCGTTCGTCGCGTTGCGGCTCAAGACCACGAAAGTAATTTGTCCAGGCGTCAGCATTTCTAGTCCGCGCGCGCGGGGAACGATTTCGCACCCTGGCGGAAGAATGCTTGAGACTGTTACGACGTTGCACGGCGCGATGCCCGCGTCGCGGAGCGCTAGCTCGAACGAGTGCAGCTGCTCCTTGTGCCGTCCGACGCCTTTAGTGAAAAAAACTTTTTCAGGAATCATTCAATTTCCGTTTCTTTCGACTTTCGAAACTCAAACCATTGCGCGTTGAAACCAACCCGAAAAAAAGGCAAAACGCAAAAAGCGTTGTGAATTCAGCGCGAACGAGCTTAAAAAACTTTTCCCTCAACCCCTCAACCGTCCCCGTCCGAGCGTTTAGCGCTCAAAAACTCGTTGTAAGCGATTATTTTGGCGCACAACCTCGCCGCCTCGAAATCGCTCGCGTGCGCGCCGGCTTGCGGACAGAGCTCGACGACGTCCGCGCCAATTAGGCGCGCGCCGCTCGACGCTACAGCTCGCAAGATGCGCAGCGCGTCGCGCCACCGCAACCCGCCGGGCTCGGGAGTGCCGACGGCAGGCATTTCGCTGGGGTCAAAAGCGTCGAGATCGAAAGAAACCCAAACTGCACTTTTTCCGACTGCTGCAACGATTTCGTTTACTTTGCGTTCGAACGATCCGAGAACGCCGAGTGAACCGCTCGAGCAAGAAGCGCTGTCCTGCTCCGCGAGTTCCCGCGCCCAAAACACTTTGAGTTTGCGTTCGCTCGTTTTCTTGATGAACTCGTACTGCTCTTCGTCTAGCGAGCGAACGCCGATTTCGATTAGTCGTGCGCCGTCCTCGAGCATTCGCCGGGCAGCGCAAGCGTGGTTGAAGCGCGAGCCATCGAATTCGTCGCGCAAATCCGCGTGCGCGTCGAAATAAAGCACAGTTAGCGAAGGAAAGCGCTCGAGGCAAGCGCGCACTGCGCCGACGCTTACGCTGTGTTCGCCGCCTAGCACGAGCGGAAAACAGTTTTTGTTTTTCATCAGACCGCGAACCGCGTCGCGCACTCGTTCAACATTTTTTTCCGGAGAATCCGAGTTGTCGCCTACGGCGGTGCAAGTGTGCACGCGCAGTGCGTCGAGCGGGCGCTTTAATTCTTCGTCGAAGAGTTCGACTTCAGCGCTGGCGTCGATTATCGCGGCTGGCGCGAAGCGCGCGCCGCTTTTGTACGTCACGGTCGCATCATAAGAAACCGGGAGAACGCAGTAGCGCGCGCTGTCGAGCGGCGCCTGCGGAATGTCGAGAAAGTTTTGAACGTTGTTCTCTTTCGTTTTTTCTTTTTCTTTCTTGCGTTCGTTCGCTTGATTTTGATTTTTCACTGCATCTTCACTTTCTTCTTCACTTGTCTTTCATTTTTCGCTGGTTTTTATTGCGAACGAGTGTTCAGCGCGAGCCCGAATTAAAGCTTTTCGTTGCGGAATTTCATCGAATTTTCGGTAATCCAGTGAAAATGCTTTGGCGCGCGTCTTGAAACGCTTTTTAAAGTTCGCCGCGCTCTATTCTAGCACGGGTTTAACGCGATTGGCTTAGCTTTTTCCAGTGCTTTGCTTCCGCGTTGAAAAATTTTTTCGTTCGCTTTGAATTTAGGGGGTTGGGTTCATGAGCTTGTCCGACTCGTGGCAGTCTTTCCTCGACGCTTGCGCCGACAAAGGCCTGCCGTTCCGCGATTGGGCTTACGCGCTTGAAGACAAAGGCGTTCCTTCGCTTCCAGTTTTCATAATCGTTTTAGCGCTCCTGCTCGGACTCTTGTTTTTCGTCGCCGCGCCCGCCGTGCAGTTGGGGCAAGCTAAAGGAACGTTACGCGTCTCCGTTTCGTCTCTCGGAGGCGGCGAAGTCGGCAACGAACCCGTAGTAGTCATAACCAACCAGAAAACCGGGGAAAATGTCACGCAAGGCGTTACGAACGGAATCGCTTTGTTTGCGGGCGTGCCTGCAGGCGATTACGAAGTGCGAATCGTTTCCAGCACACTCGTTTTCACTCCGAACAACCAACTGCAGTCAATCGAAGACGGGAAGACGGCGACGCTGAATTTCGAAGGCTCGAGCGCGTCTGCGGACTTGGTAACGCTTTACGTCAACGTTCGCGGCGCCGACTCCGCGCAGATAGCCGTCTCTTACGCTTCCGGCGTGCCCGTCGATACCGCAACTGGCCAGAGCGCGACTTTCCAGGTATCGAAAAACACTGACTACATCGTCAGCGCCTCGCAGGAAGGCTACTCGCCAGTAGAACAAACAATTCAAGTCGCGTCGAGCAACGAGCAAGTCACGCTAACGCTCGTGAAAATCGGTGAGACGCGCGAAGCGGCGCTGCACGTAGGAGTTTTCGACGACGCGGGGCTTTACGGGAACCCCATCGAGAACGCGACCGTGAAAGTAATCGAGGAAAACACGATGAAGACGCTTTACGGAAACCTGCGCACCGCGCAAGACGGAACGTGCGACGCGGCGCCGGTTCCTTTCGGCGCAACGCTCAGCGTCATCGCGAGCGCGCCTGGCTTCGAGTCAAAGACGCAGAGCGTGAACGCGACGGACGACGTCGTAGACGTGAAAATCCAGTTGTCGCGCGCTGCAACAGCGGAGAACACGACGATTTCAATAGTCGACGAATCGGGCACTGCTGTAGCTTCTCCGTTAGTGCGCTTGTACGACGCGAAAAATTCGTTGCGCTTGGAGAACGCGCCAATAGACGGCGTAATGCAAATCGATGCGAACGCGCTCGGCGGCTACGCCGGACTTTACGCCACGATTTACAAACCAGGCTTTCTGCCAACGACGCTCACCTCGATTCGCAGGGGCGCGAACAAAGTGGTTTTGCACGAGGCGACGCAAGAAAATTCGGGAACCGCGCGCGTAGTCGTAACCGACAAAAACGGTTTGCCGGCGACTGAAGTCGACGTTAATCTCCTCGACTCGACTAAACGCCAGCTCGGAATGCCCGGAGGCGTGACTAGCGAAGACGGCTCTTTTGTTTTCGACGGAGTTCCGGCAAGCGGAGGCGGAGTCATCGCCGCGGCTGCGAAAGGCGGCCGAAACGCGCAAAGCGCTTTGACGCAAATTCCCGCAGGCGCTGAAACGGAAATCGACGTGCAGTTCGCCGCAACTAAAACGCGTTTCGAAGCGCGAGTCACGAACGCGGTGACGCGGGCGGCGATAGCCGGCGCTACGGTTAAAATCAACGCGGATTCGAGCGGCGCAAGCGGTTCGTGCACTACCGACGCCAACGGCAAGTGCGGTTTGGAAATCGTCGAGAGCGACGAAGCGACTGCGACCGTTACCGCAAGCGGTTTCGAAGACGTCACAAGCAGCGGCTTCGCAATCGCTGCAGGCGCCAACAACAAACGCGAATTCGCGCTCACGCCGCAAGAAGCGGCAACCGGCAAAATTTATTTCCTCGGATTTTTCGACGAGAACGGGAAGCGCGTAAGCGAATTGGCGCCGTTAGCGACATACACTGCCCGTTTTTCGTTGTCGGGCAGCGCTTCGCGCCGAGCGATAGCGCATATCCGCGTCGGCGACGTGGCGACGGCGCTCGACGACGAACCCGTTGCGCTCGTTTCTTATTCCGCTAGCGGAGCGCGAGTAACGCGCGGCGTGAGTTACGATGAAATCGTCGCGCAACAAGAGAGCGCGCTGCAGGAAGCGAATGCCGCGGCGACTGCAACCGCGAACGCAGCCGCCTCGAGTTCCACGAGCGGGAGCAATGAAATCATTGTAGGAATTTACGATTACGGCTTCGTGCCGCAAGACGTGCAGGCAGTCGAAGGCAGCCGCGTCGTGTTCAAAAACCTCGACGCCGCGCAGCATACCGTCGTGTTCGACCAAGGCTTCGAGGGCGGAGCCGGCTCGAGCAGCAACGTGCTGCAGTCGAACCAAACGTTCGTAGTCACGCCGTCGCGCGCGGGCTCGTGGAGTTTCCACTGCGGCTTGCACCCGCAGGAAACCGGCGTGTTGAACGTCGTTCCTTCAACTCAAAGCGCGCAAGCGGAAGCGATTGCCGCTGCCGCGGGAACGCTGTCTGGCGCGGAAGCAACCGCGTTCAAGTGGGTGGAGTTTTCTTTCGAGCCGTTCACTGGCAGGCGCGAAATCAGCGTTTCCTTCAAGACGAAGCAGCGAGTCGGCGAAAAAGCGTGGCTGGAATACCGCGCCGCGTTTTACAGCGAAAGCGCGAGCGCAGCTGCTGCCGTTGAATCAAGCGTTTTGCGCGAGCCGACTGATGAAGCGGCGGGAGTGAGCAAAGCTGAAGCGTTCGCGGAAACGAAGAAAACCGCTTCGCTCGCGATTAAATTCGGGGGAACATGCGACCAAAACGTTTGCCTCGAATACTGGTTCGAGCAAGACGGCGTGCGCGAGAAAGACGCGTTCACCGCGGAACTAGGAAAGACGTTCCGCGTCGGTTTTCACGTGCTCAAGGAAGGCGACGCGCCAGCGACGCTGCGCCTGCTGGTCCCGTTGAGCGCCGCCGCAGGCGGAGCAGTCGAACTCAAACAAGCGACGCTCGGGAACCGCGTTGCTGGCTCGGCAGCAGGCGAAGCTAACGCAAGCGAAATCGATATTGTTTTGCGCGACGCTGACTCGACGGGATTTTTCGAGGCTGACGCGAAGCGGCTAAGCAACGACGCTGAAATGCAAATCGCGGTGCTCGACTCGAAACGCAACACGCTCCTCGAGGAAAACGCTTTCCTGCAAATCGCAGCTCAAGGCACGCCGAGACTCGTCGTCTCGCTCAAGCCCGCTGCGCTGACGGCGCTCGAGGAAAAAGCCATCGTGTTCACGATCAAAAATGCTTTTGGAACGCCTATTACCGACGCGCGCGTAACGCTAGAGCCGGCGAGCGGGTTTGAAGCGATAATCGCGTCGGCGCTTGACGCTGACGAGAACGCGGACAACGCGAAGCGCGGCGAATACACGGTTGCGGGCGTCGCACCAGCGGGAATGGGCGCGTTGGAGTGGCGCGCGTCTGCCGAAGGATACGCTGACGCGAGCGGAGTAATTGAAGTCAAGCCGCCGGCTGAAGCAATCGCGGTAACGCCTGAGTCGGTAAAACTCGGTTTGAGCGGGAGCGCGGACACCGCCGAAGCTACGGTCACTGTGACAAACAAGGTTTCGAACGACTTGCGCGTCGTCGTCTCAACCGATTTCTCGAAGCCGAGCAATTACGTTTTGCTGACGGTTTCGCCTGAAACGCTGCGGTTGCGCGGAGGCGAAACGCAGGAAGTAACGATTACCGCCGCGCTGAGTCCAGATGCGCCGCTCGTCGCGAAAATGCAGCAAACGCTTACTGAACGCGCGATTGGCGCGCTGCACTTCGTTGCCACGACGGGTGACGCAGCAGGCTCGGGAATGCGCGGAACTCTAGGCGAAACTCACGACGTCGCGTTTCAAGTCGACGCGAGCGTAGCGCAAAAGAAGCTCGACGATTTGTGGAGCGTTGATACGCGGGCCATCGAGCTCAGCCAGCAAGCGCCTTCAACGCCCTTGCAAAGCAGCAGCGCGACTGCAACGCTCACCGCCGAAGAAGAGGCAGCGCAAACCGCAGCTGCTGAAGAAGCCAAGACGATTACAATAGAAAACAAGGGCGACGTTCCGCTCGCGATAAACCAGAAGATAGACGTCGACGGCGTGCTCGTCGACCCGCTTTCCACCGTAATCGAAGCAGGAGACAGCGCTGATTTTACGTTAACGCCGTTGCTGCCAGACTCGCTTCCAGCTTGCCTCGCCAAAGACGATTCCCAGGAAGGGACAGTAACGTTTTACGCGTCCCGCCTCGGAGTCGCCTCGCAGAAAACCGTCGCACTCAAAAAAACCGTGAAAGCAAGCGAAAACTGCGAACCAGAAAATTCCGTCGCGGTAACGCTTCCCGTCTCGTTAACGCTCGACTTGCCGAGCGCCAGCCAAGCGAAAGAAAACGCGGACGGCTCGCGCGCGCTGATTTTGTCTAGCGGCGTGATACTCTGGTTCGACGCCGGCTCGAGCGCTGACTCGCGCAGCATAACGCTCCCGCTCAATACGCAAATGAAGCTGCCGCCCGCTATGGCGTCGGTCACGCAGCAAGGAATCACGCTCTCGCTGCCGGTGCAGTCTACGGTCGAGATTCCGGACGACGCGGACGTGGCACAGCAAGGAACGACGCTAGTCGTCAGCGCTGGCAACGCGATTATTTACTTGCCGGCGGGCGTTTCACTCTCGGCGTACCAAAACCAGCGCGCAGCAATCGTGCAACCGAACACGCAAATTCGTTTCGAGCGCGCGCCAATAGCCGACATTTTGGGTTCGCTTCCCACGGGAGGAATTTCGCTTAACCTGCCCGTGCAGGAAGTCCTTGTTTTGCCTACGAGCGCGCGCATCGTGCAGAGTTCCGGCGCGCAAACGAACACGCTGACTGGACTAGGTTTCGGCGGCGTGCAAAGTGGTTACGCCGCTTTATCGCGGTACCAAAACGTTAACTCGATAGTTTTGCCAGACGGGTTGCGCATTGCTTTCGGGGGTGACGCGAGCGTTGAGCGTACGGCTGCGGCGGTAGTCGTAACGATTCCCGCGAACGGCCAATTCGTTGTCCCGCCCTCGTTCGTCATGCCCATCACGTTATCGAGTTCGAGCACTAGCGCTTCAGGACTACAACAGTCTACATCGAGCGAAACATTTGAAGCTTTCGTGCTGTCGATGCCTTTCCTGTCGATGCCTGGAATTCCGAAGGGCGCGAAACTCATTCCCGACCCCAAGAAAGGATTATATTCGTACGTTTTAAGCGACGACAGCGCGGTGCAATTCCAGTTTGACCCGCGCCTCTCGGCAACACAAGTCGGCACGGTCACGCAAGTGCGCGTGGCTCCGCTTGCGCCCGTCTCTTTCCTCAAGGGAGCGAGCGCGACGGCAATCGAAGACCCGACTCAAACTTGCGCGGCTCCCGAAGTTTTCGTGGCGGACGAGGACGTCATAATCGATTTTCCGAGTGGAACCGTCTTCCAAAAAAGCCCGTTCAAGGCGATAACGCCTAGTTGCTCGAGCGGCTCTAAAATCCGCGTTTACTCGAAAAAGAATTCGGACGTCGTGCTTTACGAGAGCCCGGCGAGCAAGCGCGTTGAAATTGAAGGCGGAAAACTCGCTGGCGAAGGCGACAGCTCTGACGAGTCGACGACGATTGCGACTGCGGCCGCTGGAAAGAAAATAAAGTTTTATTACTGCGAGAAGGACGACGACGG
>CAITNU010000005.1 GCA_903893865.1 uncultured Microcaldota archaeon
ATTGCCTGGCTCGGTTGCTGCACGGCGCTTCCTTCAGTGTCGGCTTTAATGCGTTTCAGCGCGCCGATCAAGCCGTCCGGATAACGCGTGAGCATGACGCCGCTGACGTCGGCGAGTTCCTCGCGCCTCCGCGAAAGCGCGGCTTGAATGAGCGCCGCGAAAACGGGTGACAAAACCAGGAAAACAATTCCGATTATCATGAGCACGCTGCCAGCGCCGCCCCCGCGTTCCTCGCGGTTTCGAGACCCGCCTCCCCAAAACATTCCGCGCATCGTTATGTCCGCGAGAATGATTACGAATCCCGCCATCACCGCCGCAATCGTCGCCAAGCGCACGTCGTAGTTCTTTACGTGCGACATTTCGTGCGCAATCACGCCTTCCAGCTCAGTCCGCTTTAGCTTGCGCATAGCGCCGGTAGTCACGCAAATCGCTGAGTGCGCCGGGTCGCGACCAGTAGCCATGGCGTTGATGGCGTCGTCCTCGATTACGTATGCTTTAGGCGTCGGCAGTCCAGCGGCGAGCGCCATTTCCTCGACCACGTTCACGTAATAAGCGTCCGCCTTTTCGTCAGCTGGGCGCGCGTGCGAAAGCGCGATTACGATCGAGTCGCTGTACCAATACGAAAAAACGCTCATGAGAATTGCGAGAATCGCGGCTACGAGGACGAGGCCGAATCCTGCTTCGCCCAGGAAAACCCACGAGACTACGTAAATGACGGCGGCAATGAAAACGAAGAAGAAGGCTATAAAGAAAATCGACTTCATCTTGTTGCTTGATATTTCGTCGTAAAGCGTTGCCACTCTCTTCACCCTAAAGAACGATTGTTTTGAACGAGCCGCTTAAAACTTGACTTTGACTGCCTCGCGTTCAGCAGGGCTCGCGACTTCGAAGAATTCCTTGGATTTGAAGCCGAACATGGATGCGAAGACGTTGCCAGGAAAGACTTGAAGCGACGTGTTGTAATCCATTACCGAGTCGTTGTAGAATTGGCGCGCGTAAGCTATTTTGCTTTCGATTCCGTCGAGTTCTTCCTGCAGCAGCTTGAAGTTTTCGCTCGCGCGCAGCTGCGGGTAATTCTCCGCGACGGCAAAAAGCGATTTCAACGCTCCGCTGAGGGCGTCGCTCGCTTTCGCTTTGTCGGCGAGAGTTCCCGCGCCCATCATTTGCGCGCGCGCCTTGGTCACGTTCTCGAAGACCTCGCGCTCGTGCTTCGCGTAGCCTTTGACCGTCTCGACGAGGTTGGGCACGAGGTC
Organism: uncultured Microcaldota archaeon; assembly: GCA_903893865.1. Lineage (GTDB taxonomy): Archaea > Micrarchaeota > Micrarchaeia > Norongarragalinales > Norongarragalinaceae > CAITNU01. Next base: position 1,254 of record CAITNU010000005.1, read on the forward strand.
GAATCTTTTCTTGAGTTGCACGTCTATTTGCGACCAAGCGTTGTCGGCGCGCAGTTTTTTGCCCACGAAGCCGTTGTAAGCGAGAATTAAAATCGCGGCTATTACGACGATTAGTATTATTACCGCCCACAGAATCAAGTCCACTTTCCCACCACCCTCTTTTTTATTGTTTACCGTTTATTCGGGATTATTTTAAAACGCCGCGAGTATAAAAACGTTTTTTTCACCAGCCGCCGAGCTTGGATTGCGTGCCCTTCGTCTTGATGTCCCCCGCGTCCACTCCGAGCGCGCCGAGAATTTTGAGTACGGCGGGCATGAGTTGGTTGTTGATGTAGTAATCCGCGTCGTAATCGCGCGCGAGTTCCGCGACTTGCGCTTTCTCGGAAATCGTGTTGCCTTTCTTCGTTATCACGTAAGCGACAATGCTTCCCTCGGGAATCGATAAACCCGCTTTGCGGCCGTGCAGAACAGCGCTGAGTTCGGGACTCTTGATTTCGTAAGAGGCGGTGCTCTTCTGCAATTGCGTGTACACCACGCA
>CAITNU010000006.1 GCA_903893865.1 uncultured Microcaldota archaeon
AGTGCCGGCGCCGCGGAATAAAGGAAGTCATGCTCGACGTTTTCGAAGTCAACGCGAAGTCGCGCGCGTTCCACGAAAAACTCGGTTTCGCTCCGTTGCTCTCGATTTACTCGAAGAAAACACGCTAAAGAAAAAAGCTTTAATATCCGTTTTTGGTAAGGCGTAGTCCCTCTTAAAAAAGAAGGCGCCCTTATTTTGTTAGGCTCGTTTAAACGCCGAGAGGCGATAATTTTTTTTCGGTTAAAAGAGGTGTTTCGCGAAAATGGCTGAAATGAAAAACATTTACTGGTTTGAGGAACTCGGACGAGAAAATCTCGCGCAAGCAGGCGGCAAGGGAGCGAATTTAGGGGAAATGACGCGCGCTGGCCTTCCGGTTCCTCCGGGCTTCGTCGTAAGCGTAGGCGCTTATTATCGCGCGATCAAGGAAAACAACCTCGAGTCGTTCATTGAAGGCAAGCTGCGCAACCTCGACGTGCAAAACGCGGAAGCGCTGCAGAAAGCGAGTGACGAGATAAAGCGTGCTATCGAGCGAGCGCCAGTCCCGCAGGACATTCGTTCGGACGTCGTGCGCGCTTACAACAAAATGTGCGGCGTCACCGGCATTCCGAGCGCAAACCAGGAGATGCTCGTTGCGGTGCGCAGCAGCGCGACTGCCGAGGATTTGCCTAACGCTTCTTTCGCGGGGCAGCAGGCGACTTTCCTGAACATGAAGGGAGCAGAGCAAGTAGTCGACGCGGTGCGCCGCTGTTGGGCGAGCCTCTTCGAGGCGCGCGCGATTTATTACCGAGTTGAAAACGGTTTCGAGCACGTGAAAGTTGGGCTTTCGGCCGTAATCCAAAAAATGATTCAAAGCGAGTCGAGCGGAGTAATGTTTACGGCGGATCCCGTGACCGGCGACCGCTCGAAAATAATAATCGAGGCAGGCTTTGGCTTAGGGGAAGCCGTAGTCAGCGGGCAAATTACGCCAGACAATTACGTCGTCGACAAGGAAACGCTGCGCATTACCGACAAGTTCATCGCGCAACAGGAAATGATGATTATCCGCTTGCCTAGCGGCAAGACGGACCACGCGGACGTGCCGGAAGAGATTCAGGAAAAACAAAAAACGAGCGATGATTTCATCGTGCAAATCGCGAAATTCGGTCGCGCGATTGAAAAGCATTACGCTTACCCGCAGGACATAGAGTGGGCCATCGAGAGAGGGCGCGTTTACATAACGCAAAGCCGCGCGATTACGACGATCAAGGGGAAAGGCGAGGGAACGGGATTCGGCGCGGCTGCGAAAAGCGGAACGCCGGCAAATGAAGCAGCACCTGCCGCGGCGGTTGCAACCAAGGCGACTGACGCAAAAAACGCTAAAGACGCCAAAGTCATTCTCAAGGGTTTGGGTGCTTCTCCCGGAATCGCTTCGGGCGTCGTCAAACTCGTCACCGATAAAAACCAGCTCGCAAAAATAACGAAGGGCGACATCCTCGTCACTGAAATGACGAGTCCCGACTACGTGCCGGCAATGAAGCGCGCGAGCGCGATAGTCACTGACGCGGGCGGAATGACGTGCCACGCCGCAAT
>CAITNU010000007.1 GCA_903893865.1 uncultured Microcaldota archaeon
CATGCTAACGGCACCTCCCTGCGCGCCACCTTCACGGGCGGAGCGAGGCTAAAAGTTTGGCGTAAAGGGTTTATAAACCGAATCCCGCCTCGCTTCCGGTAAACGCCAGTTTTTAAGGCTTTAAAAGAATTCTTAAACCGCGCGGCTCGCGCTTATAAACCCGCTTTAAAAACGCCTTTCCGCGAGGCATAACCAACGGCTCAAAAACCTTTAAACCGACGCCGCGCCTAAAACAAGCCATGACTCGCGAATTCAAGCTTGTCGCCGCGGGCGGCACTTTCGACCGACTGCACAAAGGACACGAAGCGCTTCTAGCCAAAGCCTTTCAAGTAAGCGATCGAGTGTTAATCGGACTCACCGTCCAGCAGATGACGCGCAAGAAGAATTACGCGCCAGCAGTACAACCGTTCGTCGAACGCAAACGCTGCCTCGAAGCGTTTTTGCGCAAACGCGGCTGGCTCAAACGCGCCGTAATTTACGAGTTGCACGACGTAGTCGGGCCGACGCTGCAAGAAGGCTACCAAGCAATCGTCTGCACGAGCGAAACGCTCTCTGGCGCGCGCCTAATCAACCGCGCGCGGCGCTCGCGCCGCCTCCCGCCGCTGCGCGTCGTGCTCTGCCGGCTTGTTCTCAGCGCGGACAAAAAGCACATTTCAAGCACGAGAATGCGCGGCGGGGAAGAAGATCGAAGCGGCTTTCTCTACCGCTCGCTTTTCGCGCGCACACTGTGCGCTTCGCCTGCGTTGCGCGCGTTCGCGAAACACCCGTTCGGAACGCTTTACCCGAACGCTAAACGCGCTATGCGTGCAATACGCTTGTACAAGCCGACGAAAATAATCCTCGTCGGCGACGTCGTCGCGCGCACGCTTGACTCGCTCGACGCGGACGTGCTCGTTTTCGACGAGAAAACGCGGCGCGGGGACGCGACACTGTCGCTGCGGGAAATTCGGGGCAAAGAAATCGTTTGCCGCAACCCCGCTGGACGCATTACGCGCGGCATGGCTCGCGCGTTGGAACGCGCCGTGCAACGCGCTGCGGACAAGACGTTCGTGCGCGTAATCGGCGAAGAAGATTACGCTTTTCTTCCCGCACTGCTGTTCGCGCCGCTGCGCAGCGTAGTAGCATACGGCCAACCCGGACGCGGCGTAGTCGTATGCAAAGTCGACGAAGACGCGAAACGCCGGCTCGCTGCTTTCGTGCGCAGGCTTCGCTCGAATGGCAAACGCTGAATTCAAAAAGCGGCGGAAAAAAGCGAACTTAGTTAGACATTGACTTCGCTATATCGCGATAATTCTTTTGAACGCGCAATTTTTGCCGGTATAACGTGTTTTTGGCGCAAGCGGCAATAAAACGTCCAGCAGCTTCAGACGAATCCGCGCCACTGATTTTTTTTTCGAGAGAGACTAGTTTCTTTGCGCCCGCTATCACCAGCGGATTCGCCAGCGTCTTCGCCAAAGCTTCAGCGTAAAGCTCGCCGGCTTTAATAACATCCTCCCGTCTCGACTTCGGCAAGTAAATTTTGTTTGGCCCGACCGCGGTAGGCGCCTTGCCCGCAATCAAATCACCCAATATATAAATGAGGGTGGGTTTGATTTCACCCCCGCCCGGCTCGCGTGAAAGCGGGGTTCCGCGCACTGCTGGCAAGCCGATATAAAGGTAATACCGAACTATTTCTTCAAGCAGCCTAGGCGCGCGAATTTTTTTCCACGCACTTAAAACCCGGTTGTCTAACAAAGCGGTTGACGCCGCGACCCTTAGAGTGATGTTAAAATCTGCAGGAAAAAAGTACCTGTTTCCGTCTTTGAATTCTGATGTGTGCTCGTTTATCTCCAAGGGCTTAACGCCATAAACTACAAAGTTCTTTACGGCTCGTTTTTCTTCCGTTGTTTTCAGCGCTATCGAGTCTTGCACCAACCACTTCAAGCCGAGCTTTGCGCCGACTATAGCGTCGCTAGCCCACGCCTTCGCCTCTTTTTCGCTTGAAAAGAAAGGCATTTCGTTTTCCTTAACTCGGCTAATAAAGTCTAGTATCGCGGGGTGCTTGTGAAAAAGCAACCGCCTAAAACTAGGATGTTCGAGTGTTTCCCCGAAATACTTCGCTGCAGTTGATAACGGAAGCCGCCGGGTCATAAAGAATTTTGTCTCGCGCAAAGCATTTAATCGTTCGCTTTAAGCCCATGCATTCACCGGAAGCGAGGCGGCGCCGCGCTTATTAACTGCGTTGCAGTCAAAACCTGCTCGCTGGCAAAACAAAGCGAAACCATTAATAAGCATAGGCGATAAACATATGTTTAAGGAATACGGCGAATATTCCGTTTATCCGAAATGGCGAGGCGCGCCGCTGGTTCCGAGTGATTCTGCGGCTTGCGAACTGGCGCGCTTGAACATGGACTTGCATGACGTTAAAACAATTCTTGAGGAAGGCGTTGAAGCCACGGAACGGCGTTCTGAAGGCGTTGTCGAAAAAACGCTTGCCGTAAAAGATCGTTCGGTTAAAGTCGTCGTGGCGGAGTCGTTTAGTATCGCGTTAAAGACTGGCTGTTGGACAATCGTGCACGTCGGAAGCGTCAAACGCTGAACTGTGGTGAAAACAATAAACGGAGAAAAAACGAAAATGAGGGCAATTACGGACGCTGGTTTGAAGTGCGTCAAGTGCGGACGCGTTGCAGCGCCAGCGAAGCTAAGCTTTCAAGGCGAGGCAATCGACGGGTGGCGGTGCGCTTGCGGCGAAAAATACTTCGACCCAACGCAAGCCCAACGC
>CAITNU010000008.1 GCA_903893865.1 uncultured Microcaldota archaeon
ACGTTCGTGCTGTTAGGGTAAACGTAGTTCAGCAGGCAGGTGTCGGGATTTGATTCAGTGAACGTCGCGTTAACATACGCGTAAGAATAGTTTTGGTAAGAATTGTTGGCGGGAGTCGGGCTAACGTAAGCAATGCTCGCAGGCGCAGTCTTGTCGACGGTGAAATAATAATAAGTCAGGTTGCTTCCCCACTGCGCCGCCGTGTTGTTGATGTAAACCGTGAAATTCGCTTGCCCGTCAGGTTGCGACGTGACGTTGAACCAGCAGGAAGCGTTATCGATTTTCGTCATCGTCAAATTCACATTCGTGCTGTTCGAGTAAACGTAATTAAGCAAACAAGTGTCTATCACTGAGTTGTTCGTAAACGACACGTTAATGTAAGAATAATCGTAGTTTCGGAACGAAGCGTTTAAAGGCGAAGGCGAAACGTAAGCGATGTCCGACGGCGTAGTTAAGCCCAAAGTAATTGTTCTCGTTTCAGTCTTGTTCTGGTTCCCAGCCGCATCAACCGCAAAACCGTAGTACTGGTAACTTCCGCTCATGCCGGTGAAATTGTTTTCCAAGCGGTACAAGCCGTTGTTGTAAGACGCATTGATTTCCTGCGCGCTCAAAACCCGAGAGTGAATTTGAACTTCGTCAATCGTCCCATTAAACCAGTCGTTGGCGGTATTGTACTGTCCTATATACAATGCGATGGGTTGCGTGTACTGAAGACCGCCAGAATAAGAAGTCGAACTCTTGAAACTACCGTCAACGTAAATGGCTAAATCCGTTCCGTTATACGTTCCAACCAAATAATACCACGTATTCGTGCTCACGGAATCCGGGGAATCCGCTTCCACCCAACCCGCGCCGAATTTCTGATAAATCCTGATAGACGGCTTGCCAGTATTGGTTACCCACAACTCGTAACTAACACCGTACCCGCCAGCCCGATAATAATTGACGATGCTATGCTCGTCACCAGCGTACTTCGCTCCATTAATCCAAGCTGAAACAGTCAAGTTAGTTACGTTAAAACTACTAACAGGAGTAATATTGACGTAATCATCACTACCATCAAACAGCAAACCGTTACCAAATTTTCCAGTCGTAATATTGCTCGAACCAAAGCTCGTGCCTTTAAAAGCACCAAAATTATTGTAACTCGAATTATCGAAAACACCGCTCGAATTATACGACTCGAAATTCCAGTAACCAACCAGCGAACTATTCCAGTCAATGAAAGCGCCGCCCGGATTTGAGTCCGTGACGCTGACGTTGACGTAAGCTGAAGTGTTGCTCGTCGAAGAAGCGTTGTTCGGCGTGGGTGGAACGAAACTGAGCGAAGGCTTAGCTGTATCTATCGTTACAGCACGCGTTTCCGTCTTGGCTTGCAATCCCTCGTCGTCAGTTGCGAAAGCATAGTAACTGTAATTCCCGTCGCTCAAGCCACCGAAAGCGTTTTCCAAGCGATAAACGCTGTTATCGTAGGAAGCGTTTATTTCCTGCGCCGACAACGCGCGAGCGTAAAGTTTGACTTCGTCGATCGCGCCTTTAAACCAGTTGTCGCTTTCCGCTCCGAACAGAAAATAATCGTTGCTATTGTCTAGAAGCTGCGTGTTCGTGGAAGAGTCAGTAGACATCAAACTGCCGTCCAAATAGCTCTTGATTCGCTCGCTTTGCGCCGCAGAACCGTTGAATACGATTGCGAGATGGTGCCAGGTTTCAGGCGAAACGCTGAAAGATGTCGGATTAACGAAAGTTACCTCGCTGTTTCCGCGCAGATAGATCGTATACTCGCTTCCTGTTTTTGAA
>CAITNU010000009.1 GCA_903893865.1 uncultured Microcaldota archaeon
AAGCCCGTTTCGGGGAAAGGCAATTCTTTCGAGGACGCGATGTTTTACACGGGCTTGTTCGGGTTGAAGCAGGAGCACGTGTTGCTGCTCGTGGCGTTCGGGCTCGCGTACGCGCTGCTCGTCGTAAAATAATGGAATTGAAATAATGAAGTAACGAAAAAGTGACTGAAAAATGGCTGGGGTAAGCGAAGTAAGGAAGAAAATGGCTCGAAGCGGACGTGCAAGACTGCACGGCTCGTGGTTACTGCCGGGCATGAACCCGATGATCGTGGAGTACTTGAGTCCGAAGAACACTCAGAACCCGCAGCCGCAATTCAAAGGAAAAATGCTGCCGGTTTACGTGCCGTTGAGCGCAAAAGACAAGATTCACGGCGACCAGCCGGTGCACAACGCCGAAATCCTTACTCGCGAAGAGTTTTTGAACCGCGATTTCGCGGAGAGCGCGAAAGACGGGACGATTGCCTCGAGTTACCGCACTTACTTCCTCGCTTGGGCTTGCCTTGCGGCGATGGCATTCTCTTATCTTTACGTTCACGTTTACGTTGCCGCGGTTTTCGCTTACGGCGCGGGCTATTATTGGGCGTGGAAGCAGCTCGGCATCGGATGGAGCCGCGAGTGGTACAAAGGAAAAATGTTGATTCACACCACGTGAGGTTTTGAAGATAAAGATACGAAGACGAAAATGCGCGAGGATTGAGTGGAAATGAGCGATCAAATGCAGTTGCCGGTTCAGAAGGGTTCGAGCGTAGTCATGTCTTCAGTAATGGTGGACATGAAGAAGCCGTTCATGCGGGTTACGAACAGGTGGGAGTACTTCGAGCGCTTTCTGCCTTGGTGGAAGCAGTACATTCGCTACAGGCTTTACGCGCTAGGCTTCGCCGTGGTCGGTATCGCGACGATATTCTCTGTACCGATATTCGGTATTTTGTGTCTCGGCGCGGCGGCTTACTATTGGGAGATGCACAAGCTGCGCAAAATGCGTCTCGAGTCAAAGCGTACCGTCATCATAGGACACTAGAACGGGCACTAAAGCGCTTTCCGCTTTAATTTTTTCTTTTTCTTTATTTTCCTTTTTTACAATCCAGCGTCTTTGCGCAGCGCAGCAGCCTTGTCCGTTCGCTCCCACGTGAAATCGGGGTCGTTGCGTCCGAAGTGGCCGTACGCAGCTGTCTTGCGGTAAATCGGGCGCAGCAAGTCGAGCTCCTTGATTATCGCCGCCGGCTTCAACGGAAAATGCTTGCGCACGAGTTCCTGGATTTTTTGTTCGCTGACTGCGCCCGTGCCGAACGTTTGCAAGAGAACGCTTACTGGCTCAGCAACGCCGATGGAATACGCCAGCTCGACTTCGCACCGTTTCGCTAGTCCCGCGGCAACGATGTTTTTCGCTATGTAGCGCGCGGCGTAAGCCGCGCTGCGGTCGACTTTGCTCGGGTCTTTCCCGGAAAAGCAGCCTCCTCCGTGCCTGCCCATTCCGCCGTACGTGTCGACGATTATTTTGCGTCCAGTGACACCAGTGTCCGCTTCCGGCCCGCCTACGGCGAAAACGCCTGTAGCGTTGATGAAATACTTCGTTTGCGCATCGCACAATTTGCCGCATATCGGCTCGATAACGTGTTTTTTGACGTCGCTCACGATTTGTTCGCGGTTGATTTTAGGGTCGTGGTGAACTGCGATAACTACGGCTTCGACTCGCTTGGGCTTTCCGTCCTCGTATTCGACTGTTACCTGCGATTTTCCGTCCGGCCGCACCCAATCCAGGATTTTTTTCTTGCGGACTTCGGCGAGCCGTTGCGTGAGCTTGTGCGCGAGCATTATAGGCATGGGCATCAGCTCGGGCGTTTCGTCGCACGCGAATCCGAACATCATTCCCTGGTCGCCCGCT
>CAITNU010000010.1 GCA_903893865.1 uncultured Microcaldota archaeon
CCCCGAGAGTGGATTTTCTTGGTAAAGGAAGACATTGAAACCGTCATAGACCGCCTCCTCGCTTACGTGCAAGCCAACAACGCAGTCAGCTTGAACGACGCCGCTAAAGCCATGGCTCTCCCGGAAACGCAAGTGGAAAAACTCGCTCTCCTCCTCGAAGAGGAAGGGCTCGTGAACATGAAGTACAGCCTCACGAGCACCAAAATCGTGTCGAAAGAGTTTACGGAATCCCAGGCTGCGAAAGCAAAGGAAAAACTCGCGGTGCGACCGGACGCAGTCGTAAGCGAAAGCGAGGAAGCCGAACGCGAAGTAATGACTGCAGAAACGCTCCTCTCGTTCATCGAACGCGACATCACGCGCAGGCTGCAGGAAGCCGAAAGACGGCTTTTAAGCCTCGAGGCTAAAGAAGCTTACTCGCCGGAAGAATACAAGCAACTCGAAAAAGAACTGCGCATAATCCTTCAGCAGGCGGCGATGTTTGAGGACGAAGTCGGCAAACTCAAGGCTCGCGAAATCGAGTTGCGCGACTTGGTGCTCGCATTCCAAAAACGGCTCGAGACAGTCGGCGCGAAACTGCCTTCGACGCGCCCCGCGCGCGGCGCAGGCGCGTTGCTGCGGGCGCTGCGGAATTTTTTTGCGAAAATCAAGGAAATGCTCGCCAAACTGTTGCCGAAAACCAAAGCCGCGCAACCTCAAGCGCAGGCGGTCGCAAGCACTGCAAGCGTTGCGGGTACGGCGGAAAAAGAAAAAGTTGAAAAAGAAACAGTTGAAAAGCAAAAACAACCACTTTTCGCTACCGTAATAGTGCCGCCCGCGCCAAAGAAAATCGGTGCCGAAACCGAAAAAACACCGCAAACGCCGCAGGTGGCGAAAGCATCGAAAGCATCGCTGGAATCGGTTTTCAAAAGGCTTCACACTAGCGTCAAGAACTTGAAGAACGCTGGCGCGGCCGCGAAAAGCGGCGCTGGCAAAAAATATGCAATTGCAGCGAAGAAAAAAACCGGTAAGAAGTGAAGCAGAGCAAGAAGGAAATTAAGAAGTGAATTTGAAAAATGAAGATTTTGCAGGAATACTCAATTGAAAGCGATGGAGTGCCGGCCGACGTCGTAATCGCGGAAAAAGACGAGGAGTATATTAAAACGTACGATTTAAGGCACGCCAAAACGCGGCAAGCGACGAACGTCGTTCTGAATTATCTGAAGGAACGCATTATCGAAGCGACGAACATTAAAATCTCGGAAGTCATCAATTCGCGCGAAGCGGAAAGCGTGCGCTGCCGCCTCATAGAAAAAGCGCACGAACTCGTGCGGAAAGAATTAGGCGGTTTAAGCCAAGTCGAGGAAAACATGCTCGTCGGCCGCCTCGCGCACGAAATGCTTGGACTCGGAGACCTCGAATTGCTGCTCGCTGACGAGAACCTCGAGGAAATAGTGATTAACAGCGCTAACGAGCCAGTCTTCGTCTACCACAAGAAGCTAGGCTGGCTTAAGACGAACGTGCGCCTGCAAAGCGAAGAACAAATCCAAAACTACGCTTCAATCATCGGCAGGCGCGTAGGAAAACAAATCACGGTGCTCAACCCGTTGATGGACGCGCACTTGCTGACTGGAAACCGCGTGAACGCCACGCTTTCGCCGATTTCTTCGAAAGGAAACGGAATGACTATCCGCAAATTCCGCGCGGACCCTTGGACTATTGTAAACTTCATAGACCCAGAACTCAACACGCTCAACAGCGAAACCGCGGCGCTGCTTTGGCAGGCGGTGCAGTACGAGATGAACATTCTCATCGCGGGCGGCACGGCGAGCGGCAAAACTTCTTTCCTGAACTCGGTGCTCGTCTTCACGCCACCCAACCAGCGCGTAGTCAGCATCGAGGACACGCGCGAACTCGTCCTCCCCGACTTTCTTCACTGGACTCCGCTCGTAACGCGCGAGCCGAACCCCGAAGGAAAAGGAGAAGTCAGCATGCTCGACTTGATCGTCAACTCCTTGAGAATGCGGCCCGACCGCATCGTTCTCGGCGAAGTGCGCAGGCAACGCGAGGCGGAAGTGCTGTTCGAGGCGATGCATACGGGACACGCGGTTTACGCCACGCTGCACGCGGATGAAGCGCGGCAAGTGCGCTCGCGCTTGATTTCGCCACCGATCGAATTGCCCGAGACCATGCTTGGAGCGTTGCACTTGATCGTCGTGCAATATCGCCAAAGGCGCACGGGCATAAGGCGCACGTTCGAAATCGCCGAAGTGATGCCGGAAGAGAAAGGCGTGTCGCTGAACATCACGTACAAGTGGGACCCGCGCGACGACGCCATACGCAAGGTATCGGAAAGCGTGCGAGTCGTGAACGAGCTGGTCATGCACACGGGGTTGAGCGGCAAGGAAATCCAGGCTGACTTGAACGACAAGAAGCAAATCCTCGAGTACATGGTGGCGAAAAAAGTTTTTCAAGTGAATGACGTCGGCCGCATAGTCGGGTGGTACTACCGCGACCCCGAACGCCTCGACAAATTCGTTTCGAAAAAGCTCGACCCGGCTCCGCTCATCAAGCACGAAAACGCGCTAGGCGAAGTTTGCGCGCCGAGCACACCGAACGCGCCGGAAACCAAAAAGTAAACTAGCAAATGCCGGCTCGCGGGAAAACTGCAAGCTCGCATAGAAATCCGAACTCGATGGAAGTAGTGAGAAAAAGTGCCTTCGCCCAGAAATTACTCAAGCCGTGAAGAAAAACGGCCGACTCTGAAATCCATTCCGTTCAGCCTCCTCCCGCCGCCAGTGGTATTCACTCTCGCGAAGAACACGAAGAATGCCGGCAAATTCGCTGCGGCGCTCGTTCCCTCGCTCTCGGACGACTTGCTGCACGCGCGCTTGAACGTTACCGTGCGCGATTACGCTGCCGCGGCGCTCATCGTCGCTCCAATAAACGCGGTGGTAATCGGCGCGCTATTGTTTTTCCTCGGGTTCGCCACTAAAATGAATCTAATGGTGCCCGCTGTGCTCGCCGCGTTTTTCGTTGGCGCCGCTTCGTTCATCACCGTAATGTTTTACCCGAAGCTCACAGCCATGCGGCGCGTGCGCTTGCTCGAACGCGATTTGATTCCGGCTACGCGCCAGCTCATCATCGAACTCAAATCGGGCGTGCCGCTCTTCAACTCGCTCGCGAGCGTGAGCGGCGGTTACGGCGACGTAAGCAAGGAATTCAGGATAATCGTGACGCGCATAAACAACGGCGTGCCCGAGCTCGACGCGCTCGCGGAGTCGAGCAACGAAAACCCTTCGTTCCAGTTCCGCAAAGTGCTTTGGCAGATTTCGAACGCGTTGAAAGTCGGCTCCGACGTGGGCACGGCGCTCGAAGCAACCGTTGAAGAATTAACGCGCGAGCGAGTCAACGAGATTCGGCGTTACGGGCAGGAACTGTCGCCGTGGACAATGCTTTACATGATGGCTGCAGTCGTAGTGCCGAGTCTCGGCGTGACGATGATGATAGTGATTTCGTCGTTCATGTCCATACCCATCCCGAAATTCTTGTTGCCGCTCGTCATCTGCGGCTTGATCGGATTCCAATTGTTTTTCGCGAATTTCGTGAGCAGCCGCAGGCCCAACGTTTGAACTGAAATCAAAAAAATACAATACGAAAGAAAAAACAACGGAAAAAGCAAAACAAAAACGAAAAAATAAAGGCGGAAAAAATCAGGTAAGAAAATGTTCGAGCACTTCTACCAAAAAATAGCGTCACCAATGCCGCGCAGCGCAGTCTCGGTAGTAGACCGCTTGCTCGTGCAAGGCGGAATCCGCGAAGTCTCGGCTCGAGAATTCCTTGGCTTCGCCATTTTCTTCTCGCTTTGCATGGGTTTGACCGCCTTCTTCCTATCGCCTTTCTTCATTCCTGGAGCGCTTTTCGCCATCGCGATTGCAATAGGCGCCGTCGCCGCCGTGCTAATCGTGCTTTACGTTTTGCTTTCAATGGCGGCTGACTCGCGCGCCCAGAAAATCGAGAGGATTCTCCCGGACGTGCTCGAAATCATTTCGGCGAACATTCGCGCGGGAATGACGCTGGAAAACGCGGTTTGGAGCGCGGCGCGGCCGGAATTCGGCCCGCTCAAGGATGAAATCAAGACCATGAGCGCGGACGTGTTCGGCGGCAAACCTATTTCGAACGCGTTCATGGGAATGACTGAGCGAGTGAAGAGCGACGTTCTCGAGCGCAGCGTGAAACTAGTGGTGGAAGGCATTCGCTTGGGCGGTGAAATGGCGCGGTTGTTGAAAGAGGTTTCCGACGACATTCGCGCGAACCAGGCGTTGCGCAGGGAAATCACGACGAGCACGATGATGTACACTATTTTCATTATTTTCGCTGCAGTGCTCGCGGCGCCCTTGCTTTTCGCGGTCAGCGTCTACTACGCGGAAATGAACGAATCGCTTTTGTCGAAGAGAGCGCAGTCTAACACCCAGGCGATTCCGACTGAGTCGGCTGCAGCGATAACCAAGAACATGCCCAAATTCGGTTCGATAGGCGCCGGCTCTCAGACGGGTCCGTCGATTACTTCGCGGGAAGTCAACGATTTCGCGCTGGAATGCATTTTCGTTACCACGTTTTCCGCCGCGCTGATTCTCGGGTTGATTCGTTACGGGAAGGCTATGCGGGGCATCAAGTACGCGCCTGTCTTCGTTTTCGGGGGGCTCGGCGTCTTCGTGCTCGTGCATTTCCTGCTTCTCTCGCTCTTCAAGTCGATAATCTAGTGTTCAGCGAAACCACCGTTTTCCACCGCTTTCCTCCGATTTTATTCTGGTTTTCTTTAATTTTTTCCGTTTTTGAAGAAATACTGTTTTTGAAAGGTTTTTAAACCCTTTTCGCGTAATGCCTGAAACAATCGGATGGCGTTAAAAAACCATCGTTTTAGTAATAACCCACGGGAGGTAGATGAGATGAAGAGAGGACAATCTGCACTAGAGTACCTAGTGACTTACGGCTGGGCGATTCTCGCAATCGTCATAGTAGCCGCGCTGTTATGGGCTCTAGGGATATTCAACCCTGGCGGCTTGGTCGGAACCGGAAACAAAGCAAGCGGTTTCTCATTCAACATTCTCGACCAGAAATACGCTGACACGGTGCTCACTATAAATCTGGGTAACACACAAGGCAAGTCCGTCAACATCATCAGCATCAAAGTAGCTGGCGCTGGAACGATGACTGCCTCAAACATGTCTGTTGGTAATGCCACTGTATTTACCGTAACCGCTGCTCCCTCATGCGGAGCCACAGGTGCGACGTTCACCAATGTGCCAGTAATAATAACTTACGACATCAATGGCGGAATCGGTGGTCACACGGATTCCGGAACGATTTCCGGCGTGTGCGCGTAAAACAGCGTTTAGACAGTTTTTTTCTTTTTTGAAAGCAGGCGGGCTTCGCCCGCCTCCCTCTCTTCTTTTTTGCTTTTTCTTTTTTGTTTTCCACGTTCAGCTTCAGCGCGGTTCTCGCGCACGGAATAACAATTCTTTTTAACTTCGAGACGCATTATCCCGTGCGGTGATGACCGGCTAACGTCATTCTGAAAGCGCGCCTAAAAACGCGTTCCGTGATGAGTGACGGACGGTCTGATTAGAATTCGAGCACCTGACCGACATTTTCGTTAGTCAAACGACGGTATTACCCTAATTTTTTTTCGTTGATTGACTTACTGCTTGAGCGCCTAGGAAATAATTTTTTGATTGAATTGGGCGTCGAAACACGTATATTTCCTAGGAATTTCCTAGGAAATAACTGGTTTTTCTTCACGACATCAGACGTTGCTTTCAAGCGTCGGTCAGGCAGAGCAAAGTACAACAGAGTGAACGTCTGATACGATTGCAGTGTTGCTTGAACTAGAATAAATAGTTTAGTGCACAATTAGACACGAAAGTGACTGGTTCTAAAAAGTCGAAGGCTACGGTTGTTTTTTCACCACGAGTTTCTTGAATACTAGGTTCCAACCTACGCCGGTCGGATGTTTCTCCAGGTCGTAGTTTACCTTACCGCCATGCTCTGCGATAGCTGCATTTGCGAGTTTTCGTACGCCTGCCAACTGTTGTTCCTCGCGATTAGCAGCTCGGGGGTCGTGTTTGAACGTGATTAAGTGCGGCGCTATCAAATGCACAGTGCTCCCTTCAACTTGAGGCATTGGCGGTCGCGCCCTCTCCATAAGCGGACTGACATGCTCACCAAACTTTTTTACAAAAATCTTTGCTGCACGTTTCGGCATACAAAACCACCCATTACATCTTTATGCGGCGGATAATAAAACCATTGAGTCGAGGCTGGAAGCGCCGTGAATTTAACAAGAGCTTGGACACCTTATTTCCGCGGAAACGCGGTGTGTGTCTAGATGACGCCTATACGCGGTGTCGCTCAGGCAGAGCAACTTCGTCTTAGCGGACGTCTGACATCACTACCTTTTGTTTCGTCTTCGTTTTTCCAGTTCAGCGCACGCGTCGCGTAACTCTACGCGTTTTGCCGCCAGCAAGACGAGCGCGAAGTAAAGCAAGTCCGCCGCCTCCATTATTTTGCGTTTATTGTTTTTTTCTGCGGTCAACTCGTTCGCTTCCTCGCACAACTTGCCGATGACCTTGTTTTTCTTGCCAGCTATTTTAGCTGTGTACGAATCGCTCGGTTTTTCCTTGATTCTTTGCTTGATTACCGCGTAAAGTTCTTCAAGAAAACGAGTTTTCGAGTACACTTTAGTCGGATTGAATTTGCGCTTGCCTTTAATTTTACCGCCAACACTTCGGTAAAAACAAGTTTCGTATCCTTCTCCGCACGCTGGCCCATTCGGGCGCACGATTGCCAGGAAAGCGTCGCCGTCGCAATCTTTGCGTAATTCGACGACGCGCTGCGTGTTACCGCTTTCCTCGCCTTTCATTACTTCGCGTTTTTTGCTGCGACTGTACCGCCACGTGACGCCGGTCTCCAGCATTTTTTTTATGGTTGCTTGGTTGGCGTAAACGAGGCTGAGCACTTGCTTCGAGTCCGCGTCTTGAATTATTAACGGGTACAATTGTTTCATCTCACTTCAACTCCTCTGTTTTTCAAGAATTTCTTGATTTTCTTAACACTCGTCTTGTCATAGTGGAATACGCTTGCCGCCAGCGCGGCGTCCGCGCCGGTTTTTTCGAAGACGTCCGCAAAATCTTGTTTAGTTCCAGCTCCGCCGCTTGCTATAACTGGAATTCGAACTGCGTCGCACACCGCGCGCGTTAGTTTCAAGTCGAAACCGCGTTTCGTGCCGTCAGCATCCATGCTCGTAAGCAAGATTTCTCCTGCGCCGAGGCTTTCACAGCGCTTCGCCCACTTGATTGCGTCGATTTCGGTTGGCGTTCTGCCGCCGTAAGTGAAAACGCGCCACGATTCGCCAACGCGTTTAGCGTCGATTGATGCCACGATGCATTGCGAACCGAATTCTTCGCTTGTGTCGTGCAAGAGTTCAGGGTTTTTGACTATCATCGTGTTCAACGAGACTTTGTCCGCGCCATTAGCTAGCGCTTCACGCACGTCTTCGATTGTCTTCATTCCGCCACCAACGCTCAACGGAATAAACAATTGTTCCGCGGTTCTACGCAAAACGTTTAGGAAAATCTTTCTGCCTTCCACGGACGCGGTAATGTCTAGGAAAACGAGTTCATCTGCTCCTTCGTCGTTGTAGCGCGCCGCAAGCTCACTCGGGTCGCCTGCGTCTCGCAAGCCGACGAAGTTCACGCCTTTGACTACTCGTCCGTCGCACACGTCGAGGCAAGGAATAATGCGCTTTGCTAGCATTGCTCAGCCACCTCCAACGCTTGCTCGAGCGTGAATTTTCCTTCGTAAAGCGCTTTGCCTACGATGACGCCTGCGGCGCCCGCGCGGGCTGTTTCGCGGACATCGTCAAGGGCGGCGACGCCGCCCGCAGCGTAAACCGGGAGTCTAGTCGCAGCGACGAGCGTTTCGAGCGTTCCCGTTCGCGTTCCCTTCAGCGTTCCGTCGCGTTCAACGTCGGTCGCGAGGAATCCAGCAACGCCTTGGTCTTCCAGGGTTCTCAAGACTTCTAGCGTCATCTTCGTTGCTTGGCTAGTCCAGCCTTTTACTTGAATTGCTCCGCGAGTGTAATCTATTGCTGCGAGGGTTTCGCCGCAACGCGTTATTTTTTCGAGTTCGGGTGTGAAAGCGGCGGTTCCAACCATGACTCTGTCGGCTCCCAATGAAAACAGTCGCTTTGCGCGTCTTGCATCGCGGATTCCGCCTCCGACTTGAACGCGCGCCTTGCCTCGAACCGCTTTGATTATGGCTCTGACTGCTGGTGCGTTGCTTCCGTTGCCTAGCGCGGCATTCAAGTCTATTACGTGCAGCGTTCTCGCTCCGCAAGCTACGAACGCTAACGCGACGCTGGCTGCGTCGCCCGAATAAGTTGTTTTGGCTTTCGGTTTGCCTTTCACTAGCCGCACGCACTCGCCGTCGAGCAAGTCAATCGCCGGAATAACTTCGAATTCAATCATTTCTTCGCCAACTCCACGAAATTTTTGAGCATGGCGATTCCTGTATCGCCGCTTTTTTCCGGGTGGAACTGCGTAGCGAAAACGTTTTCGCGCCAAACGGCTGAAGCGAAGCGAACGCCGTAGTTCGAATCTGCGGAAATAACGCCTTCGTCCTTCGGTTTTGCATAATAAGAATTGACGAAGTACGCGTACTCGCCGTTTTTCAATTCACGAAACAAAGGGCAGTTTCCGCGAAACCGGAGTTGATTCCACCCGATTTGCGGAATTTTCACGCTGGACGGGAACCGCTTTACTCCACCTTCAAAAAAACCGAAGCCGCGAACGCCAGGACTCTCGTCGCTAGACTCGAGGAAAACCTGCATTCCCAAACAAATTCCGAGCAAAGGCTTTCCTGACGAAGCAAATTCCTCTATCGTCAAGCGGAGCGGCTCGAGTTTTCGCATGGCTGGGCCAAACGCGCCGACGCCGGGGATTACGAGCGCGTCGCACGCAGCGATTTCGCCAGAGGTTTTCACGAGCGCGGCTCGCGCTCCTGCTGCCGCTAGGCCGCCGCGAACGCTGAACAAGTTTCCGGCCCCGTAATCAACGATTCCAATTCTCGGTTTCACAAAATCCCCTTAGTACTCGGAACGCCCTGCTCGCGCTCGTCGCTGGCGCACGCGGCGCGCAGCGCGCGGGCAAACGCCTTGAACAACGCCTCAATCTTGTGGTGTTCGTTGCGCCCGCTGACGCGCAAATTCACGTTCGCGCCCGCGTTTTGCGCGAATGCCTCGAAGAAATCATATACTAGTTCGGTGCTCAAGTCACCGACGCGCTCGCGTTTGAATTCCGCGTCCAGCACGAGACACGGTCTGCCGCTGAGGTCGAGCGCGGCTTGCGCTAACGCCTCGTCCATCGGCAAAAGGAAGAAGCCATAACGCGAGATTCCGCGCTTGTCTCCGAGCGCTTGCTTGAACGTGCTGCCTAGTGCTATTCCCACGTCTTCCACCGTGTGGTGTTCGTCGATTTGCAAGTCGCCTTTGGCTTGAATTTTCAAGTCGAATTTGCCTTGTTTCGCGAACAAGCACAGCATGTGGTCCAGAAAGCCGACTCCCGTAGCGATTTCGTAAACGCCGGTTCCATCGACGTTCAGCGCGATGCTGATTTGCGTTTCAGTCGTCTTTCTCTCGATTTTAGCTGTTCTCTGCATTTTTCATCACCTTTCCGCAAACTTCAAAATCTTCTTCGTAATCGCTCTAAAATCCGGTTCGACGTTTAGCTTGATTGACAATCCGCCCGCGCCGCTAATCGCGTCAAGAAACGGGTCGTCTGAAGCGCTGTCTTCGATTCCAACGAAGCGCGCCAACGGAATTCGCGTCTTTTTTGAAACTCGCTTCACGAAATCCGCTTTCGCTTCGCGTTCCATAACTGGTCCTACGAATCCAACGGCGTTCCCAGCGGCGTCGAGCGCGAGCTTCGTTGCGCCAACGTTTTCGCTCGCGATTCCTACGCGTTTCGCAAAAGCTCGCATTATTGGCTCGTAAGTCGCGCTAGCCACTAAAACGGAGAAACCTTCGCCGCGCAGCGCGGCGACGAATTCTTCGACGCCGTTGAACAATTCCGCTCGCTCGGCAATTTCCTTGAAAACGCGTTTTTTGATTGCACCGTTCTCGCGAAAGATTTCGCGCGCGATGAGCTCGACGTCGATTGACTCGTAAACGTTGTTTTTCGGAATCCTGAACTCTCGCTCGATTCTCTCCGGCGCGTTCTTGCTCCACTCGTAAACGCGTTCGCCTCGCTCGCGCTTGCCGAACACCGCGTAAAAATCAAGTATCGTGTCGTTAGGCGTAAGCGTCCCGTCCTGGTCAAGCACAACCGCGATTTTCCTCATTTTTCAAACACCTCTTTGATTGCGCTGACCAGCAAGTCGTCGTCCGAAGGAGAGCGAACGGTAAAACGCAAGCAACCACTTATTTTCCGCGAAAAATTGCGGGCGACCATGCCTCGCGCAAGCAACGACTCGAAAACTCGTTGCGCCGCATCCTCGCTCTCGAATTTTACTAACAGGAAATTCGTTTGCGAAGGGTAAACGAGCAAGCCGAGTTTTTCGAATTCGCGCCGCAAGCGTTCCCTTTCGCTGATTGTTTTCACAACGTTTTCCCGCATTCGCGCTTGGTTTTGTTTTTCAAGCGATTTCAATGCGAGGCGAACGGAAAGAGCGCTGACGCTATTCGGAGGACGAACCTTGTTCATTTCCGCAGCGATTTCTTCGCTTGCAACCGCGTAACCGACGCGCGCGCCCGCCAAACTGAAGGCTTTAGAGAACGTTCGGACGACTATCGCGTTTTTTTCGTTCACGGCAGTTTCGCCGCAAAACTCGTAATACGCCTCGTCGACTACTACTGGCGTTTGCGCTGCTTCGCATAACTCCTTGATTTTCTCGAGCGGCGCCGCATTTCCCGTAGGGTTATTTGGATTACAAACGAAAACCGCTTTCGCGCCTATGCTTGCTTCAATCAGTTTGCGGTTGTCTAGCGAAAAATCGCTTTCGCGCGGAACGCTTAACGCGCGTCCTCCCATTTGTTCGACGACTATTCGATACATCGAGTAAGTCGGCGTCGAAACGACTGCCGAGTCGCCATTGTCGACGAACGTTTTCGCGATTACTTCAAGAATCTCGTCCGCTCCAGCGCCTACGACTACGCGCTTCGCGTCACAACCAACGTATTCCGCTATCGCTTGGCTTAACTCGGCGTAAGAAGGATCCGGATACTCGTTCAAGCCGCTTTCGTCGATTTCAAACTGCGCTTGAAACGGCGACGTGTTCGTGTCGAAGCGCTTGACTTCGTTTTCGCGCAAGCCGAAGCGCTTCGCTATCGCCGCGCTTGAAGCCTCCCATTCGTAAGGCGCGATTTCACGCACTGTTTTACGAACTTTTTCAATCGTCACTTGAATCTTTCCTCCACTGAACGCGCGTGACCTTCGAGTCCCTCAGCCCGCGCTATCGTTGCAATCGTTTTTTCGATTTCCCGCAATTCCGTCTCATCGAGCTTCGTGACCGTAGTCTGCTTCATGAAGCTCTCGACGCTGAGGCCGGAAAACGCTCGAGCTAGCCCGCTCGTAGGCAAAACGTGGTTTGGTCCAGCAGCATAGTCACCAGCTGCTTCACACGTCCACCGTCCTAGGAAAATTGCTCCCGCGTTCTCGATTTTTTGCAGCAACTCGTCCGGTTTTTTTACTAACAATTCCAAGTGTTCGGGCGCGTACTCGTTTGCGAACGTGGCGGCTTCACCAACGCTTTCAGCTACAAGCAACGCGCCGTTGCTGCGAAGCGCTTTTTCCGCGATCGCTCGCCTCGGCAAGCCCTCTAGTTGTTTGTTAAGCTCTTTTTCGACTTCGCTCACGAGTTTTTCGTTCGTTGAAACCAAAACCGCGCAAGCATTTTCGTCGTGCTCAGCTTGCGCCAACAAATCCGCTGCAACAAGCCGCGCTTCCGCACTAGCGTCCGCGATTACGAGCACTTCGCTTGGCCCCGCAGGACAATCAATCGCGACGCCTTCCGCTGCAGCCAGCGTTTTCGCAGCGTTAACGAAAGCATTCCCCGGACCAAACAATTTGTCGCACTTCGGCACGCTCTGCGTTCCAAGCGCCATCGCTGCAATAGCTTGCGCGCCACCAACCCGAAAAATCTTGTCGGGTTTTGCAATCGCGAGTGCCGCGAGCAAGGTTTTGCTCGCGTTCGGCGGCGTGCAGACGATGATTTCTTTGACGCCTGCGACTCGCGCGGGAATCACTGTCATAAGCGCGCTTGACGGGTACGCGGCGGTTCCGCCAGGAACGTATATTCCTGTGCGGCGTATTGGCGTGGTTTTAACCCAACCGCAGTTCGTGATGCGCCGCATTTCCTGCGGTTTCTGCGCTTCAGCAAATCTTCGAATGCGTTCAGCGCTTTCCTCTAAAGCTTTCTTCAATTCAATCCGGATTTCGGCGAGCGCTCGATTCAACTCTTTTTCTTCAACTTCAAACGCGCCGTCATAAAAATCGAATTTCTGGGAGTAAACGAGCACCGCTTCATCGCCGTTCTTCCTGACTTCATCGAAAATGCTCCTCGCTATTTCAAACGCTTTAACCGATGATTTCGAGGTGCTTCGCTCGAACAAGGCTTTTCGCTCGTTTTCCGTTAGTTCATTCAATCGTTTTTTCAACACTTCTTTTTCGCCTCTCGAGCAAGCTTTTCAACGAATTCAGCGACTTCCGCGCTCTCGGCAACACTTCGGTTCGCGATGAGGACTGCGCTAGACTTCAGCAAGCACTCGACTTCCCGCAGTCCGTTCGCCTTCAGTGTCGCGCCGGTGCTAGTCAAATCAATTATCGCGTCAGCGATGCCAGCGGTAACGCTCGCCTCGACCGCGCCTTCCAACCGAACGACTCGCGCGATCACGCTGTACTCAGCCAAAAAACGTTGAGCCAAATTCGGGAAACTCGTCGCCACGCGCTTGCCGTTCAAGTCGCGAGCGCTGGAAACGCCGTTGTTGCCGCGCGCGGCGAGCACTAACCGGCAGAAGCCGAACGGCAACTCGAGCAGCGTCGCAACGCTCGCGCCCGACTCCGCGACTATGTCTTTTCCCGTGATTCCGAGGTCGGCGAACCCGCCTCCAACGTAAAAGGGAACGTCGCGGGAACGCGCGAACATTATTCGCAATTTCTTGCTTTCGCTGGCGTAAGCGCGTTCGCCCATTGAGAATTCGAAGCCGGCGTCGCGTAAAAGCGTTTTAGCGTTTTCGCTGAGCCTGCCTTTGTTGGGAATCGCGATGGATAGCGGTCGAGCTAGCGAAGCACGCTCCGCACGAAGCGCGGTGAAGACAATCCTCTCGCTCGATTTTCACTATTTCCACCTCTATTTAATCCCACTATTTTCCCACTATTTGAAGCGAACCAGTATTTAAACGTTTCGAAAGTTTTAAATGGAGAGCGCCAGCTTCTCGCCATTGAATAGCTCTTCTTGAAGCTTCTGCCGAGATACCTATCTAACAACCTTATTTTAATGATTTTGCAACTGGTTTATTAACTCGCTTTAAGTTGCGTTCTTTAAAAAACTTCGTTAATTCTCTTTCAACTGCACCAACGAACCCGCCGGTTTTTTTGCCGCTTCCAAGGTGCGTAATTGTAATCAATTCAACCATTTCTTTTTTGGTTAATGCCCCGAACTTACGGAAGCGTGCTCCGGCATCTCCTGTGATCGCCGCAATTCGCACGGTTTTCGGTAGCCGCCCTTCAGAGTCTGATGGCATAACGTAAACCCACACTTCGTGTTGGAAGTTGGATGGCCCCAATTTATCTGCTTCTATAGGGCATAGACCTTTGGAAGCTTTTACCTTAGCAAATCTCCCTCCATATTTTCTTTCAATCATTCTTTCACTTTTATCCGAATATGCGAATCCTATTGTCCTGAGTCTTTTCTCAAACATTTCAAGACGCGCTTTCCCTATCAGGGGCAAAGGAATATGATAGACGTTTATACATTCCGCGACTTGGCCACCCCGTTTAATGACTCCGGTTGAAACCCCGTCGTATGTTTCGTTCCCCATTACTCCAAGTTGAGGCACCACGTTACTTTTTTTAGCGTCGCGGTGAAACCTCATAAATACTTTTTCTGGAACTCGTAACGCCATGACACCACCACCGAGCTTTGTGCTCCGTTCTTTCTCAAGTACCTATTCCAACCTCACCGGGATTACATTTTATGGATTTTGACGCTTACCGCACCCGCTTCTCGCAGCCGTTTCTTTAACTTGTCCCAGTTTTTTACCGCCGCAGTGTTCGCTAGAACGCGCCAAACCGCGTTGCGACTGCGGTCGAGTGAGTGCGACTCCGTTGAAATCAAGTCGACGCCTTCGCGCGCGAGCGCTGTAGCGAGTTTCGCGAGCGTGCCCGGCTTGTCGCCCATCTCGATTTCCATTAACGTGAGATTTCGTTCTGCTCCGGGACTAATGATTATCCGCTCGTTTTCTTCGTCAAGCGCTAAGAACGTCCTGTCGCCTTCGCGCAACCGCAAGGATTCGCGGAACGCTTGCGGCAAGACTATTCGTCCTTTGGAATCGATTTTAACTAGTTCCAGTTTAGCCATTTTAACTCATCTTCGGCGGGACATTGTTAAATTCTCTTAAATAAAAGCGTGTCATCTAATAAAAACGTTGTGGGAATTGAGTGGGATAACTCGTTTCTGCTCTAGATTGGCGCTTACATGTCAGAGTGCCGCAAAATTTCCTAGGAAATGAGGTCTGTCTAGCAAGCTTTAAAAAACGTTTTTATTCTCGCTCGTTTTTCATTTCCTAGGAAATGAGGTCTGTCTCTGAAATTCTGTCGGTCAGGGAGAGCAACTTTCCCCAAGCGGACGGTCTGACTAGAATTCGTATGCCTAACTCAACGAGAACGTCTTGGTGTTTCGCATGGCAAACTATTTTGAAAAGCCGCCTTTTGATTATTCCCCAGGGCTCGTGGAATTCCTTACCCACGCCAGGTTTTCATTCAAGTCGTTTCTTGCCACGCTTTTGCGCCTGGAAGACAAGAAAATCATTGAAGTTGACCACGCCGGGGATAAAATCACGGTGTTGTTGAAAACGAGAACCCCGTCCGACTTAAGTCCCTCCGAATTCGTTGTTTTTAATTTTTTGGACGCTTGGACGCACGCAAACGAGAAGGGCTTCACGCTTGACGAAATGCGCAGCGCGCTTTACGGAAAATACAACGAATTCTGGCAAAAGTTTGAAAACGCGCTTATCGGCGAATTCCACGAAAGGAAATTCACGAGCATCAAGCAACTAGTTTTTGTCGACGAGCTCGGAAAGGAAACCCTGATGAAGATATACTCCTCCCAGTTCATGCTTTTCTGGTTGTGCGCCTTTTTCGGAATCCCAATCGTATTTTTCGGGAGCATGATAATAGCTTTGTTTGCTTCATTTGATGCAGCCTTCTTCATAGTTAGCATGTTCATGGCAACCTTCCAACTCGTTTTTGTTTATTTTTTTATCAACCACTTGCTCATAGGTCTAGCGCGCAATTTTTCCATAATCGAGTGGGAGTGCAAGCGGTGGTTCCTACTGTCTTTGCGCCTGTCTTTCACCCAGCTTGCGCAGGAACACAGGGAAAAATGGCGCGAATTTGCAACATTCATCAAGGAGTATTCCGAGATAGAAAAAGAACCGTTAAAATACCACGAGCTTTGGGACGAGTTTTACACTTACGCTCTAGTGGCCGGCGCGGCGAGTGAATGAGCGTCGCTCAGGTACTGCAGCTTAAGCCAAGCCTAATTTTCTAAAAAAAGAGCATGCCGCAGAGGAGTACAAACAAAAGCGTGCGAAAAAAAAGACGTTTTCAGAACGCGGAAAGTTGATTTGTTTTCTATCGAGCGTGTTTTTTTCGTTTTTGCTTCTTCCTGAAAGCTGAATCGCGCATTTTTTCTTCGCCTCCGTTTTTTCCCGGTGTTTAATTGGTGGAAAGCAGTTAATAACTCGTCCGTTGAGAGTTGCGAATTGCGAGTGCCGCAGGGGAGATTTGAACTCCCGACACATCGGTCTTCAGCCGAACGCTCTCCCATTTCAGTCCGTGCCCAAAAATAAAAACGGTTCAGGCAACAGATGGCTGAGCTACTGCGGCAGCGAAGTAAAGTTTTGACGCGGGGTTTTAAAACCGTTGCTTAAACGGGGTTCGACAACGAAAAGTAGACGCGCTTGTTCGCCGCGCCCTTGTTCTCGATTTTTTCGATGCGCAGTTGCCCGACTTCGGAAAGCGAGCGAACGTGAGTTCCGCCGTCAGCCTGCGCGTCGAAATCCCCGATTTGCACTATGCGGAGGCGCTCGATTGCCGGCGGCAGCTTGTCCGCGAGCTTGACTACGCCGGGAATCTTTAACGCTTCTTCTCTTGGAAGCTCGAAAGCTTTGACTTCGGCTCCGCTGCGCAGCAACTCGTTGGCTGCAGCCACGCCTTCCTCGAGCGCTTCCCTGTGCAGTCCCGCCTCGAGGTTGAAATCGAAGCGCGTTAGCGCGTCGCCTAGCTGGTTTCCGGTGACGAGGACTCCGCGCGAGAACATGACGAAGCCTAGCACGTGCGCGGCAGTGTGCATGCGCATTATCTTGTGCCTGCGCGCCCAATCGATTTCCAATCGCACCGAATCGCCTGCCGCGAGCCCCTCGCGGTCAACGTAGTGCGCGGCTTCTCCGCTTTCCTTCAACACTTTTTCAACTTTGAATTCAACCGCATCGCTGGCGCGAACGATTTTTCCCGTATCGCTCGGTTGGCCGCCTCCTTGAGGATAAAAAACGGTTTTGTCGACGAACACTCGTTTGCCGTCGACGCGCTCGACTCGCGCTTGGCATTCGCGCAAGTAAGAGTCGTTGAGATACAAGCAGTCAGTCAAAACGAATCACCAAGCATAGCAAAATACGCAGAAACGGCTTAATTTGTTTTCGTAGGCATGCGACTTTCTTAGGCACGCTACTCGTGTAAAAGAAGTGGGCCTGCGGAGAATCGAACTCCGGGTCTTCGCTGTGTAAGAGCGACGTCTTAACCACTCGACTACAGGCCCGTCGCGCGGAAAGGTTTTGTGCGCGCTGGTTTTTATTTGCGAGGGAGCGGGTTTTTAAACTCCGTTTCCGTAAGCGCTTAAATACCGTTAACCAAGCGATGCAAAAATACGCAAGCGGGTGGTTGGAAAATGCACAGAATCATTTGGTTTAAAGTCGGCGGCAGGAGGCTGCACTTGCTGAAGCTCGCGGGAGCGTTCATCATCCTCGCCGCGATAATGAAAGTCGCTGAAGCGGCTTACTGGATTTTCGTTACCGTTGAAAAAATCGGTTACGCGACTGTGCGTCCCGAAGCGATACCGCAATTGTTCGGCTGGAGCATGGGCGCGCCTTACTTTTTCTCGAACGAGGACATTCTCGGCGTGTTGCTCGGGCCGGTCGCCGCGTTCCTGTTCTGGCTTGCCGTCGTCGTAGTCGGGCTCATGGTTTACCAGAGCGGTAAAGTCATTTTCCCGATTGAGGAGTACGAGCAACGCGTGAGCGAGTACCACCGCGAATTGATTCGCCGCGCCGTCTCCGCCCACAAGAAGCGGAAGTAAAGAAAATAAAAAATTAAAATAAAGGAACGGGAAACGTTCAGCATCGAAAGGCTATTTGGGAGTTGGTTTGGAAATGGCTAAAGCACAGCGTGAAAAAAGCGGAAACGCAGGCAAGGGAAACGCGGGTAACGCGAACTTGATGGCCGCGGTTTCCTACGTCCTCTTCATCGTCACCGGAGTCATAATCTACTTGATGGAAAAGGAAGACAAGTACGTGCGATTTCACGCCATGCAAAGCATCCTACTCACGGTCGTGCTGGTCGTAGTCAATGTCGTGCTCAACATCGCCGGCATGATGTTCGGCTTTTTGACGCTCGGTTTTGGCGTCTTGCTGTTCAAAATAATTTGGGCGTTGTACGGTTTGGCTGTATTCCTGCTCTGGCTGTTCTTAATGTGGAAGGCTTACAGCGGCGAAAAATACAAGCTGCCGTACCTCGGCGACCTGGCGGAGAAAAACGCTTAGAACAAAAACCCAAAAAGCGTTTTTTCTCTCTTTTCCTTTTTTACGTTTTTTCTGTTTTTTCAGCCCTATTTTTAAGTCAAGCCGCGTTAAGTTAATTCTTAGATAATCGTTCGGGTGGGGAATTGCGAATGGCTTATCGGATAGCGTTGATAGGCGGCGGCGGAGTCGGCAAGACGACGCTCGCTTACGCGCTCGCTGGACACGCGGGCAAGCAAGGACTCCAGACGAGCGTAGCGAATTTGGATCCCGCGGCTCACCGCTTGCCTTACGAGCCTTGCTTCGACTTGCGCAAATACTACAACGCGCGCAGCGTCATGCGCGAGTACAAGCTCGGTCCCGGCGGCGCGCTCAAGAAGATTTACGCTGACTTCGCGAAAAACGCTGGCGCGCTTCGCGCGCTTGACTCCGCAGCAGCGGAGTGCGACTGGTTGTTGTGCGATACCGCCGGCTCGTTAGAGCTTTTCCTGCTCGAGGGCCGAGCGCCGTTGTTGCCGCGAGTCGCGGATGCGGTGCTTTTCGTTGTGGACAACGAGGCTGCGGCGAGCGAGTCGGATTTGCTTCTGCTGAAAGCGTTGAGCGCGGTTCAAGAGTTGAAGTACGCGCTGCCCACGCTTTGCGTGATTAACAAAACGGATTTGCTGGAGAAAACTGAAGCCAAACTCGTGGTGAAGCGCGCCAAAGGCAGCGGTCGTTCGCTTTCCGAATTCGCTGGCGAGCGGTGCGGCGGACTCGACGCGGTCGACGAGCGTTTGCGCGAGTTGTTGCGCGAGGTGGGACGACGGGAACGCGTTCTGCGCGTGAGCGCTTGGGAGAAGAGCGGAATCGACGAACTCGCAGGCGCGTTGCGGGAACTCAAGTGCGAGTGCGGCGACAGCTCGTGAAATGGCAGAGAAATCGAAATAGAAATCGAAAAGGGAATTTAAACGGTTTTTAAGTGAAGGCGTGAATTTTAAAGCGGGAAAATCGCGGGGGATACGTTTTAAAACAATGCGTTCATTTTCTTAGTTAGGTGCGGGAAAAAAGTTTTTGGGTGCGGCTTAGTGCATTTGTTTCTGTTGGCTGAATTGAGTCCGGACTTGCTTTTTTTGGCTCACCAGTTCCTTGAAATCTTCGCTCTAGTGCTCGCGCCGATTCTGATTATTTACGCGTTCGTTGCGTATCGAGGGCAATACCAATCGCGTTCGCTGCCCGTGCTGGTTTTTCTCGCGGTTACGCTTGGACTCGGGAGCGTTTTTCACGTCTTGAGCGGGCACGCGTTGGCTTTTCAAGGCGATAATCAAGCGCGGCTGTTAGCTTTCCTCGACGACTTGATGCGCACGGTTGCAATGATCGCTTTGCTGGTAGTAGTCCGCGGTTACGTTCACGACGAAATCAAGCTCATAGAAAAAAAAGAGTGGCGGCCTAAATCTTTTTTCGAGAAGAAGCAAAGCAAACGGCCTTGACGCCTTGAAACGCCAGCCAACTGCTTTTTTCGTTTCGCGCTACGCCACTTCGTTTCACGCTACTTTTTGTTTTTATCGTAAAGCGAAATCACGTCGCGTACGGTGACTTCGCGCCCTCCGAGCCCGTTCACGACACCCATAATTTTAGGCTTCGCTGCGGACGCTGCGGAATCGTAAAACGCGGCTTTGAGTTCGCTCGCGAGAACGCCTTCGTAGCCAAGCGAAACGTCTTTCTCGATTATTATTACCCGTTCTGTTTTCGCGAAAGCTTTGACGAGCGCTTCTGTCGGGAAAGGCCTGAGGCAGCGCAAACGGATTAAACCGACTTTTTCTCCGCGAGCGCGCAGCTCGTCTACCGCGACTTCCGTTGTTTCCGCAAGGGAGCCGAGAGTGAAGAAAACCGTTTTCGCGCCAGCAGCGGCGTAACCGCGATAATCTTCAAAAAACGCGTGCTGTTTGCGACCGAATTTTTTCTCGAACTCCGCCGCGATTCGCTCTATCGCGGGCAGCGTCGCAAGCATTTCCTCGTGCTGTTGCAGCTTGATTTCCTGGTAATGTTCCGGCGCGGCGTAAGTTCCGAACGACTCGGGCGCAGTCACGTCGAGCGAGTGCTTGGGCTTGAACGGAGGCAAAAAAGCAGCAATCTCTTCTTTCGTGGGAATGTCGACGGGCGAGATTTCGTGCGTTAAAACGAATCCGTCGAAGCAAGCCATTACG
>CAITNU010000011.1 GCA_903893865.1 uncultured Microcaldota archaeon
GACGCTCAGCGTTTCTTATTCGAGTCTATCGCTTTACGCTTCGCGCACCGCGAACGTTTTCGTTTACGTTTCTAATCCGAGCGCTGAATCACAGATCGTTTCTTTTTCGGCTGTTTCCGCGAGCGGCAACCTTGCAGCGTCGTTCGACTATTATGATAGCGTTGTTTCGCCTCGCGGTTCGCGCGGCGCGACGCTTCGCGTTACCGCACCGGAAATCATGCGCGGTTGCGACACTGTAACCGTGACTGCAACCGTTTGCGATGCGTCCGGCGACGCGGCGTGCGAAACGCTTTCGCGCGACATTCGCGTTTCCGTTCGCCCGAGCGTTGAATCGAGTTACTATATTGATTCGCCTATCGATTACTGCGCGAATTACTATACGCCGGATACGACGCCTAGCGGTCAGTTCGTGCGCAGCAGGCTCGAACTCGTCGGTTATTTCGATCCAACGGCTTACGAAGCGCGTTTCGTCGACGCTTACGGCGCGAGCGAGTGCAAAACCATTCGACCGGACGAGTACGCGCGTTTTCCCGTTTCGCTGCGCAACATCGGCGCAGCCGCGAGCTACAACATTCGCTTGATGGGTGACAAGGACGTGCTGAACGCGGGCGTCAGCAGCGACTACGTTTCTCTCGAACGCAATGAAATCGCTGAACTCGTCGTGCGCGTTGCGCCTACGCACTCCGCTTCGGGAGGCCGTTATTACACTGTTGTTCAAGCGCAGAGAAACGGCGTTGTCGTAGCGGAAAAGGAAGTCTGCGTCGAAATCGAGCATTCTTACGGCGTGCGCTTGGCCGCGCCGAGCGTAGTCGAGGCGTCGACTTGCGGCGTGAACGGTTTTGATGTTGAGCTCGAAAACACCGGCACGGGCAAAGACATTTACGCGCTTGACGTCAGCGATCCAGATTGGGCGCTGGTTGCGACTCGCAATATCGAGGCGCGCGCTGGAGAGAAGCAGTCGTTCGAAGTCAAAATCGACGGAACGCGCTTGCAGCCCGGCGTTTACCAGCTCGGGTTGAAGGCGACGAGCGGTGAAAACGTTTATTCGCGCGAAGTTTCGGACAAAGCGTACGTCGAAGTGCGCGTCGCGTCTTGCGCGCCGAAAACGCCTTTGGCGCCTGCGCAGACGAGCGTGACGAAAGTGGCGCAAGACGAGACTGTCAAACTCCTCGTTAACATCGAGAATCCGAGCGGCGAGCCGATTGATAATTTGAGCGTCGCGCTCGAAGGCTTGCCTGAAAACTGGACTTACGCCACCGAGTCGGGTTTCGTGATTCCGCCGCAATCCAACCGAACGATGACTGTTCTCGTGAAGCGCACTACCGACGAGGAGGCTAGCGGTGTCGTTCTCAAAATCAAGAGCGGGGACAAGGTAGTCGGCGTGCAGAACATTTCGAAGATCGAGTCGCGCGCGAGCGGGTTAACGGGCTTCTTCGTCGCCGCGAGCTCGAATACGTGGATTATTGCTTTGATAATCGTTGTTGCGCTCGCAGTCGTCGTTTTAAGCGGCAGGCTTCGAACGGGCGGGGATGACGAGCAGAACGATGTTTACGTTAACCGCTTGCGCTCGTTGAAGAAGCAGGTGGATAAAACCGCACCAACGCCGGAAAGCGAATCCGATGCAGCGAACGACGTGTGGAACGCTTCGAAGGAAGGCGTGAAAAAGGAAGGTCGAAACGAGAACCGCGGGCGTCCTGGCGCAGCTTCTTGAAAAAAAAAGCGTTTAAGGTGGTTTTTAGTGGTCGTTATTAGTCCGCGCGTCAAGACGAGCCTCGAACGGTTGTATACGGCTGTCGACGCACCGAAAAACAAGCTTCTGGAGTTGGAGGTAAAGAACATGAGCCGTAGTGACGTCGAACAAGAAATCTTCGATTTGACGAACGAACTCTCCGCGAACATCGAGGAAATCAAGCGCCGCGCTTTCAACGACGGAGTGCGCGCCGCGCTGCAGAAGAACGCGATTGTCGCGGGAACGGAAACGAGCGTTTCCAACGTTTCGCAACCCGCGCCTCAGACGAACGTCATAATTGAAGCGCCCGCTGCGGTTCAAACAAAACGCGTGGCGGCTGAGCCGGCAATCCGCGCGAGCGACGAAGTCGCTGCGAAACTAGCACTGCTCAACGACAAAATCGACGAAGTCGATTCCGCGCTCGCTTCGATTCACGAGATGCAGTTGGACCTCCAAAAAACGCAGGATGAAGTAAAACGCGAATTCGTTGCGAAACTCGACGCGTTCGCCGCGCTAAACCGCGAAGCTAGCGAGTACGTTGACAGCGTTCGGGCGGTTGCCGCGCGAATGACTGAAGTTTCCGCGCGTCTCTCGGACGCGCTCGAGGAAAATGCGCGAGCCCGCGGCAGCGGCGGAACGTCGTTGTCGCTTGATTCGGTTGATGATAAGCTTGCCGGCATCGAAAACAAAATCGATTCGCTCGCGGAAAAAACCGCTTCGCGCGAAACGCAGGAAGACAACTCGCGCCTTCTTTCATCGCAAGGGCTTGAACTCGGTTCGATAAAAAACGCGTTGAAGCGCGAGATGAAGAGCGTGCGCCGCGCGACGAAGCGGATTGCGCGCGTGTCGCGCGAGCTCGGCGACGTGGAAAGCGAGGTGCGCAAGGCGGGGCGCAAGACGACGCGCAGCGTGCGAAAAGCCGCGGCCGAAATCGGCGCCAAAGCGAAGGCGCGAGGGAAAGCCGTCGGAATCGCGTCGGCGAAGAAGAAGGCGCAAGTCAAGAAAAAGAAAATCAGCCGCCGCCTGAAGAAAGCAGGTCGCGCGAAAAAGACTAAGGCAACGGCAACGCGCGTGCGAAAGAAGGCGGTCGTCGTCAAGACGCGCAAAGGCGAGAAAGTCAACGTGACGATAAACGCTGCTTAAACGTGGTTTTCATTTTTTTGTTTTTGTTTTGATTTTTGCCTTTCTCGTTTTTTCTTGTTTTTTCTTGCGTTGCCCGATTTTTTCTCTTGGTGTTTAGAGCTTGAACGCGTTTCGAACTCAACTGAAACGAATTTAAATCTTCTTTATGCGTGATTATAGGTCGGTATCCATGCGAACGACTCCTCTCAAAGTTGCGTTGAAGATTCACGAAATCGCGGGAGCGCACGAGAGCGCGAAGCCGCGTTTGGTTTTTACTCCCACCTCGCAAGTGATTTACGACTTGCATATTCCGTTATCGAAGTCGCAGGTTACTTCGGCGCTTGATTTGCTTATACTCAAATGCAAGGAAAAACGTTGGGAGTACGAACCTAACCCCAAGACCTTCAGAGTTGGCCTTGAAGATCCCGACGCGGTTGGTTTGAGCGGCTTAGGCGGTGCGGCTGTCTCAAAAAAACTGCGCTGCGGCAGCGTGCTAATCGAAAGACTCACTGGCTTGGTTGTCCCGGAACATTACGCGACCGTAATTTTGCATCCGGAAAGCAAGGGCGTTCCAGCGCCAATTCTCAAGGCGATGCAGCGTTTGGGAATCGAAAAAGGCGCGGCGAAAGCGGTTACGAAACCAAAAATCATCCACAAAATCTTGACTGGAAAAAACGTGAAAGTAATCGCGGAACTGATTGAAAAACACGGCGTGTCGGCTGGCGCTTACTAACCGAAAGCACAGATTTATTAGTTTTAGTTGCTTAGTTTTAGCCGATGATTTTTGCCAAGCAAAAACTGCTGTACGGCTGGATGACTAAGCCAGTTTTCGAAAAGAACTTGAAAGAGTGTTCTCCCGAAGATCTAGAGCGCGCGGACGAAATCACCGCTGGCTGGGAGCGTGCGCAAGAGAAGAAATTGTCTCTGGCAGAGAGCGAGGCAGGCGTGGCTGACGAAATCGAGGTTTCCGAAATTGATTCCGAATTCAGCGAGAAATTGGATCACCTAAGCGAACAACCGGTTTTCAGGAACACTTTCAAAAACTGTTCAACCGAATTCAAGATGGTTGAGATAGACAAGCTGATCGCATACAGTTTTGCGATTCGCCTGCGCTTCGTGGATTTAATGAGGCGGAAATGCCCGCCGAATCCTAGCGCGGCAGAACTCATCGACATCTGTCTTCCTTTGACGGTTTCGCAGACCGACGTGACTAGGAAGACGATCGACCCGTTGAATTATCTTTATTCTTCGGACAGCATGGACTTGCGAATAATCGACGTTATCTCGAAGCCTGTGAAGGAATTGGATTTGTCGAACATCGCTGAAGGTTCGCCCGTGAAAGCACTCATAACGCTTTTGGGCTTCGGTTTTCCGATGGTTTTGACTGCGTCGGTAGGCAAGCGACTTGTGTTGGACAACGGTTACCACCGGCTTTACGTGCTGCGTTCGCTTGGCGTGAAACGCGTTCCCGCGGTTGTCACCGATAACTTGAGTTACGCTGAAAAAGTGATGCCGGTAGACTATTTAGCTAACGCGCCGAGGCCGCCGTTGTTCAAAGACTTTTTCGACCCGGACTTGGCCGTTGAAGTAACCAAGCCGAGGCTTCGACGTGCAATCAGAATTTCTATTGTTCCCCAGCTTTTTACCGTGCCGTTATAATTGACGCGTTCGCCCGCGTTGCAAACCGCTTATTTTCCGTACCGAGCTTCGCTCTGGTTGAAGAATTCGATTGCCGCGTCGTAGTCGCCGCGCGAGAATTCAGGCCAAAGTTTTTGCGAAAAGTAGAGTTCGCTGTAACCCGCCTGCAACGGCAAAAACCCGCTCAAGCGCTGCACGCGTCCAGTGCGAATCACGAGGTCCGGCGATTCGGCGTACCACAAGCGTTGCTCGAAAGCGGTCGGCGTCAATTGCCGTTCGTTCAGCGAACCGTTTTTGAGGTCTAGCGCGAACGAGCGGGCTGCTTCGAACACTTCTTCTTTTCCTCCGTAAGCCAAGCCAATGCTCGCCGTGCGTTTCGAGTTGTTTTTAGTCGCGTTTTCGACTTTTTCGAGCGCATCGCGCAAATCCCGCGGCAGGAGGTCCAGTTTTCCGAAGAAGCGCACGCGGACGCCTAAATCGCGCAATTCGTTGCTTTCGAGCGCGCGGGCGATGTTTCGCTTCATTTGGCTGAACAAAATTCGTTTTTCGAGCGCGCCGCGTTTCGCGAGGTTGTCGAGAGACAACGCCCAAAAAGCGATTGACGGCACGCGCTCGCTCCAACGCAGTACCTCGCGGGCTTTTTCGAAGCCTCGCGCGTAAGCTTGCGCTATGCTTATACTTCGCTTGCGCGCGTAGCGGCGGTTGCCATCGGGAATAATTGCTATGCTCTTCAAAACGCGTTTCATGAAATCACGTTGCGTTCGTGCTTTGGTGTGCTTATTGTTAAGGCAAAACCAAGTTTTTAATGCTGCGCTCGCCTTGTTTTTAATCGTGGAGCGCTGGGTTTCGATCCGCAGAGCAGGGCATGCGTTGTTCAAGGCGAGGCTTGCCGATTCGAGCGCAAAAAAAGCGCGAGGCATCATGTTTTCGTCGCCTGCGTTCGCGCCGCTTCTCTTTGATTTCGAGCGTTGCAGCCGCCGTGCAAATTCGATTCACTCGTTTTTTTGTCCGGTTTTCGACGCGGTTTACTTGGACGCGCGCAAACGAGTGACGCAAATCGCCGCGATTCGTCCCTGGCGTTTTTTCGTTCCCTCGCGCGCTTCGCGTTTTCTAATCGAATTGCCTGAAGGCGAAGCGAAGCGCTTCGGCTTACGCAACGGAGTAAAACTAGATTGGTGAAAGGCGGATGGCAGCGGCAACGCGTTTTATGCGCTTGGTGCGCGACGCAGAAAAATGCACGAAGTGCGGCTTGTGCCTCGAAGCGTGTCCGCTCAAACCGAAAAACGTTTCTTTTCTCGATTGCCGCCAGTGCAGTGAGGCGGACGCCGACTGCGCGTCTTGCGTTAAAGCCAAAAAATCCAAGAACGGCGTTGCGCATTGCTCAATCGAAAAATGCGGCGCGGGCGGCGCGAAGCCAGCGTGCGTGCGCGCGTGCCCTGAAGACGCGCTCTCGGTTTCGCTCGGCTCGCTCGGCTGGACAATCGATGCAGACGCAACAGCGAACGCTGGCTACAACGTCGTCGGTCCCCGCGTTTTCGGTGGCGAACGCGAAGCGTTGCTCGAGAGAGTGGCGCGCGAGTTCGTGGAGCGAGCGGAAGGCGCAAGCGATGAAGCAGTGGCTCGCAAGGAACTCAAGCGCGTTCTGCGGGAAATCTGCGAGGAAGAATCGCTGCTTCTAGACAAACGCGTAGCCGACGAAATGATTGAGGCGATAGCGCGCAACGTTTGCGGCTTCGGAGTCTTTGACTATTTCCTGCGCGACGACGAGCTTGAGGAAATCAGCGTCGTCGGCGTGGAACGCCCAATATTCGTTTTCCACCGCAAGAAGGGTTGGCTGCGCTCGAACTGCGTTATCACGAACGCGGAGTTCGCGATTGACGCCGTAAACAAAATGGCCCGGCCGCTTGGAAGGCGGATTACGTTCCAGAATCCTCGGCTTAACGCCACGCTTCCCGACGGCTCGCGCTTGCACGCTGTCATCGACCCGGTTGCGACGAGCGGAATCGAGATTACGATTCGCAAATTCCGTGCGAGTCCAATGACGATGCTCGACATCGTGAACTCGGGTTCGATTTCAAGCGAAGCAGCGGCGTTTCTTTGGCTTTGCGCTTATGCGGACGTTTCGCTGATTGTTGCAGGCAATACGGGCTCGGGGAAAACAACGTTTCTCAACGCGCTTTTCTCGTTCGTTCCCCTCGAGGATCGAGTCGTCGTGACTGAAGAAACGCCTGAAATCGTCGTGCCGCAAAAACACGCGGCGCGCATTGTTGCGAACGAGGATTTAGGCATTCCGCTGCGAGATCTCGTGAAAGACACTCTCCGCATGCGTCCAGACCGCGTTATCATCGGCGAAGTCCGCTCTGCCGATGAAGTCAAAGCGTTGTTCGATTCGCTGCTTGCGGGACAGGCGCGGGGCTCGTACGCGACGTTTCACGCTAACGACGCGAAGGAAGCGCTCACTCGCTTGGTCGCGCTTGGCGCGAGCCGCGAAGACTTGAACGCGATTAATCTCATCGTTGTCCTGCGCCGCTTCACGCTTTACGATTCGTTCAACAAGAAGCAGCGTGAGGTGCGACGTTGCACCGAGATTCGCGAAATCGCGGGAGGCAAGCCCGTCGCGTTGTTCGAGTACGACGCCGAGAGCGATTCGCTCAAGCCGACGAACTTCTTAGCTTCAAGCGAAACGCTGCGCAAAATCAGCGTTAATTACGACTCGTCTCCGAAAGAGTTGCTCAAGGAAATGAGTCGGCGCGAGGAATTCCTGGATTCGCTGCGCGACAAGCAACTCGATTTCGCCGCGTTTTCGCGCCGCGCGCACGACTACTTGTTCGGAAAGCACTAATGGACGCGTGTGTTTTTGGCGCTTAGCTCCTATTCGCGCTTCTTAAAACTGCGAGAACGTGGTCTATAACGCTTTTTCCGACGGGGGTAACCTCGCCGTTTTTTTGTACGTTCAACGATAAGCGTGGTCTGAGCGGAGTTTGGACTATTATCCCGTGTCTCAAGGCGAAATTCACAACTTCGTCCGCGTTTGAAATTTCTCGTTTTTTTAGTTGTTTGATTACGGCTTGCTTATTCATGCTCGATTTGCCTCCGCCGGCTACTAACATGCTCTTCGAAGGCGCTGCTAAAAAGTTTAAGAGAGTGTTCAAATTATCCGCGTATTCCGACGGAACCAAGCCCACGACGTTGATTTCGGGCGGTTTCTCTGAAACGGCGGTAGCCTTCGGCGGCTCGGTTGGCGGTTTCGGAGCCTTGGCTTTTTGTGGCCGCTGCATTCTATCGACGAAGTCGAGCCAGGCATCGTGAGCTGCGGCATCGTGTTGTTTAAGCGCGTCCGCCACGCCGATTGCGAACTCGAGGTCGGCGGCTTTTCCCCTCCAAAATGGTTGAGTGTTCGCGCGCTGCAGTTCTTCAAGCGAAAGGCTCTTTCCAAGAACTCCTGCGATGTTTGCGGCGTGCTGCGCTAGCTGCGGTTTCGTACTCAAGAATTCGTAGACGGATAACGCCGCGGCGGCAACCGTTGGCTTCGCTGCCGCTGGTTCTGGAAACAGCTCGTGCAAGACGACGTGGTTCACGTTTCTTCCAGTTCTGCCAGTCTGGTTTTCCACTTCGCCGTGAAAACGCAGTTTTTCCAAGCTCAGTTCGTCTGTCGGCGCGAAAACGTTTTTGTTGAACAAATGTTGAATAAGTTCTCTTTTTACTCCAGCTTTTTCAGCACGCGCGATTGTCGCCAGCGCCGAATTCGTAGGCGAATAGCTTCCGTAGTTGCGTATGATTTCCAGCAGCCACTGCGTTTTATCTCCGCGCGAAACATTCAAAGCGCTTTTCAAGAAATTCAAACGCTCTAATTCTCGTGAGGTCGGGCGTATTCCTAGTTTGAGCAAACCAGCCGCTTCCTGCGGATGGAATTCGCCGGTCAACCCAACGAATTCTTCAAGCGGGCCTTCTCGCCCCGCGTCCTTCACTCTAGCTTTAGTTTTGCTTAATGATTCCGAGTATTCCTCAACCGAGGTATTCCAGTTTTGTGCGTGTTTTAACGCGGTTTCCACGGTTCGAGGGTCGCGAGCGAAAGGAGACAACACCTTTGCGTTTTCTCCGTGCCGGAAGCGCAACGCGATATAGTCGTGCAGCGCGAACCCGATCTTCAACTTTTTTCTTTCTTCAGCGTACGCGGAAAACTCACCGGCGCTCTTGACTGCGCCTTTGCGAACGAGATGCTCCAAATTCTTCGGTTTGACACCTTCCGCGCGCGCGGTTTCAATCAAATCCGCCGCTTCCTTTATTTCCCAACCAGTTTGCAATGCTGTTTCAATCACTGGTTGAACGTGGTCCGCGCTCGAAACAGCGCGCAAATAGTGGTTTGCGAAATCATGCAACTCTGTTTTACTGGCAACCCAACTCTCGTTTCGCGTTATCGCTAGCGTCCTTATCGCGTTTAACAACCGATTTTCTTCACTCGGGTTTTTCGCCGCAATTTTTTCGAGATCGAATGCCGCCCGCTTTTTAATCACATCTGGGGTGTTCTCGTGGGCTTTCGCCGCGGCGCTGGCAATTTCCTTCATTCCGTGAACCGAGTAGCCGTTTGCGGCCATAGACTCTAAAACGTTTAATCCCTCATCAAGGGGTAAACCCATTTTTCCGAAAGCGGTTAAAGAATTTATGAGTGCCGTGTACCTGACAATTGCTTGTTCGCCTATTTTCGTGAGTTTACTTGCGACTTTATTTTCAAGCCGTTTAGATATGACGCGAGTCCGCTGCATCCCGTCGCGTCTATTAATTGCCCTTTTGACGGCTTCGTGGCTTAAAGGCATGTCGTTAACGACTATTCGCGATATCGTGTCTACGTTGTCCGTAGTCAACCATTCGGCGGCATTTTTGTTAAGATCTTTGCAGATTTGTTCGTACAGAATTTGCTTGTGCCACGGCACCATTATTTTGTTCACGCTGTTTTTTTGTCGTTTTCAGAATAAAACGCTTGCGACTGCCGCCTAAAAGCGAAAAACAAGCGGTTCTTAGAACGCGGTGAGATAAACACCGAGCGCGATTAGCGCGGTCGCGGCGAGTTTGAGGGCGAGCGTTCTGCCGCCCAATTCCTCGTGGAAGCGTTTCGGGAGAAAGCGCGACGCAGCTGCGGCGAAGACGAACACGAAAACGAGTTTGATTGTTTCCGCTGCTGACGCGATCGAAACGAGCGTGAGCGAGTACGCGGCGGAGAGCATCACGTTTCCGGCGAAATAAGCGCATTCGTTCAGCGACGGAATTGCGGCGCGTTTGTTTTTTATTGACTGGATTATTTCAAGGCGAGCGCTGCGGCTAACGAGCGCGAGCGACGTTATTGCGAACAAGCCTAATCCCGCTATGCCCCACACGTTCCAAAAACTGACGTTCGCGAGCGCCGCTTTCTGAGTCGCTTCGCTCGCGCCCCAAACAATCGCGCAGAAAAGCATTATCGCAGCGCCTTTCTCGAATGTTGGCCATCGCTTTTTCGACAGGGAAGGCAATTGCGTTACGGTTATGAGCAGCGCGCCGACCACGACGGCGAAAACGCCGGCGATTTGCAGCGCGCCGAGTTTCTCGCCTAGTAAAAACGTTGCGAAGCCGAGCGTGGCGAGTGGGAACGCGTTGAATAACGGAACCAGGCGCGTCGCTTCGCCTTGCGACAACGCGCGCGCCCACAACAGCGTCGCCAAACCCATGAGCGCGCCCGCGGCGAACGCGATTGCTGCTGCGTCGAGCGAGCCTTTGAACGGGAAAACGAAGAGCAGAACAAGCGCGCCGATTGCGTTGACTGCGCCCACGAAGAACGCGTAAGCGAAACCGTTTTTGTATATCGTGCTCAACGCTATTCTGTCGACGAGGTTCGCCGCAGCCATCAACACCATTGCCGCGATTACGAGTAAAAGCCAAAGCAAACCAGTTTTCAACTCCCCCTTGTTTTTCAACCTATTGTCTTCAGCTCAGGACCAGCGCTGCTCCAGCTGCGACTACGAGCGCGCCCGCGAGTTTGAGCGCGCTTTTCTTGCGCGTGAGCTTTTCAATAGCGTGCTTGGGCGCGACGACGCCAAGCAACGCGCTTAAGGCGAGGACGAGAATTGGGCGCACGGCGATTATTGGCGCGACTAGCGAAACGAGCGCGGATTGAATCGCGAACGCCGTCAAAACGTAGGAAACCATGCCGAGCGCTTCGCAGGCAAGCGCCGCGGTTGCGACCAACGGTTTCGATGCGGCGACGGCGAATTCTTCGCGGGTTTTCTTGAACGCAAGCGTGGAAAGAATTAAGACGCCGAGTTCGACTCCCGTGAATCCGACTAGCGTCCACGGGCTGACGAACTGCAGCACGTGTTTTTCGATGACGTTGATTGCAGCGACCGCGAGCGCCGCGCAAAGCATTAACGCGATTCCGCTGCGCAACTCGAGTTTCCAGCCTTTCTTGCGAAAGGCCGTCAACGTCACTCCGAAAACGACTAGGATTACGCCGAACGCCTGGGTTTGGCTTACGCGTTCGCCGAGGAATGCGGTCGCGAAAACGAGGGTGAGTAACGGGTAAACGTAAAGCGCTGGAATCACGCGGGCGATGCTTCCGCTTTTGACGCTCGCGTAAAACAAGTAGTACGTTGCGGTAACGAGCACTCCACTCGCAAGCATCCACGCCAGAGTTTCGAGAGAAAGCGCGGGAGGCAGAGGCGCGAGGGTGATGAGAACAGCGCCGACCGTGAACTGCACTAGCGCAGAAAAAATCGTGTACGCACGCACGGAAGGCACGTGCTTGCCGAGGAGTATTTTGTCCGCGACGTCGGTGAGCGCGAGCAGGAATGCGCTTGCGAGCGCGAACAAAACCCAGGTTTCAGCCATTTTCAATCACGTTCAATCGCACGCAACCGCTTTCAACCGCCCGCAACCACACGCAACTAACGCTGACAACGATTTTAATTCCCGCGCTTGTAAACGTTTCATGCCTTCGCTTCCAGAAAACGCTGCGCGCTCGCTCGCCTTCGCCTCGCTCGACCGCTTTCTTTCGCAGTCGTCGCTTGAAAAACTCGGGAAAAACCTCGAGCGCGCCGGCGCGCGCCGAACTTCAGCGCGCGAGTGGGCTAGCGCCTCGCTTTTCGTTGCGTTGCTCGCAGCAGCGCTCGCGGCGTTCGTGAGCCTCGCCGCCTCAAGCGAAATCCTCGTTGCGCTCGCAGCCGCATTCTTCGTTTTTGCGCTTGTTTTTGCCGCGGCCTTCAATTACCCGCGAGTCGCCGCAGCAAAGCGCGCCGAAGAAATCGAGCGCGACCTAGCGGTCGCGCTGCGCGCGGTTTCGCTCGAACTCGCGGCGGGCGCGAGTTTCGAGAGCGTGCTGCGGCGCGAAACGCGCGCCGCCGCGCGCGGCGGCGCAGCGAGCGGTGGTTCGGAGTTGAGCAAAGAGTTTTCGCGCGTTCTCCGCGAAGCCGAGCGAAGCGGCTTAGGTGCGTCGCTTTCGGCCGCTGGCGAGCGCTCGGCGTCGCCGCTAGTGAAGCGCGCGTTCGCGCAACTTCGTTTCGCTTGCGAGCACGGTGGAAAAGGCGAGTCGGCAGCCGCGCCGTTGCGCAAGCTCGCCGATGAGCTCGTGAGCGTTCAAAAAACTCGGGCGCGCGAGTTCGCGGCGAAGCAGGCGTTCTTCGGCTTGCTTTTCGTGAGCGTGGCGTGCGTTGCGCCTGCGTTGTTCGCGGCGTACGTCATCGTGGGCAGCGCGTTCCTCGAACTCTCGTTCGGTGCGGCTGAAGTGCTTTTCGCTTTCATCGTTCTTTTTCCGTTAATCGATGCGGCGATTCTCGCGTACTTGCGTTGGAAAACGCCTAAACTATTGTCGAGTTGAGCGTGTTGTTTTTGGTGTTCGAAGAATTGAGTGAAGAAAATCGGCGGAGCCTGCTTTTGGTAGCAGCTGCTTGCGTTGCCGCTGGTTTCGCGGAATTGTTTTTCTTTGCCGTGTCTATTCCTTACTTGGCTTTAATCTTCATCGCGACTCTCCTGCTTCCGCCGTTGCTGCTCTGGTTTTACTGGGATTACGAACGAGAAAAACGTTTTCGGGAAATCGATGCGGCGCTGCCGGCAGCGTTGCTGCAGGCCGCCGCGTTTCCGAAGCGCGCGAGCATGGAAAAAATAATCGAGGCGATCGCGCGAGGCGGGCACGGCGCGCTGAGCGGCGAATTCGACGTCGCGCTTCGCCAAATCGAGTCGGGCGCGAGCGTGAAGCGCGCGCTCGAAAACTTTGCAGCGCGTTGTCCGACTGCGCTCGCGCAACGCAGCGTTGACTTGCTGCTCGCAACGTACGAAACCGGTGCTGATTTGGCGCCTGCGCTGAAACAAGTCGCCGAAGACGCGTTCGACTTGCAAGCGATTTCGCGCGAGAACGCCGCCGCAGGCTCGCTGCAGAAGTATACGCTGCTCGCAGGCGGCGCCCTGCTCGTGCCCGCGATTCTCGGAGTTCTCTTGAACCTCGTTGGCTCGCTCGGCGTTGGCGCCTTCGCTTTCGGCGAAGAAGGCGTCGCAGCGCAAGCGGCGCTAGCGCAGCGGCAGGCGGTGCAGAACGCCGTCGTCGTCGGCGCTCAAGCGTATCTCGTTATTTTCGCTGCGCTCGCTGGATTCTTCATCGCGTCGGTCGAGGGCGCGAAGCGCAAAGCGGTTTTGTATTTCGCTTTCATGGCGCCGCTCGCTCTCCTCGTTTTCAACGCGCTGCAAGCGATTAGCATAACGTGACGATGAGAGCCGGCGATAGGCATAACATAAAAAGCGTTGGCGCAGTAACTTGCGATTACCGATTAATGTTCGCGTTTCGCGTGCGCTGCAAGGTGATTGTTTTGCGAGTGGAAATAAAGGAAACAGAACCCGTCAAGCTTAAAGCGCCGATAATAATAGAAGGCTTTCCGGGAATAGGAATGGTGGGAACGATTTGCGCTTCGTACCTCGCGGACAAACTGCAGATGAAGCTAGTCGGCTATCTCGCGTCGAGCCACTTTCCTCCAATCAGCGCGATTCACGATTACAAACCAGTGAGCCCGGCGCGAATTTACGCGAGCGAGAAATACGACCTCGTTGTTCTCTTCAGCGAGTTCGTGATTCCAGCAGACATCGTTTTCGTGCTCAGCCAGGAAATCATCGCGTGGGCGAAAAAGAAGAAAGCGAAAGCGATTTACTCGCTCGCGGCGATAGCGACGCAAGAACCGAAGGAAACAATTCACGGAATAGCGAGCACGCCTGAAATCGCGGAACTCCTGAAAAAACACGGAGTCGAACTCATCAAGGAGGGCGCGACGCAAGGCGTGAGCGGCGTGCTCATCGCGGAATGCGCCGCGCAGAAAATGCCTGCGGCGAACATTATGGTGCAGACGGCGAATCCGCTTGACCCCGCGGCGAGCGCGCGCTTGCTCGACAAGCTCAGCGAAATCATCGGCGTTCCCATAGAAACGAAGGAGCTCGTCAAGGAAGGCGAGACGGTCGAGGCGCGCATGCGCGAGGCGATGGAGAAAATGAAGGCTCTGCACAGCGACTACAAGGCGCGCGAAGAGAATCCAATGTATGCCTGAGGCCGGTGTTGAAGGAGATTTTTTGAGCGATCAAAAACGCGTCGCGGCTTTCAAGAAAAAACACGGTTTGCGTTCGAGTCCGGAGCACGCGGCGCTCGACTTAGCTTCGGAAGTTGGCGAACTCGCGAAAGAAATTCTTTCTTCTTCGGATTACGGGCGCAAGCGCTTCAAGAAAACGCGGGCGGCAGCTGGCGAGTTGGGTGATGTTTACTATTCGTTGCTTTTTCTCGCGAACGAGCTCGGCGTCGATGCCGATGCTGAACTGTGCGGTGCCTTGCGAAAGTA
This sequence comes from uncultured Microcaldota archaeon, assembly GCA_903893865.1. Classification (GTDB taxonomy): domain Archaea; phylum Micrarchaeota; class Micrarchaeia; order Norongarragalinales; family Norongarragalinaceae; genus CAITNU01. Next base: position 14,323 of record CAITNU010000011.1, read on the forward strand.
CGAGGCGCGCTTAAGGAAACGCGGTTCGCCTGGTTCGAAGTAACTCGTTTTAAACCACTCCGCGCAAATTATTCCCGCAGGGGTGGCGGAGCTTGGAAAACGCGCAAGGCTTAGATGACGTGCTCGCAAGCGCGTCGAAGAAACCTTGTCTCTTAGGAGTTCGAGGGTTCAAATCCCTCCCCCTGCACTTTGCTTACGGTGGATTTCGTTATGGACTCTAAAGCTTTAGCGGCGTTGTTGGCTGCAGTGATTCTTTGGGCGCTTACTTACCCGCTCACTAAAATCGGCGTAGCAAACGTGGCGCCTGCAACCCTAGGCTTCTTGAGAGTGTTGATTGCGGCAGTGTTTTTCGCCTTTGCGGCGCTTGCGGTGAAGCGGTTAGGCGAAGTTGAAAAGGTTTTTGAAAAAAACTTTAAGGAAATCGCGGTAATCAGCGCGTCCGGAGTATTGTTTTACCAACTCACCCAAAATTTCGGGATTCAACTAACGCTCGCTTCCGCCGCAGGCGCGCTTACCGGCGCTTACCCCTTAATCGGGCTTTTTTTCGCGACAGCGTTTTTGAAGGAAGGCATTAAGCCGAAGCAGGTTTTCGGCGCGCTTATTGCTTTCGCGGGTGTTGCAGCGATTTTCTTCGGCGGCCAAGATTTCGCGGTGTTGTTTCACACGAAATACTTTCTCGGAAACGCGTTAATCGTTTTGAACTGCGTTTGCTTCGCAGTATTCTCGATTTACAACAAGACGCTGGTGCGCAAGCACTCTCCGCTGGCGATAACCGCCGCAACTTATTTGCTGGGCGCCGTATTACTGCTTCCAGTGTTTCTGGCGTTCGATACCGCGCCATCGGCGCTTGCTTTGACGCCTTCTTCTTGGCTGATAATCTTTTTCTTAGGCGTTTTTTGTTCGGGCGTGGCGTACTTCTTGTGGGTTTACGCGCTGTCGACCGCGACGGTTTCGAAAGCTTCGGCGTTCATTTATTTGCTGCCTCTATTTTCAATCTTGTTCAGCGCTTTGATGCTGGGAGAAACCGTAACCATTTACCTACTGGCTGGCGCGCTCCTAATAATCTTCGGCGTTGTTCTCATAGAAAGATAATGCAAAGATTACGCGAAGGTGGTGAAGTTGAAGACGATAAAAAAAGATTTTCGGTTTTTTAGGTTGGTTGCGCTTGCATGCGCGTTTGTTTTCGCCGCAACGCTGTTTTCAGGTTGCGCTTCGCAAGGCGGGAGCAGCGCGTCCGCGGTTCCTTCGCAAGCCGCGGCGAGTGCTGTTGCAAGCGTTGCTACAAGTGCTACGGCTAGCCCAATCGCTTCAATAACCGCTTCGACAAGCGGCGGAGGTAATTTCTTGAAAGCACAGAAAGGGGATTCGGTCGCGGTGGATTACGTTGGAACTCTCGACGACGGAACGGTTTTCGATACGTCGCTGCAGTCGGAGGCAACGAAAGCCGGTTTGCCTTTGCGCGCGGCGTATTCGCCGCTTGAATTCACTGTTGGCGCCGGGCAAATGATTGCGGGTTTCGACGCGGCGGTAGTCGGCATGGCTGAAGGCGAAGAAAAAACCGTTCACTTGTCGCCCGCCGAAGCGTACGGGGAAAAGCGAGCGGATTTGATCGTTTGGATTTCGCGCGCGAACGTTCCGAGCGACGTGAAAACCGGTTCGCAGTTGACGTCGTCGCAAGGAATGTCCGGCACCGTAATCGAAATGAATTCGACGAGCGTCAAAATCGATTTCAATCCCGCGCTCGCAGGAAAGGCGTTGAACTTCCGCATAATCTTGCGCAAGATAACGAAGAAGTGAATTCGCAAAAATTAGCGTCTTGGGCCTCGGCGTCCCCGGTTCGGTCCGCTTCCGTATCCTCTTTGCGGACGGTAATCATGGCCGCCGCCGTGTCCTCCACTTGAACCGTAATGTGACCTGCCGAAACGCTGGAAACCGCCGCTGCGGCCGCCGCGCTCGCTTCGGTCGCGACCGTAACCTCCGCGTTCTCCTCCGCGCCTTCCTTCGCTTCCGCGTGCGCCTTCACCGCTTCCTTGGCTTAAGTAGAAGGGAACTCCGAATTTGTCAGTCTCGTCTCGCGCCTCTATTTTAGGCAAATCTATTTTGAGTTCGCTGATTGCCGCGTTAATGCGCTGGCTGATTCCGCGCAGCGTGCGCAACTCCGCGAGGTTCGAAACAAACGTAATCGCTTCCCCGCTTTTTCCGGCGCGCGCCGTGCGTCCGACGCGGTGCACGTACGCCTCCGCTTCCTCGGGAACTTGGTAATTGATAATCAAATCCACGTCCTTCAAGTCGAGTCCGCGCGCCGCGACATCCGTCGCGACGAGCACAGCCGCGTGCCCTTGGCGCATTGCGTTCATGGAACGGTCGCGCTTGGCTTGCGCGAGTCCGCCGTGCAGCGCTACGGCGTTGAATCCTCGCCTGTTCAAACCGTCGAAGAGCTTCTCCGCTCCGCGCTGCGTGCGCACGAAGATTATCGTGGTTTTCGGCTTGCGCGTTTTGAGGATTATGCTTGCGGCGGGCATTTTTTGGAGCGCGTCCATGCTGACGTAGTATTGCACCACCTTGTCGACGGTGAGCGAATCGGAACTGACGCGGACGAATTCGGGTTCGTGCGTCAGTATGCTGTCCGAGAGGCGTTCGACGTCTTCAGTCATGGTAGCGGAAAAAAACGCGCTTTGCCTGTCTCGCGGCGTTCGCCTCACGATGTCAATTACTGGTTCGCTGAATCCCATGTCGAGCATTCTGTCCGCTTCGTCGAGAACGAGAAAGCGCACGTGCGCTAGATTCAGCGTGCCGCGCGAAATGTGATCGAGGATGCGCCCCGGCGTTCCGACGACGATTTGCGCTCCGCCGCGAAGCGCGTTGACTTGCGGTTCCATTCCCGCGCCGCCGTAGACGGCTACGGCGTAATGCGTCGTATGCCGTCCGATGCTTTGAAAATCGCGCGTTACTTGAACGGCGAGCTCACGCGTGGGAACGAGCACGAGCGCTTGCACGCGTTTTTCGGGGCCGAGGCGTTCGAGAATCCACAACGCGAACGCGGCAGTTTTTCCGGTTCCCGTTTTAGCTTGCGCGATAACGTCTTTGCCTTGCAGCAATAGCGGAATCGCTTGTTCTTGCACGGGCGTTGGCTGAACGAAGCCTAGTTCGAGTAGCGCGCGCACTAAGCTCGGCTTGAGCGCCATTTTCGAGAAATCCATTTTTTGTTTCAACTCTTTTTTCTTCAACTAGTTTTTTCTTTTTTTCATTTTTTATTTTTTTTGAACGCGCGCGCTTATAATGCGCTGGATTGCAGCGCCTGCGGCGCTTGCTGCGCTCGCGCTTTCCTGTCGACGGCAGCTCACGCTTTTGCGCCTGCGAGAACGCGCAAGCTTTTGGCGTTCAAGTC
>CAITNU010000012.1 GCA_903893865.1 uncultured Microcaldota archaeon
GCTTCTTTTACGATTTCGCCTTCTTTCGGGCTTACTATGACCGGCTGGTTAGTGTTTATTACGGTGAAGGAAACGTCTCCGCTTGAAACCAGAGCGCTGGCTCCACCCGCGCCGCCTCTCTCCGGCGCGCACTTTACGTTCGCCTTGTGGTTGCCTGAATTGAATTCCTTCACTTGCTTCGAGATTTCGCCTGCTTTGACTTCGACGTTCTTCTCGTCGGTTCCGTCGAAAGCGGGCACGCAGTAATACGCGGCTTGGCTTCCGCCAACTACGAAAGCGAGTTCGACGGGCGAACCGTACGTTTTTCCTTCTTCGGGAGCGAGAATCGCTGGTCTCCCGTCTTCGTACGTAAAGAAAGCGATTATGGGCGACTCTTTTTCTCCCGGCTGCACAGCTGGCCAAGACGTGTACGAATCGAATTCAAGCGTTTGCGCTTTCGCTGCCGCCGCGTTTTGGTTTTGGTTTGGCGTCGGAGTTGCGACAGCTGCGCTGTTCACGCTCGCGCTGCACTCGAACTCGTTCACTCCCGTAGCGAGAGTCGAAGTCGGGTAGTGCACGTAAACCATTCCTTTTGCTTGAGCTTGGCTTACGGTTGACGCGATAGTTAAGACGCTGCTTGCAGTTCCCGATTTCGGAGTCATTTCGCCTCCCGCAACAGTAGTGCGCCATTGCAACGCTGAAGAAATGCTTTTCGGACACTCGACTTTCGAAGGCGCAGCGTCAGCCGTAGCGCTTTGCTTGAAGAAGCAATTCGCCGTAAACGTCTGTTTTCCTCCGCTCGCGACTGTCGCGCTGGACGGCGAGAGCGAGCAAGACCACTCCGCCGCGGACGGGGGCGCGGTTGTCGTGGGCGCTGACGTTGGAGTAACGATTGAGGAAGGCGATGCGCAGCGCACACTCAAATAGTGTTTTTGTCCGTGAATCCAATCTTTTCTTGAGACGGCGAAATCGCTGGCAGCTTCGGCAGCGACTTTCCCGATTTGGTAAGCTTTTCCGTCGAGAACGTAGTAGCAGGAGTACGCGCTCATCGAGCCGCCCACTCGGAACTCGGCTTTCACTGGCGTAGTCAACCCGTAGTGCCTGTAATTCTGGTCGGGCGCGAAAATAATGGGGCGGTCAGGCTCGAAGACTTTGAACGAAATCATTTTTGAAGTCAGCCATCCACTTTGCGCCGAGGCAGCTGCGGCATCGCTCGTCGCCGCGTTTGTCGCGGATTTGCAACGCACTTTAAGCCATTGCCCGCTTGGCGCGACGGGGACATCAATTTTTTTCTCGACTCCGGCTTGCACCGCTCCGTCGACCGCGTAAGCTTTACCGCCGCTGGCATCGTACAAAGCGTACTCGCACTTGTAATAATCGCTTCCGCTGACGGTGAAACGCAGGCTCACGGTTTTCGCCCAGTATTCGCCGCCTTCTGTCGGCGAAGCAACCGTGATTCCTTCTGCTTGAACCGCGTTCGGTTGGTTTTGAACCGACGCCTTGCACGCTGCTTTACCGAAAGACGCGCTTGCCGTGTAGTAAGCGAGTTGGTCGACTGCAGGGTAATTGCATGTGAATGTTGCGACTCCGCTCGAACTAACGTCAGCTTGCGTCTGCGCAGCTTCGTCTTCCCTGCACGAGACGCTCGCCTTTGCTCCCGCGACTGCTTCGTCGCCGAAAATGTTTTTGAATGTAACCGTGAATTTCTGCGAAAACGCGCCCTTGCCTACGGCGGGGTTCGGCGTTATCGTAC
>CAITNU010000013.1 GCA_903893865.1 uncultured Microcaldota archaeon
ATAATTTTTCTTTCAATCAATAAAGACAATACAAATAAGAAAATTCCAGCCAAATAAAAGACAAAAAATAAGGTAGAATAGATAGTATTCATTTTTACTGCCTTGGACCAAGTGGAAACGCAAAGAGATAATGCTAAGGGGGTTATAAAAACCTTCATTTTAACCCCCTCGCTTTAGTCATTAAAAAATTCGGATATAGCTGGTTAATCGCTTCGCGCAACTCCGTGAAATCGCGGTGGATATACGCTTCCGTAGCCGACAAATTACTATGCCTTGCTAACTTGGAAACCAGCGAAACGTCTTTCAACTCCCGCGCCGCGCGAGTCAAAAAAGCGTGCCTAAAACTATGCGTGCTAATACGGTAAAGCTTTCTTGGCTTCAAATCATCGCTAACCCCATAAGTATCCACCAAACCCGCTCTCGCGCGGTAACGATTAAACAAATTGCGAGCGCAAAACGCTGAAATAGGCTTGCCTACCCTGTGCGTCGAGTAAAACAAGTAGCCAGCGTGCTGCGCAACGCTACCACCAAAACACTCCAAGTAAGCCTTAACTCGCTCAACGAAGAAAGGCGGAAGCGGAACGAAATCCGTTTTCCCGCTTTTCTCGGTAGCAACTCGAAGCCAGCTTTCACTCAAATTCAAATCCTCAACCTTAACCCGAACCGCTTCGCCAATACGCAACCCCAAGAACGCTTGAAACTCGAACAACAAGCGATGACGCGGGTTATCCACCACCGAGAAAAACGCTTCAGCTTCATTCTCCGTGAAGCCTTTATTCATATTCCCATATTTCCTGTGCTTGCTACCGCCTTTCGACTTGTGCCTTCGCTTGTAAGTTTCGCGGACTAAACGCCCTAAATCCTCAAGCTTGTGTTCGCTTAAACCCTCAACCAAAGGCTCGAAACCATTAAACTGTGGTTTTCCGTTAATCTCGGTTAAGTGGTTAAGTCCTTCCTGTGTTACCTCCCACACTCCGAAAGACTGCCGCTCAACCCACCTTTTTCGCGCGAGCCGAAGCAAAAGCTGGTGTAATGCCTGACTCGACAAGCCAGTAAAGGCTCGAATCTCGCTCAAAGGCTCAAGGCGCGACAATCTCTCGAGGACTATTACCCGCTGCGAATAAACTACTTGATGCACACCAAATAAACTACTTAACTCGCTATCCCCGCTTCCACTACTAACGAAATCGGAAAGCAAACGCTGACGCTGGAAATCAACCATTAAAACCACTCGTTTTTAAGCCACCAAAAAGTAGGGTTTTGAAAGGAGGTGAAAAACAAATGAAAGGGTTCTTTAATTCTTTTGCTAAAATTTTTTTAGGCGGACTTTTAGGCGTAGCTGGATTAGCATTAATATTAATGGTTTTAAGTGCAGCTAGCAAACTAGGATTGGAAATGCCGTTACTAGCAGTCGCAGTCTTTTGCATACTCGCATACCTATTTACTAAAATCAAATAACGGAGTTTTCGTAAAATACTCGTTAAACACTAGACTCGCCCAAATCAACGAAACCGCCAACCAACAAAGCCATAATTCTACGTCCATTTCTTTTCACCTCTAGCTCCCGCTAAACAACACTAAAACCGTAATCAACGCGCAAACACAAGCAATTAAAACAAAAACGCTGGAATTGAATACTACGGGATAGAAAACCTGTCCCCGCGTTTTCAAAAAGGCGTCAATTTACTAACCCCTCGCATAGGGAACTCCATTTTTTGAACTTCGCCGGGCGCGTAACGCGGGTTTATTAAAAACCAACCGTTAATTAAACCAAAACGGCCACTGCTTTTGTGGAGGCGGTCTGCTTGAAACAGCAAGGAAAACAGCAAGAAATTAAGCTTACCACGTTGTTAAAACACGGCCTCGATGCTCTCGACGCTTCTACGAGACGCGATTTGCGCGGTACGCACCAAACGCTTGTTGAAAAGTGCAGAATGCAAAAAAAAGAAATCAGGCGGATACAAAAACTTCAGCTAAAAAAGCGAGTTTCACCTGGAAACCTAAAAACGGTGTTTAAGCTTAATAAAGATATTTTTCGCGCCCACAACGAGTATCTTGATAAAGTTTTTAAAATAGCTTTATCAAAGGGTTTACTTAAAGCAAGCAAGCCAATAGAATCCAAGCTTCCCCTGGCAGATAAAATACTTAAAGTAGTCGTCGGAGGCGCGGGCGTTGTTGATCAGTTGGACGCATGGCAAGAGGAATTAAAAGCATTATCGGAGAAGAAGGCTAACTTCAAGAACATGATGCGAAGCGGCGAGATCAACGGATATCTAAAGGTAATTGAAAATATACGAGCCCACCACCAGAGCAAGCTAACGCAATTGAATAGACGCTTTCCGCAAGTAACCTAGACCCAAAAAGCTTCAAGAATAAAATACTTGGCGGCGACAGTCCTTTGAGAAAAGAACAAATAAAATCGCTTAATGAGTTCATAGACGCGGGTTATGGCGTTTTTATTTTCAGGCAAATACTCAATTTAGTGTAAAGGTGGTGTAAATGGTGGCTGACAAAGCGAATCCGACCGCGTTCTTAAAAGCGGAAGTCGACGATTTGAAGGCGAAACACTTAAACTGGGAACTGCACTCGCTCGACGGCGCGAGCACGCCGCACTGCGTAGTCGACGGCAAAAACGTTCTCATGCTTTGCTCGAACAACTACTTGAATTTAAGCAACCACCCGCGCCTCAAGCGCGCGGCAATCGCGGCCGTACGGCAGTACGGCGCCGGCAGCGGGAGCGTGCGAGCAATCGCGGGAAGCATGAAGATTCACTTCGAACTCGAAAAACGCATCGCTCAATTCAAGGAAGCCGAAGCAGCGCTTTCCTACCAAACTGGTTTTGCCGCGAACGCGGGACTAATTCCGCAACTAGTCGGCGAAGGCGACTTGATAATAAGCGACCAACTCAACCACGGCTCGATTATCGACGGAGTGCGGCTAACGAAGGCGGAGCGCGCGGTTTACAAGCACTGCGACGCGGTTGATTTGAAGCGCGTGCTCGAGGAAGCGGATGCGAAGAATTATCGCCGCATTCTCATTTTGACGGACGGCGTTTTCTCGATGGACGGCGACATCGCTCCGCTCCCAGAAATTGTGAAACTCGCGCAAGAGCACGGCGCGATGACTTACGTCGACGACGCGCACGGGGACGGCGTTCTCGGCGACAAAGGCAAAGGCATAGTCCACCACTTCAGCTTGCAAGGGAAAGTTACGGTAGAAATGGGCACTTTTTCGAAAGCTTTCGGCGTAGTAGGCGGAATGATTGCTGGCAGCGCGCCGTTGTGCGAATTCGCGTTCAACAAGTCGCGCACGTGGCTCCTCAGCGGCTCTCACCCGCCTGCGGTGGCGGGCGCTTGCATCGAAGCGCTCAACGTGTGCGATGACGAACCGAGGCACTGGAAGAAACTTTGGAGCAATACGAAGTACTTCAAGCGCAGAATGCGCAAACTCGGCTTTGATATAGGAAAAAGCGAGACGCCGATTACGCCCGTAATGTGCGGCGAGAGCGAGAAAGCCGTGCAGCTCAGCCACAAACTGTTCGAGCAAGGCGTTTTCGCGCTTCCCATCGTTTTCCCGATGGTTGCGCGGGATGCGGCGCGCATTCGTGTGATGATGAACGCGGGACTCAAGCGCGAGGACCTCGATTTCGCGCTCGGGAAATTCGAGTCAATAGGCAAGGAACTCAAAATCATAGCGTAATTTCGTAAAACACGTCGTAAAACCAAGCCTCGAAAACTCGAAAAACGCTTTTTTTTATGAGGCGTTTTCCTGGGTTTTTAGAGGGGTTTTTATATCCGCCGAGCGTAAGCGCTCTCATGAAACTCGGTTTTCTAGACGTGGCGAGCAACAAGTTCAACGGTTACGAGGCGGCGGCGCGCGAGTGCGAACAACAAGCGAACGTGGCAATCGCGAGAATGACTGCGAGCGAGCACCTCAAGATTCCCGTTTGCGCGAAAAAGCTTTTTACGGAACAAGGAGTCGACGTAGTCCTCGCCTTCGTTCAAGCGAACCTCGACGAAGATAAGGATATTCTCATGCTTGTTCAAGAGAAAACGATCGACGTGGAAGTCGAGTGCAGCAAATTCGTTTTCTTCTGCGTCGTACTCGACGAAGAATGGAAGAACTCGGAACAGCTTCGCTCGGTCGCGGAACAAAAGCTCGCTGCGGCGATTCTCGAAATCGTTTCAACCATGCGCGAACACGAATCGAGTGCAGCGCAAAGCGCGCAATCGCCCGAGTTTTCGAGCGCGCTAGGAATGTTCGCTTCCGACGATTACGCGTCAGCGCAACAATCGCAGCAAGCGCCTTCGCAAGGCGCTTACCAAGACGCTTATTACCCGAGC
>CAITNU010000014.1 GCA_903893865.1 uncultured Microcaldota archaeon
CGCAATCGCCGTTTCGGTATCGCTTTGGCTTCGCGCGGAATACTCGGACCGAAAACGCGCGCAAGACGAAATCCGCGCGATGGAAACCGAATTCCAGGACGCGCTTTACGTCCTCGCCTCGCGCATGGGAGAAAACAAGCCCGTCGAGGAAGCGCTGCACAGCGCCGTGCAATTCCTGCCTAAAAGCAAGGTAGCTCACGACGTTTTCGCGCGAGTGCTCGACAATATTACGACGATGGGCATGACTCTCGACGCCGCGATTTTTGACGAGACTTTCGGTGCGATGCGTAACCTGCCTTCGCGCGTCATCGCGAGCGGAATGCGTTTCCTCGCTGACTCGGTCGAACTCGGAGTCAACGTGGCGGCGCGCTCGCTCATAACGCTCTCGCTGCAAATGCGCAACGCGAAGAAAATCGACGAATCCCTAAAGCGCCTGCTCGAAGACGTTACGACGATGCTGAAGACGATGGCTACTTTCGTCGCGCCCATCGTGCTCGCCGTCGTCAGCGCGATGCAGAAAATGATTTTGTCGAGCATAGCGCAAAGCGGCGCGAACGCGGCGGAAAACACGGGCGGAAACCTCGCTTCGACGGGCGTAGGCGGCTTAGGGGGTTTGGGGAAAATGTTCGCGAACCCGAACATCGCGAAGGAAAGCGCTGACCCCGCAACGTTCACGCTCATTATGGGTATTTACGTCATAGAAATCGTGGCGTTGCTCACGTATTTTAACGCTCAAATCGAGGACCCGAGAAACAAGCTGCACGTCTACAACTCGATCGCCGCCGCGCTGCCTCTCGCGGTAATTCTTTATTGCGTCGCCGCTTTCTTCACCGCAGGCGCAATAGGCGGCGGCGCTTGAGTCGTCTCGCAGAAAAATAAAAAATAATTCGCCGGTGTTTTTTGTTTCCAATTCTTTAGCTCGTTGCAGCGTCGCGGCTCGCTGCGGCGAAAGCCTTTTTAAATAGAGTCCGCATTAATTACACTCCGTTTTGCGAGTGGGCTCACTGGCTTATCATGGCTTTTTCTCGCGTTCGCGTTGCGCCGGTTTTTTTCTCGCGGTGGCGCTGGCGGAAGAAACACAACGCAAAGTGAACACGATAAAAAACGGGGGAAGCGAAGGAAAAAAGAAAAAAATAAAAAAGAAGAGAAGAAAGGAATAAAAAAATTTTAGTGTAGGAATTGGAGAAGGGGGGATGTAGAATGGCTGAGAAACCGCACTTGAACCTGATTTTCACGGGGCACGTGGACCACGGTAAAAGCACGCTAGTAGGACGCGTTTTGTACGACACTGGCGCGCTGAGCGAGAACGACTTGCGCAAGCTCAAAGAGGAAGCGGCGAAAGTCGGCAAGGCGACGTTCGAGTTCGCGTTCGCAATGGACCAACTCAAGGAGGAACGCGAGCGAGGCGTTACGATTGACATCGCGCACAGGGACTTCCACACTCAAAAGTTTTACTTCACGATAATCGACGCGCCTGGGCACAAGGACTTCATCAAGAACATGATTACTGGCGCGAGCCAGGCGGACGCGGCGGTGCTCGTGTGCAGCGCGAAGGAAGGAGTTCAAGCGCAGACTATTGAACACGCGTTTTTGCTGAAAGTGCTGGGCGTAGGGCAATTCATCATCGCGGTAAACAAGATGGACGCGGTGAATTACGACCACCAAGCGTACGAGAAAGTGAAAGCGGATTTGACGGCGAAACTCAAGCCAATGGGTTACCCAGTCGACAAAATCCCGTTCATTCCGGTTAGCGCGTATTACGGCGACAACGTCGTCAAGCGCAGCGACAAAACGCCTTGGTACTCGGGACCGTTGTTCCTTGAAGCGCTCGACTTGCTCGTGGAACCGAAAAAACCGTTGGACAAGCCTTTGCGCCTGCCCATTCAAGAAGTGTTCACGATTACGGGGCAAGGAACCGTTCCAGTAGGCCGCGTTGAAAGCGGAGTCCTAAAGCCGAACACTACAGTCATCGTCATGCCTGAAGGCGTTACGGGCGAAGTAAAGAGCATCGAAATGCACCACCAAGCGCTTACGCAAGCGATTCCGGGAGACAACGTTGGTTTCGCGCTGAAAGGAATCGATAAGAAAGCGATTCGCCGCGGCAGCGTCCTCGGTTACCCGAACTCGCCGCCGATGGTTGCCGAGGAATTCACTGCGCAAATCGTGGTGTTGAACCACCCGACGGCTATAGGCAAGAATTACGCGCCCGTGTTTCACATCCACACCGCACAAGTGTCGTGCCAAGTCGTGGAAATCCTCGAAAAGAAGGATCCCAAGACTGGGCAGACGCTTCAAAAGAATCCGGACTTCATCAAGACGGGAGACGTAGCGATAATCAAGTGCAGACCGACTCGGCCGACAGTAGTCGAAACTTACAAGGATTTTCCCGCACTCGGAAGATTCGCGATGCGCGACATGGGACAAACAGTCGCCGCGGGCGTAGTGCTCACGGTGACGCCCAAGAAAGCGTGAGAAAAAGAAAAAAATAAGAAATAGTTTTTTGCGGGCGCTGGACGAAGCGCCTTATCGTTCCTTGCCCGCTTCCCCCTTTGATTTTTGTTTTTGGAATCGTGAAGAAAAATGCAAAAGGCCCGCATCAAACTGCAGAGCCAAGACTGTTCGTCCCTCGACGAAGTCTGTGCTCTAATTAAGGACATCGCGGCGAAAGCCGGAGTCCACATTCGCGGGCCCATACCGCTGCCGACGAAGAAGCTGCGAATCGACCCGAGGCGCACGCCTTGCGGGGACGGCAGCGACACTTACGAAAAGTGGGAATTGCGAATTCACAAGCGGCTAATCGAAGTGCAGGCTGACGACCGCGTGCTGCGCGAAATCATGCGCATTCGCATTCCGCAGACGGTCAACGTCGAAATGACGCTCGGCTGACGCCCGACTGAAATTTTTTCCCGAGTTTTTCCCAAAACTTTTTCCGAAGTCCACCGAATTTTTTCCGAAAAACGTTTTTTTCCGAGCGCGAGCCTCGCGCAAAGCGTTCGTGACGTTCGCGAAGCGTTCAACTCGTTCAACGAAACCATTTTATTCACGGCGAAAGTAATTCCAACGCGAAAAATTGAAAAATTAATAGTTTTTTTCTTTTTTCATTCGGTTTTTTGGTTTTTCGCTTCTCGATTTCGCTAGTTCAGTGTTTTGTTCATGGTCCTACGCATTCCCAAACTCTTTAAGCTCTTGCAAAAGCAGGGTAAGAACGGCAATCACGCGAATGCTCACAATAACTCCAACAACGAGAAGGAGAAGGAAGAAAAAAAAGAAGAACGCAAAGAAGAACACAAGGAAGAGAAAAAGGAAGAGCGGAAAGAGGAAAAAAAGGAAGAGAAGAAAGAGGAGCACAAGGAAATTGCGGCTCCGCCTTGGGTGGCGCGCGGCGAGTTCGCGCCCGTACCGAAAAAAATCAAGTTCTTGTTCGTGTCCATCGAAGCGCTCATCGGCGACATGGCTTTGATAGTCAAAAACGAAGGGCACGACGTGCGTTACAGCATTTCCGACAAGGACTCGAAAGACATTTGCGATGGTTTTCTCGAAAAAAGTGACGACTGGAAGAAAGACGCAGCCGAATGGGCGGACGTAATCGTTTTCGACGACATCAACTTCGGCCAGCAAGCGGACGCGTTGCGCAAGCAAGGTAAAATCGTAATCGGCGGCAGCGCGTACGCGGACAAGCTTGAAGACAACCGCGAGTTCGGGCAAGACGAGCTCGCGGCAGCAGGCATCACTGTTTTACCGCACTGGGATTTCGAGGATTTTGACTCGGCTGTAAAATTCATCGAGCAGAATCCAGCGCGCTACGTCATGAAGCCTAGCGGCGAAGCCCAAAACGAGAAAGAACTGCTTTTCATCGCGCAAGAGGAGGATTCGAAAGATCTCCTAAACGTTCTCGCTCACTACAAGAAGAATTGGGCGAAGAAAATCAAGAAATTCCAGATTCAAAAATACGCTGCAGGAGTGGAAGTCGCGGTCGGCGCTTTCTTCAACGGCCGAGACTTCGTTTATCCCATAAACGTGAATTTCGAGCACAAGAAAATGTTTCCAGGCGAACTCGGTCCGAGCACGGGCGAAATGGGGACTTCATGCTTCTGGTCAGCGACGAACATGCTGTTCAAGGAAACGCTCGCGAAAATGCGTGACAAGCTCGCCGCAAGCGGTTACGCTGGTTACATCGATATTAATTGCATCGCTAACGCGCGCGGAATTTACCCGCTCGAGTTCACGAGCAGATTCGGTTACCCGACGCTTAGCTTATTCGCAGAAGGAGTGACGGCTCCGTGGGGCGAATTCTTTTACAGGCTCGGCCGCGGCGAAACGCCTGAACTCAAAACGAAGAAAGGCTTTCAAGTATGCGTCGTCATCGCCGTCCCGCCTTTTCCGTTCGACGACCCAGGCACTTTCAAAAAATATTCTGAAGACGCAGTCATCCTCTTCAAAAAAGACTCGCTCGAAGGAGTGCATTTGGGCGATGTCAAGCTCGTCGAAGACGATTGGCGCGTGGCGGGAAACGTCGGCTACGCGCTCGTAGTCACGGGCAGCGGCGGCACTATGGACGAGGCGCGCAAGCAGGTTTACTCGCGAGTGAAAAACGTCATGATTCCAAACATGTTTTACCGCACCGACATCGGAACGCGGTGGTACCACGACAGCGACAAACTCCAGATGTGGGGCTACTTGTACTGAAACCTTTCTGAAGCGCTGACATACTGACGCGCTTTTTTCGCTTTTCATTTCGCTTTTGCTTTTCGAAACGGTGGCTGAATGCTTGAAACCATAACCGACTTCGTTTCTACTCAAGCGCGCGCCTTGCGCGACCTGCGCGCCTTGCACTCGGCGTCGCGCCTACCCAAGCGGATTAAGGAAAGCGGTTTCGCCGCAGCCGCGTTCGTGCGCTTCGCTTACTGGGTTTGCGGCGGCTGGATGTGGATTTTCTTTCCGTTGTACGCGTTATCGCAGGGCTTCTAGCTCGTTCAAGCGGGCGTTGTCGCGACCGCGCTCGTTTTGCCGCGAATTCTCACGAACGGCCCGTTCGGAGTGTTGACCGACTTAAAATCGCCCAAGCGCGTGGCTTTAGCGTCGACGGCGCTCGCCGCCGCGGGATTCGCCGCGTTCTCGCTTTCGACGGGTTGGCATTTGTCTTTCGAAGCGTTGCTCGCGCTTGTCGTCGCGCTGGGTTTCGCGACGAGCGTTGCTGAAGTCTCGACGACTAGCCTCGCTTACAAGCGCGTTTCGCCTTCGTGCCGCGGCCGCCACGTGGGAATACTCGAGTTCTCGAAAGCGTTCGCCATCGGCGTCTCGCTCTTGCTTGCTGGAACGGTTTTCTCTTTCGCCGGTTACGCCGCTGGCTTCGCATTGTTCGCAGCGGGCATGGCGCTCGTTTTCGTTTTTTGCTTGGTCGTAGCGCGCGATTTCCGCGGCGCGGTCGCGGAACGAACGTACTGGAGTTCTTTCACGTCGAAGGAAATCGCGCTTCTGCTCGCGGTGATGCTCTTCGTCTCTTTTCATTTCGGCGTAGAGAACGCTACTATGAGCGTTTACTCGCGCAACGCGCTCGGACTCGACGATTCAGGCGTCGGAACGCTGTTCGCGTTGACGATTTTCGCTTACGGCGTATTCAATTATTTTTCGGGCAAGCGGCTCGACACGCCGGGTAGGCGGAAGTCGATTTTCGTGGCGGGGCTCGCGTTGTCGGCGTTCGGCTTCGCGGCATTCGGGTTCACGACGAATTTCTGGGTCGCGGTAGCGTTCAGGGCGGTTCACGAGCTCGGGGACGCGATAGTAATCGTTTACGCGCTGTACTCGTTTTCTCGAATCGGGGGTGCGAAGCGAATCGGCGGATTGCAAGGCGTTTACGTCACGCTTACGACCGTCGGTTCCGCGATAGGCTCTTTCGCGGCGGGAGTAATCGCTTCGGCAATCGGAGGAAACGCGGGACTAACCGCTTCGTTCGTTTTGGCTTCGTGTCTCACGCTTTGCGGCGGCGCGTTGTTGCTGCTCGCTGACTCCGGCTCATTGTTCTCTTTACACGACGATTCATGGGCTTCGCGGACTTCGCGAGCCTCGCAGGCTTCGCACAAGCAATTTAAAGCGGCGTGAAATAGTGTTTGCGTGATTTCGTGAAATTCGTTGTTGCGCAAAAGAAGCAAAGAAAAGGCGGTATTCCTTACGCGGCGCTAACGATTTTCGCGATAGCGCTCGTAATCGCGGCTACGCTTTACTTCAGCTTCGGGCCGCGGCCGCCCGCGCCGCAAGACAACGCGTCGCAAGCAAATGCTTCGCCTTCCGCGGCTCTTTCGTCGTCTTCGCCTTCAACCGCGCCTGGTGCTAGTTCCGCTCCGTCGCCTTCTCCAAGCCAGTCGCCGTCTTCCTCGCCGTCTCCATCACCGACTTTTGGCGGTTGGCCTTCGGCTCCCGCAGCGGAATGCTCGACTGAAGGCTGCTTGAGCGAAAAGCCGTATTACTGCAGCGGAGGGCACAAAATAAGTTCTTGCGCGAAATGCGGTTGCCCGACGGGCTTCGTCTGCGGTTTGGGTTCAAAAATGCTGCCTTGCGAGTGCCTTAACGAGACGCTGGTGATAGCGAACTGCACAGAGTACGGTCCCGGCGGCAATTGGACGACGATTATTCCTTCCCCGAGTCCGTCGCCGAGCCCGACGCCTCCGCCTTGCACCGCTTCTAACTACACGGCGATTTACGGTAACGCCACGCCTTCCGATTACTACTTCCGAAGCAACGTGAGTTATGCGTATAATTACGTTTTCGGGCACAATCTTACTTGGACTCACCCCGACTACTATTTGTGGATTGGAAGCGACGTGAACAACGAGCAAAACGTCGTATCCGTTTCTGAGGGTTACTACCACGGCTGGACTGAACGAGACGTTGTCTTGCAGATTCTTGCAAACCAATCTAAGTGCTACAAGCCGACGGTAATCTTTTACCCGCCGGCTACGGTTCCGCCGTGGGATTACGAGTTCAAGCAAAACTGTTGGAACTGGACTTTCATGGTGCAAGCAAACATCAAGGATATAATGCCCGGTTCCTCTTCAGTGAACCGCGGTTCAGCTTTCGCGGCGCGCGTCGCCGACATCTGCCCGCCGTGAACGCGAGAACGCAAAACTAAAAAAACTGCGAAAAATTTTTTGTGAAAGAGGCGGCGCCTTAGTGTGGATAGCGAAATTCAAGGTTTGGCACGCTGATTCGGCGGCAGTAGACGTCAGCCGCGATTTCCCTGAATCGCAATTCCTCACGTATTACCTAAACAATTACGACAAGAACGGCACGACGTTCATCAACAAAGTAGCGATTACCATGGGCCCGCGCAAGAGCGAGCTCATTCGCCGCCTCGCCGAAGACCCGCGCCTCGTTTCCTTCAAAATGGAGGGAGC
>CAITNU010000015.1 GCA_903893865.1 uncultured Microcaldota archaeon
AATTATTTCGTCGATAACGCTCACGCGCGCTTCACTTCCCCCGCTTGTTTTTTAAGCGCGCACCGCTTTTAAGTAATTCATGTTGGAATTACTCGGCTTCAACCTGCTGGACTCGAGCGCTTGGCTGGCGCAAGGACAAGCTTTGCTAGCGTCTTACGGCTTAATCGGATTGTTTCTCGTCTGCTTTTTTTCGGCGTCCGTCCTCCCGTTTCCAAGCGAACCCATAATCGTCATAGCCGCGAAATTCTTCGATCCGATCAGCATCCTTGCAGTCGTTCTCGTTTCGTCGACTATCGCGGCGTACATTAATTACTGGGTCGGCTATCGCGGCTTGCACCCGTTTTTGGTAAAACGAGAGGAACAGGAAGAACACAAAGCCGAGAAATGGATTCGCAAGTGGGGTGCGCCGATTCTCCTCGCCAGCCCGTGGATTCCGTTCATAGGCGACTTATTCCCCGTCGCGGCTGGCGCGCTCAAGATGCCTGCGCGCACGTTTTTGTTCTGGATAATCACCGCCCGAATTATCAAAACGCTCGCCGTAATCGGCTTCGCGCTAGGCTTGTTCAAACTCCTCGGCTGGTGAAAAGCGTTCCCACAATTAACGGAATTTAGCGCGATTATAACGCGGCAGCTCAAACACAGCGCTGCGGTTCAAACCCAGTTTCCTAATCCCTCTTGCTTAGTGCCGAAAGGCTCGCGAAACGCGCGCTTGAGCGCGGCGTCGATTCGCTCGCTCGAGAAATCGCGCTGCGCTAGAAAGCGCGCGACTCCCTCCTTGTCCGGTTCGTTGAACGCTAGTTCCTTTTCCTTGATTTTATCGACGCGCGGTTTCATGAACTCTTCGAAAACGGGAACCCAATCCATCTCCGCTTTCGCAGCGCGCAGCGTGGCGTCGAACGAATCGTTTTCCTTCACGAGCTTGAATCCCTTCTTCGGCCCGATGCCGTGAACGCCTTCGTTGAAATCGGTTCCGCACAACAACGCTATCCAAACCAGCTTTTCGCGGTTCAGGCCGAGCGCGGCGAGCGACTCCTGCAAGTCGATTAATTCAGGAAGAACGTCGACGTACGCTTCGCGGTGAGGGAGCTTGCGGCGCCCCGAAATCGCTAGGTTGCGAACGAGCTTGGGCGCTCCGAAAAGCAGCGCGTCGAAATCCTGCGACGCGGCGAAACGCACCACGCCTTGCGCGGCCATTGCAGCGCACTGGGCTTCGCCTTCGCCTCGCGCTTGAACGCTGGGAACGCCTAGAAGCGAGAGCAGCTCTTTGCTTTCCTCAACCATTTCGCCCGTCAACCGCGCGGTGCGCTGCGCGAGCATGCGGGCTTGCGCGAAGTCTCCTTCCTTGAGCGCCTTCTCGAGCGCTTCTTGCGCTTCCACCTTGCGCGCCTTGCGTTCTGCGATGACGCGGTTTTTGAGGGGCGACGGTTCTCCGTCGAAGACGAAGATGGGCTGCACGCCGCGTTCAAGGAAGCTGCACGTGCGGTAAAAAAGGCCGCTGACGTGCGACGTTATGCGTCCAGTCGAGTCTTGCAGTGGTTCGCCGCTTGGCCCGCGAATCGTGGATAGAAACTGGTAGAGCGTGTTGAAGGCGTCGACGGCGCACCGTCCCCTCAGCTCTTCGAATGAGGCGTCGTGCCGCACGATGATGTCGCGCAAGTCAGTTAGGCCCATGAGTTCACGCTTTTCTCTAAATTTATTTTCTGACGTTCTGGCGGAATGCCTAGCAGCCAACCAATGTTTTCAACCGCGTCTGTCACGCAAAGGTGCGCGTAAATTCCGTAGCCCTCGATTTCAGCTTCTTCGTGAACTTTGACGCCGCGCGCGTTAAACAAACTTTTTACTTTCTCGAGATAATCACGTAATTTCCGTGCCTTAATCTTGTTGACGCTTGCAGTATAACGATCGCCGAATCTCAGAATTTCTAGTCTGGGTGCCGCTTCGTATTGCGGCAAGCTCATTCCCGTAACGCCCTTCAAGAAAAACGCTCTCTCCCCCAAAGTTTTTTTAGCTTCCTTCATCAACTCAATCAGGTCGTTGGATTTTTTTGCCTTAAAATGTTTAATATCGCTTTCTAGCGGCACGAACACCATTATCGCGTTCGGGTCATCAGCAACCTCGCGAACGGATTTCCTCCATTTTTCAAAAAGTTCTTGCTCGGGCGTTTTGTGCTCGAACACGTAATTCTTTCCCTTGACGCACAAGGTTGTGGCAAGCGGTTTCCCGAAGTCCATTGGGTGCACTATTACGTGAATTTTCTTGATTGTCAAACCAGTCTGCAGCGCGGACATTTCTCAAACCGAATTAATTTAAAACACTCGCGTTAATAAGATTCTTTATGCCCGAAGAATGCCACGTTTGCGGAAAGCCCGCTGTCGGCAGCGGCTTCGTAGAAGGAGCGCGCGTAGCGTTGTGCGGCGACTGCTCAGCGTATTCAGGCGACTTCAAGGAATACTACATTCCTCCCAAACAACAGCGAAAACCAACCGCATTCGCAGGCGCTCCCTTGCCCACGGAGTTGCAGCGCCCGAAGGATGCGGAACTCGAGTTGCGAGAAGACTACGCGAAAATCTTTAAGACCGCGATGGAGCGCAAGGGCTGGAAGAAGGAAAAGGCAAGCCACGAAATGAACATAACGATGGCTGAAATCAACGGCTTCGAAGCTGGGCGCTTGCGCCCGACGGTCGACCAAGCGAAGCGCATCGAGTTCGCGCTCGGCTGCAAGCTGTTGGCGCCGATTCCGGAAGAAGAAAAGGAAATCGACTTGCACGCGCTAGCGGCTGAAAACGCTGCAAAGCCAGGCAAAGACGGCGCGACTCTCGCGAGCATCGTGACGATAAAAAAGAAAAAGAAGTAATCCGACGCTATCACTGCGCCTTCGCCTTGCCGTTGGAGCGCAAAGCATTAAAGAACGAGAGCCGTAATTATTGCGGTTAGTGATTGAAATGCTTAAAACCAAAATGCAGCGCGTCGCAAGCGCCGCGAAAAAAAAGTTTAGCGGCTTCGTCTACAACGCTACGACGCAAAGCGGGAATTATTTCGCTAACGGCGTGCTAGTGCACAACAGCGGCGGGCTCGGAACGCCGGCGTACGCGCGCGTAGAAGCAGGCGCCGTGCACAAGGCGAACAAAGGCGTGCTTTTCATCGACGAAGTGAGCTCGCTATCGCCTAAAGCCCAGCAGGAACTCCTCACGGCAATGCAGGAGAAGAAATACTCGATTACGGGGCAGAGCGAAATGAGCAGCGGCGCAATGGTGCGCACGCAACCCGTGCCGTGCGACTTCGTCCTCGTCGCGGCGGGGAATTACAAAGACATCGCCAAAATGCATCCTGCGCTCCGCAACCGCATCCGCGGGTACGGCTACGAGATTTACATGGACGAATCGATTTCCGACACTCCACAGAATCGAGCGAAACTCGTGCAGTTCATCGCGCAAGAAGTGCGAAAAGACGGAAAAATCCCGCACTTTCGCAAGGACGCGGTTGAAGAAATGATAAAGGAAGCGCGCAAGCGAAGCGGACGCAAAGGCAAGCTTACGCTCAAGCTGCGCGAGCTCGGCGGACTAGTGCGCGCAGCCGGCGATTTGGCTCGCGAGGAGGGCGCGGCGCTCGTAACGCGCGAGCACGTTCTAAAGGCAAAGACGCTCGCGCGCACGCTCGAACAGCAGGCGGCGGAGCAAATGATTGACTTGCGCCGCGACTACAAAATCTTTTTGAGCACGGGCAAGCAAGTCGGCAAGGTCAACGGTTTAGCGGTAATGGGAGACAGCGGCGTAATCCTGCCCATCGTCGCGGAAGTCGCGCCGGCGGCATCGCGCCAGGAAGGCAAAATCATCGCGACGGGAAAACTCGGAAGCATCGCTAAGGAAGCGGTCGAAAACGTGAGCGCGATAATCAAGCGCCACACGGGAAAAGACACAAGCAATTACGATATTCACGTGCAGTTCCTGCAAACGTACGAAGGAGTCGAAGGCGATAGTGCGAGCGTCAGCGTCGCGGCCGCAGTCATAAGCGCGCTCGAGGAAGCGCCGATTCGGCAGGACGTGGCGCTAACGGGTAGCCTAAGCGTGCGAGGCGAAGTTCTGCCCGTAGGAGGAATAACGCAAAAAGCTGAAGCCGCAATCGAGGCGGGAATGAAGGAAATAATAGTTCCTCGCGCGAACGTTGAAGATTTAGTGCTCGACGAAGTGCAGAAAAAGAAAATCAAGATTATTCCCGCAAGCAACATTCACGACGTCTTGCGCGAGTGCCTTGCGGAGAGCTCGAAGAAGAAGGCGCTTCTCGCCGCCATTAAAAAGGAATTTTAAGGCGGCGCCCTCATTATTCTGCTTGGTGATGAGCTCTTATGAGTTATGAGCCTGCGGGCTGAAAAGCGCGCGGGCGTTGATTACGGTCTTGAGTTCTGATTTTCTTTGATTCCCTTTTTTTCTTTTTCCCCGGCAACGATTGTTTTTAATTAGCAGGCGGAATAAAGATTTGCGATAGCCATGGCTTACAAGGGAACCGCTAAAACTCTTTTAGACAAGTTCGGAGTGCGCGAAGGCGACTCCATTTCGATTCGCGCTCGCGAAGGAATCGTCAACGGAACGCTCATGCCGCGCCCCGAGTCAAGCGACGACGAGCATTTGGTGATAAAGCTCGCTAACGGCTACAACGTCGGCGTGGAAATCAACGGCGGCGAAGAAATCAAGAAACGCGAACCGCCAGCGGCGGCAAAGCAAGCACCAGCAACAACTGGTTTTAGCGACAGAAAGATTGTAGCCAACGTCGCCATTCTGCCTAAAATAACTTTGATTTACACGGGCGGCACCATAGGCTCGCGCGTCGACTACAAAACCGGTGGAGTAAGCGCGCTTACGACGGCGCGCGAATTCATCGACAGCGCGCCGCGCATCGCGTCAGTCGCGCGACTCGAGAAAGTCGAGAACCCGTTCTCGATCGACAGCGCGGACGCTACTCACGAGGAATGGATTAAAATAGCGGAACTCGTGGCGCGCGATCTCAACGAAGGTGCGGCAGGCGTAATCGTCGCGCACGGCACGGACACGCTTTGCTATACGAGCGCTGTCCTCGCTTTCATGCTGCGCAACCTGAACGCACCCGTAGCGGTAGTCGGCGCGCAGCGTTCGCCGGACCGCGGCTCGTTCGACGGCGAACTCAACTTGTTCTGCGCGGCGCGCCTCGCAGCCAGCGATTTCGCCGGCGTCGCCATCGTCATGCACGCGACCGAAAGTGACGACTATAGTTTTATTCTTCCTGCAACGAAAACGCGCACGATGCATTCGAGCAGGCGCGACGCTTTCAAGGCAGTCAACGCAGCGCCGTTGGGAAAAATTTCTGCGAGCGGCGCAATCGAATGGAACGGCGCGCAACGCAAGCGCGACGCCAGCTTTAAAGAAAAAGTCGTTGCAGACACGCGTTTCGAACCGCGAATCGCGCTGCTCAAGGCACACCCTAGCGCCGATCCAGCGCTCCTTGATTTTTTGGTTGATAAAGGCGTTAAAGGCGTCGTACTTGAAGGAACCGGACTCGGTTACGTGCCGACTCAAACGCTAAACGCGAATTATTCTTGGCTCCCAAGCGTCAAACGCGCGATTGACGGAGGCGTTGTTCTCGCGATGACTACTCAGTGCCTGTTCGGCCGAGTGCACCCGTCCGTTTACAGCGACTTGCGCTTGCTCAGCGGAGCGGGCGTTCTCTATTGCGAGGACTTGCTTCCCGAAACCGCTTTCGTAAAACTCGGTTGCGCGCTCGGACGAGCGAAAACGCCGGAAGACGCACGCAAAGCGATGCTTGAAAACTGGGCTGGCGAAATCGGAGCGCCCACTCGCGCGAGCGACTACTTGGAATAACGTAAAGTAGCAGTGAATTGTCCGCGGTAGAAAACGAATGCCTGCAAATTACGAAAACTGGCGCGACATCGCGAGCGGCGCCGCTGCCCTCGACTGCGCCGCCTGCGGCTTCAAAGCCGGAATAGAAATCCACCAGCAAATCGACTCGCGCAAATTGTTCTGCGGCTGCGAGAGCGTTCTCCGCGGCGACGCGCCGAGCGGAGTAATCGAACGGCGGCTTCACGCCGTCGCGAGCGAACTCGGCGAATTCGATGCCGCCGCATTGCAGGAAGCGGCTAAGAACCGATTGTTTCGCTATGAATATTATAACGACTCGACGTGCCTCGTCGAACTCGATGAAGAGCCGCCGCACGGCGTTAATCGCGAAGCGCTCTCCGTCGCGCTGCAAGTCGCGCTCCTACTCGGCGCAACGCCTGTAAGCGAAGTCCAAGTCATGCGCAAAACAGTCGTCGACGGCTCGAACACCAGCGGATTCCAGCGAACGATGCTTGTAGCAACGAAGGGAGGCGCCGAAACAAGCGAAGGCAAAAGCGTTATCGAACTCGTTTCGTTGGAGGAAGACGCCGCGCGAATCATCGCGCAAACTCCTTCGAGCGTAACGTACCGCCTCGACCGGCTAGGCATTCCGTTAATCGAGCTCGTCACCGACCCTAGCCTGCGCAGTCCGAAACAGGCAATGGAAACAGCACGGCTTCTCGGCGACGTTTTGCGCAGTTGCCGCGTCAAGCGAGGACTCGGCACGATTCGCCAAGACGTGAGCGTGAGCGTCAGCGGCGGAACGCGCATTGAAGTCAAAGGCGTTCAAACGCTCGAACTCATTCCAGTCATAGTCGAGAACGAGGCGCGCAGGCAAATAGCGCTTTGCGGCGTAGCCGCCGAAGCGAACAAAAAACTCGTTGCGATTCCAGCGAGCGAAGTAGAGAAAAACGCGAAATACGCGCTCAATCCGAAAGGAGTCGAAGCCTCGCTCGAATTTCCAGGCGGCTTGGCCTTCGCCTCGCTTTTGCGCGAAAAAATTTCGCTTAACGCGGCGCTGGAAAGCGAATTCCTCGGCCGCTGCCGCGCGAAAGCCCCGCAAGCAAGCATCCGTTTCGATTACTCGAGCGGCAACGCTGTTTTCAAAGCAAGCGGGACAAAGCATGCAGCCGAGACTGCGGTTCGCGCTGTGGCAGAGCGCTACGCCGAATTATTCGCAGGCGTGCCTCGGGAAACGCGGCGCGCGCTCGAAGACGGGAGCACTGAGTACATGCGTTCCCTCGCTGGCGCGGCGCGAATGTACCCCGAGACTGACGTGCCGCACTTGAAGCTCGCGAACGAGTACGTCGCTCGCCTAAAGTCGGCGCTTCCCGAGTTGCGGAGCAAGCGCATCGAGCGCATGCGAGCGCAATACGGACTCGAGCGCGGCGAAGCAACTGAGATAATGGACGCGGGTTACGATGCGGCGTTCGAAAGAGCAGTGCGTTTGGGACTCAACGCGAAACTCGCCGCGAACGAAATCCTCTCATTCCTGCGCGCCGCACCTGAAGAAAAGCGCCTCGGCGAAAGCGATTTGCTCGCTTGCTTTAAAGCAGTGAAAGAAGGGCGCGTGCCCCGCGAATCGCTGCAAAAATGCTTCAGCGAAGCCGCGGCGGGTGGCGCGGCGCAAGCAATCGCGAAAATTTCTGCTGGCGGAGCGAAAGCGGACGACGTCGATGCCGTCGTAGCG
>CAITNU010000016.1 GCA_903893865.1 uncultured Microcaldota archaeon
CCTTCTTTCGCCCGTTTTCCGGCTGAAGTTTGGATTGTTCCGCGCAAGCAATTCGATTCATTCACGGATTTCGACGAAACTGAAACGCGCGACTTCGCCTTGCTACTCAAAGACTGCGTGCGCCGCGTCGCCTCGCTCTCGCCCGAATACAACTTCGTTTTCCACTGCGCGCCGCTCGGCAGAGAATTCTGGTTCCACTGCGAAATTTACCCGCGCAGCACCAACGTTTGGGCTGGAGTCGAACTCGGCGCAGGCGTTATAATCAATCCGCAGAGCGCAAGCGACGCGCTGGAAGCGCTCAAGAACGCGGCGAAAAAATAAGAAAAATAATAAAAACTAATAACGCGGCCGCGCGAATTGCAAGAGCGAGTAGCGCGCGTCGTAACGCAACGGCAAGCGCCAGCCCGCTTTGTGCTCTGCTGCGTCGAGCGCAGTTGAAAACGCGACTACGCTCGCGGCGATGCCGAGTGCGAAGAAGCCGCGTTCGAAGGCAGTTACGGGTACGAGCGTCATCCACGTGGCGGCAGGAATGTTGAAAGCCCAAATGAACGCCGTCGCGCCTACGGCGTGTGCGGTGAAAGTCGCGCCGAGAGCGCGCGCGATTAAACTCTTTTCAAACCACAACGCGGCGACTGGCGGAATCAACCAGAAGAGCGAGTAAAACCACGCCTGACGTCCCTCGGGGTGAAGAACGAACAAAACCATGCAAGCGAGGGGAACGAGCAAAATCGCTCTGTGGCGCACTTTGTGGCGCAAATTGTTTTCTTTCTTGTTTTCGCTGAGCTTGAAGCCGAAATACGCGGCGGCGAAAGCCATTGGAAAGAAGCGGAGAAGCGTTATTCCGTCGAGCACTTTCCCGCTTAACGCGAAATTCAGGACTTCTACGACTAGAACGCTCGCCACGCCGAGAGGCACGCTGAACAATTGCGAGCCGATTGGGCCGAGGAATTGGAAGAACGAGAACGACTCCGACGGAACGCCGAGAATCGTGGAGAAACGCAGTTGGTAAGCGGCGAGCGCGAGAACGATGAATGCGCCCAAAAACAAGGCTTTGCGTTTGTCAATCCAATTCAACACCAACACCTCTTGATACGCAGTAAAAGAATCGCTAGAATGAAGACTCGCGCGATTAAAAAACTTTGTGCCACCGCTGCCGCCGCTTGAGTTCGCCGATTAAGTAAAGCGAACCGCAAACGATCACGCAGCCATTGCTTCCCGCAAGTTTTTTCGCTTCCGCCAACGCCTCGCCCGCGTTTTCAACAACAAAAACATTTTTGCAAAAACGCCTCGCCGCTTTTTTGATTTCTTCAGCGCTCGCGCTGCGCTCGTTGCCCGCCACGCTCGTCGCGACAATCGTTTTCGCTAAAGGTGAGAGCGTCTTCAAAACCGAAGCATAATCCTTGTCGCGCATGGCGGCGAAAACGAGCGTCCAAGCGCGTTCGCGTTTCGGCCACAACTGCTTTAGGGATTTCGCCAGCGCTTTCGCGCCTCCGGGATTGTGGCAGCCGTCGAAAACAACGAGAGGCGAGCGCGATTTACATTCAACGATTTCCAGCCTGCCGGGCCAAGTCGCAGACGCGATTCCTTTCCGAATTGCCGCATCAGTTATTCGCGAGTCTTGCCTCTGCAAAATTTTTGCTGTCGTCCACGCGAGCGCTGCGTTCTCCGCCTGGTGCGCTCCCAAAAGCTTTGTCTCAAGCCTTGTTCTCCCGAAAACGCCGCTTAACTCGAAAATCGTGCCTCGCGGCGTGGCCTTGACTTTTTTTATCACGACGTCGGCACCGCGACTCGCGCCGACGACGAAAAGCGGCACCCCCTCTTTTTTAGCTCTGGCTCGCAAAACCGAAAGCGACGCGGCGCCGCTTTCGAGCGCGATCGCCGCCGCACAGCCCCGCTTGATGATTGCCGCTTTTTCCCGCGCGATTTTTGAAACGGTTTCGCCGAGTTCGGCAGCATGGTCGATTGAGATTCGCGTGATAACCGCGACCTTGTTTTTCGACGAGAGAGCGTTCGTCGAGTCGAGTCTCCCGCCCATTCCGGTTTCGACGACGGCGTAATCGCAGCGCCGCGATTCGAAAAACTTTAGGGCGAGCGCGGTGCCCGCTTCGAACTCGCTAATTTTTTCTCCGCGCCGCGCATTCCGTTTTTTGGTGAATAATTGTGTTTTCCGCCATAGCGCAGACAACTCGGCATCACTTATTTCAACGCCGTTCACGCGCACGCGCTCGTTGAAGCGCGCGAGGTGCGGCGAAGTGTAAAGCCCGCTGCGTAAACGTGCAGTTCGCAGAATCGAGTCGAGGAACGCGGCAACACTGCCTTTGCCGTTCGTGCCGGCAACGTGTACCGCGCGGAAACGCTGCTTGAATTTTAGGGTGCGGAGGAGCGCGCGAGTGGGGCGCAGAGTCCAACGCGTTTTCTTTGGGAACGACGCGCTGAATTTTTCGTAATCGAATCCGCTGAGACGGGGCATTGCTTGTTTTTCGCCCCCAAACCAGTTTTTCAAAGCTTGTAGTAGTAAACGACTAGCGCAACGAGCCCGCAGGCTACGTAAAGCGCGAGCACGGTGAGAACGAGCGCTGTTTCGCGCATAGGCTTCTTGCTGAGAATCCAGTAGAAAAGCGTGTAATGCTCCGCGCCTTTAGGCGGCGAAAGCCTTCCGTCGCCAGCGATGTGCGGGTCGTGACACAACGCTCTGCGCTTGATGCCTTGCGCGCCGTAATACAACGTGGAAAAAAGTTCGAAAAACGCGGGCAAAAACAAAATGAGCCCGTACTTTTCCATGTTTCCCAATATCACGCCCGCGGCGATGCACGCGCCGATAACGAGCGTTCCAACGTCGCCTGGAAAAATGCGCGCGGGATTCCAGTTGAAGTAGAGAAACGCAAGGCAAGCGCCGAAACAAGCGGCGAGAATCGCGGCTGCAACCCAGTTTTGAGTGCTAACCGCGATTGCGAGCAGAAAAACGCTGATCACCGCACCGATGCCCGCTTCGACGCCGTTGTAGCCGGCAGTCATGTTCATCGCGTTCGCCGCGCCAGTAACGCCGATTGGAATGAGAACGAAAGTGTAAAACAATCCCAAGTCGATTGCTCCAACGAAAGGAAGGCTCATCGTCGTACTCCCGGCCTTGATTGCGACTAGCGGGAAAGAAGCGAGGACAGGCGTCAACAACTTCGTTTTCCAAGTGAGCTTGAACAAGTCGTCGAAAACGCCGACGAGCGCGATTATCGCGATTGACGCGAGCGCTGCGATGAGGAGCGAAAGCGAGTACGAATCCTTATCGTTGAAAGTCGTTACGAGCACGGCGAGCGAGAGCGCGCATACTACGCCGAGAAAAATCGCAAACCCCCCCATTTCCGCGACTTCAGGCCGCCCCGGCTTGTTGACGTCCCTGCCGACGATGCCTTTGCGCCGCGCGCTGCGGACGAGGAACGGCGTTGAAAAAAGCGTGACGAGGAACGCGCCGAAAGCGAGTGCGAGCGTAAAAATCAAAGGCATTTTCTCTCACCGTTCGAAATAATTTCGATTTCACCAAGATTATTTCAAATTTTTAATTTTCACGGAGTCGGAGTTGCAGAAGCGGTCGGAGTAGCGGAAGGTTGCACGGAAGGTTGCGCTGAAGGAACCGCGCTCGGTACGGCGCTCGCGCTCGGTTCAATGCTAGGCACAATGCTCGGCGCGGCGCTTGGCGCTGCGCTCGGCGTTGAACTTGGTTCGGGCGTGGCGTTTTCAGGCGACGCGATAGGCGAAGCGACAGGAGAAGCGGTTGGGGAAGGCGATTCAATTGGAATGTTCAGGAAAGGATTTTGGGTTTGCGCTGGCCTGCCGAGATACTCGAATATTTTTACTTGCCCGCGCGGGGAGGAGTAGACGGACTTGAAGCCCGGCAAGTCTCCGAAGAAGAACAAACGCGTGAATTCAGAGTAGAAAACGCTGTTGTTGAGTCCTGCGTAAGACAAATCAGGGTTGACGTTGATGAATTGGCCTTGCGCTATCGGGAACAAGTAACTCACGTTCGATTCGAGTTGGGTTACTTCTTCCTGGCCGATTATCTTGTAAGCGCGCTTGTAGTTCTCGTCCAACGTGCCGCCTTGCGTCAAGCGGAACAACTCGTTTTGGCCTGCGCAGTACATGGCTCCGAAACCGCTTTGCAGCGCTGGAAGCGAAACTGGCGAAGCGCTCAACGGGCATTGCCCGACGACGCTTAGATATTCGTAATAGTGTTCCGCCTCGTACTTGCTCGAGCCGGGCCCAGCGCGCCAATCGATTTCAGGCGTTTGCGGGCATACTGGCGACTGGTTGGAGTTGCACGTGCCGCTTAGAAAAACGAGTGCCCCCCATTTTCCTACGAGATCGGCATCTACGAGGATGTGAGTCGCGTTGTGGTATTCCATTCGCGAGTACAAATCGTTCGCATCGCCGTCCACGAACGAGCGCGCCACGCCTTGGTCGAAATCCGCGTACCGGTTGCTCGGATCGAGCACAGTCGCGCGCTCTCCGAAGAAAGTCGTCCAATGCCCGTAATCCCACCACGACATTATCCGTGCGTCTTTCGGCGTGTTTTCAGCCATCCACTTGTAGGCGCCGACCCAGTCGTCCGTCATTCGCGTTTGCTGCAGTCCGTTCATGGAAGCGTCCACCGTGCGCGCCTGCAAGCCGACAAAGATGATTCCGAGTAGGAAGATTCCGACGAGCGAGTAGGTCGAGAGCGTCTTCTTTTCGGAAACCGAGAATAATTCCGCGCCCAGTTCGATCGCGCGAAGGGCTTCGCCGAGAATGTAGCCAGCAGCTATGCAGAGCGCGACCGCCAAATGCAGCATGTACTTGAGCTTGTTCAGTCCGATGTAAGCGATTGGAAAGAACACTAGGATGAAGAGAACCGCCGAACGGTTTTTCTTTTCAGCCGCGAGGTACGAGATGCTCGTCGAAAGCAGCGCTATCAGCATGTAGATGAAAACGTCGTTGTTCACGAAGAAGGAAACCGCGCTTACGATTGAGGCGCTTCCAGTGCCTGCGGCTAGCCAATTGAGAACAGAATCCACCTGCGCGTTCAAAAGCACGATTACGAAGACCAGCAAAACTAGCGCGACTGCTCCGCGCTTCATTTTTCTTATAAGCAAGGAGATGGTTGCCGAGGCTGCGGAGAGCAGTGCCGCAAGCTTCAAGGCGTTGGAAGGCTCGAACGCTCC
The DNA here is from genome assembly GCA_903893865.1 of uncultured Microcaldota archaeon. Classification (GTDB taxonomy): domain Archaea; phylum Micrarchaeota; class Micrarchaeia; order Norongarragalinales; family Norongarragalinaceae; genus CAITNU01. Next base: position 5,190 of record CAITNU010000016.1, read on the forward strand.
GTTGAAAACGCCGAATGACGAGGCGAACAGTTCGGAAGTCGTTCCTCCTTCCTCTTGAATGGTTTTGCCCAGCGCGCTGCCGGCTGTTGCGTAACCCGTCATCGAGGAGGCGTAGCCTAACACGTTGGCGCCTATTGGAGTGAAGGCAACCGCAAGCGCCGAAACCAGGATTATCGCGCACGCCCACGACACGCGTTCCGTGAACTTATTTAGGGTGACGAAGCGCGTGATTCCGTAGAGCAGCGCGGAAAACAGGAACGCTGCAAGCCAAAGCAGGATCGAGTTCTGCGGGAAAGGCGTGTAAGTCCCTTCCTGGAACAAGTACATCACAGCGTTCGCAGCCAGTGCGCCTACCACTACGATGGCATTGATTTTTACTAGCCGCTCGTCTGTTTCACCTGAAAGAAAATCGAGTACCGCCTGAATCGCCACGTACGCGCCAAGAACGGCGAACGGCCAAATGTACTGCTGGCTTCCAAGCAGGTTTGCCGCGGCGGCGATTGCCGCTAGAACCGCGAGGCGGTAACTCCTGCGGTTTACCGCCAAAAGGAATACGGCGAAAAGCAGGACCGCCGCGAATATTCCCCAAGGTTGTTGTTCGTTAACGCCAGCCGCGAGCTTGGTTATCAGCTGCGGCGTGAAAGCGAAGAAGGCGGCTGGAATGAGCGCGATGTACTCGTTGTACTCTTCGCGAATGATGAGGAAGGCGAGGAACGAGAGAAGCGCTCCGACGAAGGGAGTGTAGAGTTGCGCCGTCAGAATCAACGCGTCTTTCGAGTACGCCGCGCCGAGAATGTTTTGGTAAAGCAGGTACCAGCCGCCAGTCAGGTAATGAATAATCGGCGCCCATCGCATGAACGACTGCTGCGGGAAATACGACTCCGGCGTAAACAACGGAATAAACCCTTTCTGCACGAGTCGTTCAGTTACTTTATCGTAGTAATAAGGGTCGAACTCGAAGAAATTCGTGGCCCAAGAACCGGCAAAACGAATGTAGAAGCCGACGAGGATTAGCGCTACGACGACGCAGGCAACCCAGTTGCGCTTCACCCAAGCTTCCGCGCCAGCTGGCGTTAACTCGAAACTCGTTTTCGGAAGCGAGAACTGCAGCGACTCGAGCTGCTTCTGCCTGTACAGGATTGCGAGCGAAACAACCGCGACGAGCAAGGAATTCAGCACGAAGATGGTTGTGCTGTAATAAACGCGCAGGAAAGTGAATTCGAGGACGCTTAGCACCGGTGCGGCTATGGCGCCTAGCACGAGGCCGAACAAGAATTTTGACAATCTTCCAAGTTTCACGCCGCGGAGCAGTGCGAAGGACAAGAGGATTCCTGGAACGAAGGTTACGAGTGCAACCATGAGCGCGGCGACTAGTTCAGAAATCAATTTCAAACCACCTTGCCTAACCCAGCCAAAAACGGAATTCGAGTTTCGGATTTCGAATTCGAAGTGTTTTAAAAGCTTTATTTTAACGTCGCGCCCTTAAAAAACCCTGCCGTTTTTCCGTTTTCACGTTTTCACGTTTTTCGAAAACGCCCACAGTAACAGCCAACCGAAAGTTCTTAGGTCTTACAGTTCTTACAGTTTTTACAGACGTTTAAAAAACAGGGCGTACCTAATTCTGCGTTAGTCGCATTCAATTGCATTCCGATTAAGTCGACGGCGTTGAAGTGTCATGAAAGTTTTGGTTACCGACGCGTCCAAGCGCGCGTCCCTCGCGATAATCCGGTCGCTGGGCAAAAGAGGCGTCGCGGTCGATGCAGTCGGCGCCGAGCGCTTCTGCGCCGGTTTTTTGTCGAAGTATTGCGCGGAAAAATTCGTTTTGCCCGACGCGCAGCGAGACAGCGGCGCTTTCACCGACGAAATCGAGGAATTGGTGTCGCCAGGAGGTTACGACGTCTTGATTCCAGTGCACGACTTCAGTTTGATTCCCATTCTAAAAAACAAGCGGCGCCTCGAAAAGCACGTGCGAATTCCTTTCGTCGACTACGCTACGTTGGCAAAAACGCTCGACAAGGCGGAAACGCTTAAGCTCGCAAAAAGAATCAACGTTCCAGCGCCTAAAACCGTCGAACCGCGAAGCTTGAGCGAAGCGCTTTCCTTTGCCGGCGAACTCGATTACCCCGTGGTGATAAAACCGCGTTCTCAGACGAACGCTGGAAGCGCGGGAGGCAGCGCTGGAAGCAACACGGGAAGCCGCGCTGGAGGCGAGAAATTCGCGGCTTTTACTACGGCTTACGTTTCCGCTAAAAACTACTGCAACGACGCGGCGGAATTCAAGGCGCGCTACAAGGAAATAAACGCGCGGAGTCAGCTGCCCCTGATTCAGGAATACGTTACGGGGAGGGGCGTGGGCGTCGCCGCGTTGTACAACCGCGGCAGGCCGCGCGCGCTCTTCAGCTACAAGCGGTTGCGCGAATATCCCGTCAGCGGCGGGCCGAGCACGCTGCGCGAAAGCACGGACGACCCGCTGCTTAAGAAATGCGCGGCGAAGCTTTTGACTGCGCTCAAATGGCACGGGCTGGCGATGGTGGAGTTCAAGCAGCGCGAAGACGGAAGCGTTTCACTCATGGAAATCAACGGCCGCGTCTGGGGAAGCATCGCACTGCCCATCGCTGCTGGCGTCGACTTTCCTTTCATGCTTTGCAAGCTGGCTGTCGACGGCGACGTGGAAGAAATCAAGCAATACAAGGTCGGCGTTAAGCAGAAGTGGCTCATCCCCGGCGATTTGCTTCACTACTGGCAACGGTTGCGCGAGCAACCGCGCAAGCTGCGCACGGCACGCGAATTCTTCAAGTCGCTCGGCGAAGAATGCGAAGAAGACTATTTGTCGTCCGACGACCCTCTTCCCGCGCTGGGAGCAATAAAAACCAGCGCCGAGTATTTCACTTCGTTCCTGGCAGGAAAAAGATCGTTAAGCGGTGAATACCTTGGATGAATTCAGCGCGGATAAACTCGGCGGATTGAAACGAGGAGAACTCAACTTTTTCGACTTGCACGTTCACTCGAAATACTCTTTCGATTCCTTGACTTCTCTCGATTCGATAGTCGGAAAAGCCGGGAAAATAGGCTTGCACGGTTTCGCTTTGACTGACCACGACTCTTTTGCCGGCGCGGAAAAAGCGGCCAAACTGGCGGAAGACGCTTGCCTGGTTTTCATTCCGGGAATGGAAATCGAAACCGAATGCGGCGACTTGATAGCCTTGTTCTTGAACGAACCAGTTGCGGCTCGCTCGTTCGCCAGCGCGGTCGACGAAGTCAAGGCGCAAGGCGGCGTCGCGGTCGTCGCGCATCCCTTCAAGCGAATCGGGAAAGAAAGCGATTTCAAGGCATCGATGCTTCCGCTTCCGAAAGGTGTGGGAGTTGAGGCCGCCAACGGCCGAATCAGCTTAGAGAAAAACGAGTTAGCGATTAAAACCGCTTCCCGCTTCAATTTTTTCTTCACTGCCGGCAGCGACGCGCACTTTTCCTCTGAAATGGGCAGCGCCTTCCTTGCCTCGAAAGCGGGCGACGCCGAAGAGCTTCGCAAGGCGATTGTAAATAAGCAGTGCGCGCCGGTTTGGGTTGGACGCAGGTACAATCCGCTGAGCAGGGGAATAAGACTAGCGAAGCGCATTACGCGCATCTGATTCCGCAAATCCAATTAAGCGCGTCTGAGTCCGCGCATCTAATTCCGCACACCTGATTTTTACCGGCGTTGTTTTTGCGTTATTCGCGCTATTTTACTGGTTCCAGCTTCGCTTCAGGCGTTATGACGCTTGCGATGTCGGCGTATTTTTCGCTCACGCGCTCGAGCACTCGCCTGTAAATCTTGATTCCTTCAGTCGAGCCAGAGTCTTTCTCGTCCGGGTGAGTCAGGAAATTGAAGACACCGTTGTTTGAAACGACGAAGTCGAGACGCGAAGCATAGTATTCGAACATGCGTTGTTGGGTCGAACGGAAAATGGTGTAGAATGCGTAGTCCTGGTACGCCGTAACCGGATACTCGACGAAGGAATGGAAACCGCGGCGCTTGAAATTGAACGGCTTGAAAGGAATTATTTCTCCGCAGCCGCCGGGGCTCATGAACGGCGTGAAGTTCTCGAAAGACGGAACCGAGGAATCGTGCGCGACGCCAGCTGCTTGCAGGCAATCGAACATTTCAGGCGAATAGTGCAGCCAAGGCGCGCGAAAGCCGCGGTTCACCGAGTTTTTCTTGATTTCCTCGCTGAGCGACGCGGGTGAGCGGTTAACTTCCTCAAGCAACAAACAGGAATGGTTTAGTCCGTGCATGAAACTGCGCTTGCGCAATTCGGGAAACTCGTCGAAAAACGCGTTCTTGGCTTCGTTCACAACGTACCAGTTCGACTCCAGATCGAGAGACTCCTCGGCATCGAGCATTCTGCGGATTCCTTCAAAACCAAGCGCGTTGTCCACGTCGTGAGTCAATACTACCGCGGGCCGCGGGGGCTTCAAAACAATGCGCGGGCTGAAGAAATCGAAGAACTTCCTGCGAAGCTCAAACGCCTCGTCTCGGTGCGGAGGGATTTCCTTTTGCCGCCGCAAGAAATTTAGCCTTGACAAGTACCGCCTGACGCCGGCTCTCGTCAAAAAACAGAACGCGCCGTAGGTCGTGCTGAGCTTGCGCCGCGAATTCGCTTTCCGCAGGTAGCCTTCGAAGTCCACGCCCGCAGCGGCCGCTTCGCTCGCGAAAACGATTTCCCCGCTTCCGTGCTTCGCCTCGAAATCCTCGAATTTTTTTTCGGAGTCGCTGCAGACGACGTTCAAGTCGGCGTCTCCGTTGATTTCAGAGGAAATCCTGGTTTTTTGCCCGTAAACTTGAAACAGGGACGCAGCGCTTAACGCCTCGACGCTTTTTTCTTTTTCAGCGGAAACAATCGTTATCACGCCAACAACCCCCTAAATCCTGAATTCGCGAGCTCGCGAATTGCCACCATTTCAATATTACTTCACAGTAATTTTTACTTCATCGTCATTTTTACTTCGCCGCCAGTTCCACGTACTGCGAAGCTGCGCGCTCCCAAGAAAACTTTTCAGCTGTCTTGCGCGCGTTTTCCCCCAGTTTTTTAGCCAGCGTTTTGTTGTTCAACAATCGCCGTAAAGCCTCGCGAAGCGCTGCGGCGTTTTTCGGCGGCACTGCGAGCGCGTCGAAATTTTTCGTCACAGGCAAACCTATATCCGTAACAATGCAAGGCTTGCCCGCAGCCATCGCCTCGAGAAGCACGAGCGGTAGCCCTTCGGAAAGCGAGGGAAGCACAAAGACGTCCGCGATTGAGAGGAAGCGTTCCACGTCGCTCCTCCAGCCTACGAACAATGCGTCAACGCCTTCTTTTCCGGAAAGCATTTCGAGTTCCTTCCTCAAAGGCCCGTCGCCCACTACGACGAGCGTTGCCTTGATTCCCTTCATCGCTTTTATCAAGTATTCGACGCCTTTCACTTCGAGCAACCTTCCCGCGAACAAAACTACCTTCTTGCGCCGCAGGCCGAGTTCGGCCCTGAGTTTCTCTCCATCAGCAACTCTCGTTTTCTTTATTTTGACTCCCGTTGGTATCACCGAATAGTTTCTCGGGAGGAAACCCATTTTCGTTAAAAACTGTTTTTTTTCTTCCTCGGAAAAAAACACTACGCGCTTCGGCAGGCGGTAGACTACTGACTCCGTTAGGCGGAAGAACAAGCGCGAGAAAGCGTTGTACTGAGGTTGAACCCAGCATATTCCCGCGGGGCAGGCGATGACTTTCCTGCGCTTCAAAAAACCTAGAAGGCAAGCGAAGAAAATAGCCACGAAGCCTTGCGCCACTACCACGTCGAACTCCTCGCGCAGCGCGGCTAGGAAAGCGAAGAAATTCAGCGAAGGGTTGCGCAAGCCGCCGGCTACCCACCGCACTCTCACTACGCGCACGCCGCCGGCCTCCTCTTTTTTCGGCAATCCCTTGAAAGCGCGCGTGATTATCGTGACTTCGTGCCTTTTTTCTGCTAGGCTTTCCGCAAGCGCGGCTGCGTAAACCTCGAATCCGCCAGGCGGCAGCTCGTCTTGCCCGCGGCTGGAGTGCACTGGGTATTCTTTCGAACCAAGAATCAAGAAGCGCATGGCGTGATATTAGCATTCGCGGTATTTTAAATAACTGCGCGGCAGCGGCTTTAAAGCGGTTTGTCGAAAATGAAAACCGCCTTTGTCTGGATTTGGATGGATTAGATTCGCAAGATTTTCCTTAAAACGCGTTTTATCACGTGCAGGTCGCTCTCGCGCAGCGATTCGGTGGCAAGCAGGAGGACGAGAGCGGGAGCCAGCAGCAGCACGCCGGCGACGCCGGAATAGTACGCCGCCGCGACGGCGAGAGGCGAAGCGTAGACGAATGTTTTGCTCTTGCGCGGGAGCTTCAAGTCGGACAAGTAAAACGCTACCACGCCCGCCGCGAGAGTCGCCGCACAGATTCCAAGCAACCCGAAGAACGGTATGAGCGCGAAATCAAGCGCGACGTTTATTCCAGCCGCTACCGCGATGCTCTTCAAGCCTTTCTCTGGTTTCAAGTGCGCAGTAATTTGGGTTATATACAGCATGTAAAGCGAGTAAAACAGCGTGCTGGCCGTGAGTATCGCGACGAATAATTCGGTTCCAACGTACTGCTTGAAGAATACGCGCATCAAGGGATGGATTAGCGCCGCGAGAGCCATGGCCGCCAGCAGGTTGAACGAGAACGCGATTCGCACGCTTCGAAGGAATACTGCTTCGCTTCTTTTTTCGCCGAGTTCCGCGCTCCGCGTGAGCAGGAACATGGATATGCTCATGGAAATCGCGGTCAATATTCCAGCTATCGCGGAAGCGATGTTGTAGCGCGCCACGTTCTCGAAAGTCGAGAGAACGCCGAGGATGACGGAATCGCCTTTTCCGAGCACGTCGAACGAAAGCAGGACGACGAGCAGGCCGAGCCCCTTCAGCCAGTAACTCTTGACGAACGAAAAATCTATTCGAGGCTTGCCGGCTATTCGCGCGATTTTTTCGCGAGTCATCCAAACGCTGGCTGCTGCCGACAGGAACGTAGCGGCGGCGAGCGCGTAAACTATGCCAACGTCGCCGAGTCCGCGCCAGTAAAAGACGAACGCGAGGTCAGAAAGAACGAAAAACATTTCCGTAAGCTGAAGCAAGTGGTACTTGTGTTCCGCGCGCAGGATGCACTTCGCCGGCAGAGCGAGCCACGAGAAAACGAAGCACAATGCGAGAGGCCACACGAGCGAGTACTTCAATCCGACGAAGAGGGTTCCCAAGGCGAAAGCGAAGGTAACCGCGCCCGAGAAAAAGAACAGCGACGAAACGTCTTTTTTCTTTATGTATGCTGGAACGAAAAGCGTGCCCAATCCTGGGAAAACGAATGCGGACGCGATGGTGTAAATCATTATCGCGAAGCTCGCCTGCCCGTAATCGCTGATGCTGAACAAGTTCGCGAACGCGACGAGGAGGAAGTAGGTGATTCCTTTGCTGGCGACGTTCAACGCGAAGTAATAAACGGTTTCCTTCTTGCCGACGGTTTCCTCACTGATTTTCCCGACTTTTTCCACCGCGTTTTCCGCTCGGTCCTTCTTATTCATGTTCGCACACTTTTTCATTGTTGCTAGAGCGTTACCGACTCTGGCGCCGCATAACGCCGCTAATGTTCTTAAGACACTACTTTTAAATGCCTGGTTTTTAAAAACTATCCCGACGAATTAAACCGGGCAGAAAGCGGCTAAAGCAGCAAAAGAGGCGAAAGCAAAGAAAGCAGCGAAAGCGGCGAAGGCACTTGAAAACGTGTTACGGTTTGTTTTAGCGGGATTTGCTTAATGGAAAGAGATTGCTTAACAGAATTGTTTAACGGAATTGCTTAACAGGATTGCTTGAAGGGGTTGAAACGGTCTTGAAGATTTGCGTCGTTGGTTTGGGATACATAGGTTTGCCTGCGGCGTGCCTGTTCGCGGACGCCGGCGAGCGAGTAGTCGGAATCGACGCTTCGAGCGAGCGAGTGGCGCTCGTCAACGAAGGCAAACAGCCGTTTCCCGAGCCAGGCCTCGAACAAATTCTTTCGCGCAACGTTTCAGCGAAGCGATTGCGCGCCTCAACGGACTACAAGGAATGCAAAGACGCCGATGCAGTGCTGCTCTGCCTGCCGACGCCGATTACCGACAAGAAAATGGATTCGTCGTTCCTGCGCGCGGCGTGCGCCTCACTCGCGCCTCGCTTGCGCGCCGGCTGCCTCGTGGTGCTCGAATCGACCGTTTCGCCCGGAACGACGCGCGGCTTCGTGCGCGAATTGCTCGAACGCGGCAGCGGTCTCAAGGCGGGAAAAGACTTTTTCCTCGCGCACTGCCCTGAGCGCGCGATTCCCGGGAACACGTTGCGCGAAATGCGGGAGAACGAGCGCGTCGTCGGCGGAATAAACGCGGAGAGCGCTGCGAGAGCGAAAAAACTCTACTCGTTGATTTGCAAGGGCGAAATCGCTGAAACGAATTGCACGACTTCGGAATTCGTCAAGCTCGCGGAAAACATTTACCGCGACGTCAACATCGCGCTCGCGAACGATTTCGCTCTCGCCGCGGAGCGGCTCGGCGTAAGCGTTTTCGATGTCGTGCGCCTCGCGAACAAGCATCCGCGCGTGCATTTGCACGCTCCCGGAGCCGGCGTGGGCGGGCACTGCATTCCCTTGGACTCGTGGTTTCTCATGGAAGCGTACGGCGACTCGCGCTTGCTGCCTTTGTGCAGGCAAATAAACGATTCAATGCCGCTGCACGCGGCGCGCCTGCTGAAGCAAGCGCTTGGCGGCGGTTCGCTGAAGGGAAAGAAAATCGTTTTGCTCGGCGTTTCGTTCAAACCGGAAATAGACGACCAGCGCGCTACTCCCGCCGAGCCGCTCGCCCTCGCCTTGAAAAAAGAGGGCGCGGCAGTCGTCGCGGTCGACCCGTTCGTGAAAAAATGCGTTTTCGCCGAGCTCGCGCCGCTTGACGCCGCAGCGGAAGGCGCGGACGCGGTTGCGATCGTCACGGCTCATTCGGCGTTTCAGAAAATCAAGTGGAGCGACGTGAGAAAGAAAATGCGCGGAAACGTAATCGTCGACGGCAGGGGCGTGCTGAAGAAAGCGCCTGAAGGATTTGTTCTGCGCGGCGTAGGAAGAGGCGACTTGAATTGAGTAAACGCAGTCTACGCGGTTTAAGAGTTTTAAGCGTCGTGTCGACGCGGCCAGAACTAATTAAAATGGCGCCAGTGCTGAAAGAATTCGAGCGCCGCGGCATCGAAAGCGTTTTCGTCACTACGGGACAACACTACGACCGCGAACTCTTCGAGGAATTCGTCTGCGAACTCGGACTCCGGCCGCCGGACGAGAACCTCGCCGTAGGCTCCGGAAGCCAGGCGTTTCAAACCGGCGAATCACTAAAGCGACTTGAAGCGGTTTTTCAAAAACACGAGCCGAGCGTCGTTCTCGCGGAAGGAGACACGAATTCCATTCTCGCAGCCGCGCTGGCTGCTCAGAAACTCCTCGTTCCGTTCGGGCACGTGGAAGCCGGGCTGCGCAGTTTCGACCGCCGCATGCCTGAAGAAATCAATCGCGTCGTGGCAGACCACTGCGCCGAACTGCTTTTCGCTCCCACCAAGCTTTCCGCGCTGCAGTTGCTGCTCGAGAAAATCCCGAAGCACAAGGTTTTCGTTACGGGCAACACGGTCGTCGACGCTTGCCTGCAGAATCTGCCGCTCGCGAGAAAGAAATCCGTAATTCGCCGCAGCCTCCCGAAAAAATATTTTTTGCTCACGGTGCACCGCAAAGAAAACACGGACTCGCCAACTCGGCTCAAGCAAATCTTCGCAGCCGCGGCGAGGCTCGAAGCGCCAGTCGCGTTCCCGTTGCACCCGCGCACGAAAGCGTTCATAGGCAAGTACGGAGTCAAGATGGAAAACATCGTCGTGCTTCCGCCGCTCGGTTACTTCGATTTTCTCGCGCTAGAGGAAGGAGCGGCCGCCGTGCTGACGGATTCAGGCGGGGTGCAGGAGGAGTGCGCGGTGCTCGGAAAGCGGTGCGTCGTGCTGCGCGAAAACACCGAGCGCCCTGAAGCGCTCGGGCCCAACTGCGTTCTCGCGGGCGCGGACTCGCGCAAAATCGTTGCGGAAGCGCGCAAGCGCGCCGTGCGCGCGCCTTGCCCGTTCGGCGACGGCAAAGCGGCGCGGCGAATCGTTTCAATTCTCGAGCGCGGTTTCGAACGCCGCTCTCTCGCAGTCGAGTCCTCGTCGTTCGTGGGCGCGGGCTCGCATTATCCTGAATTCGAATTGGTTTCCGCCGCGAAGCACGCGGGCAAAACAATTGCGGCGTTTGAGCGTTGCGAAAAATGCGAGGCAAACGTGCTTTTCGAAGGCGCGCGCGGCGCAGCGCGTTATCCGAATCCAGAACGTGTGCTGAAAAAAACCGATTTCCTGCTGGTGAAACGTTGAAAACGCTGAAGACGCGCGAATGCGGGCACTCCGAGCAAGAAGCGGCGGCGTGGGCGAAAACGAGTTTCAAAACGCAGCCGACGGTTGACGCAGTTAAACAATTGATTCGCGCGGAAAAAAACAAGCGAAGCAGGCGAAGTAGAGGAAAAGCGGTTGACCTCGGCTGCGGCGCCGGAAAGTTCCTGCCCGACCTGTCCGCCTCTTTCGTTGAAGTCGTCGGAGTTGACTTGTCGGACGCGGCGCTGTCGCTCGCGCGAAAACAACGCGTTAAAAATTCGAGGCTCAAGCTAATCAAAGCCGATTATTTCGACACGCGTTTGCCGCCCGCTTATTTCGATTTCGCTCTCGCCGTAGGCCCGTCGATAATGGGAACGAGCGATTACCCCAAGGGCTTGCGCGAACTGGCGCGCTTGCTGAAGCCGGGCGGCCGCGCTCTGCTTGAAATAAAAAATCCGTTGCACGCGAGTTACTGGCTTCCAGTGCCTTGGCACAACTTCCGCGAAAAAAAGAAGTGCGCAATTTGGCCGTGGCAGGCGCGCAGCGCTTTAGAGCGCGGCGGCTTCGTAGTCGAGCGCATTGAAACCGTGAACTACGTTCCTCCGGCGTGCCCACGATTCGCCGCACGATTTTTTTACTGGTTGGGCGGCGCGCTTCGCGGCTTTCCGTTTTTGGGTTGGTTCGGCCGGTCCACGCTGGCAGTCGCAAGAAAACCGCCAAAATGACGCTTCGCAACGCTTCGAATTTATTTTGTTAGGAGCCTTAGGCTCCGTTTTTTCCTTCCAGGAAAAGCGCGAGTTTTTCGCCGACAACGCGGTAATCCGATTTCTTTGCGGTTGCAGCCGCGTTCTTTCGCAACGAAGCGAGTTTTCCAAGGTTTTCCAGAGCGAAAATTATTTTTTCTGCGAGCGCGCCAGATGAAGCCTCGCACACCAGCGCGTTCTCGCCGTCGCGCGCTAGCCACGCCACGCCGCCCACGTCCGTCGCTAGAACCGCGCATCCAGCCGCGAAAGCTTCGACGAGTTTGATTGGAGTCGCATACTCGGCAGTAGCGTGGTGCGGACGCGGAATCACGAACAAGTCGAACGACTTAAGCAGCGAAGGAATTTCCTCGTTTGGAACAGGCTTGAAGAATTTGGCCCGTGGATCGCCCGCGAAAAACTTTTTCCGCTCCTCGCTCACGCTTCCGTAAGCCCGCAACTCTATTTTTTCGCTGCTTTTTTCGCTGCCGACTTTTTTGAGCGCGTCGGCGAGCAAGTCGAGCCCCTGCCATTCGTCGCCCGAACCGACGTAACCCAAGACGAATTTTTTTTCTTTCCTACCTTTTTCTTTCGCTTTTTCTTCCGTTTTTCCTTTCGCCGGTTTGGCTCGCGCGAATTTCTCTAAATCAACGCACAACGGGTAAACGAAAACGCGCGAGGCGCCTCGAGAGCGGCAGTAAGCGGCAAGGTGAGGCGAAATCGTCGCCACGCCGCCGTTCGACAGGCGAATAGCGAGATCTTCCGAGATTTTAACGAGCGGGCGCGCGAGCGCGTCGCACTCGAACTGCTTTAGCGCAGCCACGTTGAGAAAAACTTTTTTTCCGAGCAGCCGCGAAAGCAGCACGGGAACCAGCGGCAAGCCGCTTCGGATGAAAACTGTTTTTTCCCGGGCGGCGAACGGTGCTTTAAGCAGCCAAAGCGCTTGCGGTGCCTTCAGCGAGTCGAACGAAACGATTTGCGCGTCTACGCCAGCGTAACGCAGCGCCTTCGCGAGATTCAACGAGTGCACGGTTGCGCCGTTGATGCGGCGCAAGTCCATTCCGAACAACAGCGAAACTCCGAAACAAGCGCCGAACCCCCCGCGTTTTACTGTTTTTTTAGGCGTGCTTGTATTAGGCATGTTTGTAATTACTCGGAATAGTTAAATAATCAGCTTGGTTGAAGTCTCTCCATGAACACAAGGGAATCGCAGGAAACGCAGCAAATGCAGCAAACGCTGGTTCGCACCGCTTTTGCTGGGCTGGCAAAGCTTTGGGACGAGGAGCGCGGCGGATTCAAAGACGCGCTGCGCGAATCCGGCGAGGGATTAAGCGTTGTCGAGTCGAAAAAACTGAATTACAACTGCGCTTGCCTCATTGCGCTGCTCGACTATCTGCGCGATTCGAAGCGCGCTGGCGAAGCAGAGCGCTACTGCAGAGCGCAAGCGCGTTACCTGCTTTCGCGCTTCGAGAAAACCGGTTTTCCCGTTCCATCTTTTGAAAACGCAACGCAGCGAGACGCTACCGTAGGCGAGCAAGGATTGCTGTTGTGGGCATTGTCGAAATCACTGGCTGCGGGCGTGGCGCCGAAAAACGCCGCACGACGCGCGTGCGAGGAACTCGCGGAAAAAATCGCTCGTGCAATCGATGAACGCGACGGAGTCCCGCAAACGCTCGGTTCGCGTTATTTCGTTCCAATGGACAACGCTTTCTGCTTGCGCGGCTTGATTGAAAGCGAGCGCGCGGGAGTAAGCGGGAAAGGAGAAACCGCTGCCGACGCCATCGCCAGCGCGCTAATCGATGATGCCGCAACGCCGCCAGTTTTTCGGGTCACCAAAAACCGCGAGACGACGAACCGAATTTCTTTCAATAATCTCGTTTATCCGTTGTATTCGCTTTCCGACTACGCGTCGACGCGAAAAAATGCTGGCGCGCGTGCGCGCGAAACAGTCGCAGCGTGCGCGGAAGCGCTTGCCGCCGAGCAAGGGCCGCTGGGGCAGTGGTGGTGGACTTACGACCGTTTCGGCGGCATCGCCATGCGTTACCCCGTATACGGCGTTCACCAAGACGGAATGGCGCCCATGGCGCTCAAGCGCGCGAGTGCAGCGCTGGGCTCGCCAACGCGGTTCGATGCCGCGATTGAAAAGAGTTTGCGCTGGGTTTTCGGCGAAAACGAGTTGCGTGCGCGCCTAGTCGACGAAGAACGCGGAGTCGTATGGCGCAGCATACGCTGTCCATGGCTCGTGCAAAAACTGCGGCAAGTAACAGGTTTCACTCCAGAAGTTTTTCTGCGCGTGAAGAAGGAGTGCCGCTCGTACCATTTGGCGTGGATTCTGCACGCGGCGAAATGCTGATGCGCCGACTCGCTGGCGCCGCCTAGTCGATGAATTCATCGCTTGCAGGGTGCAACGAAGAGTTGACGAAAAACTTTACTCCGCCGGTTATTTGCTGCAGCGTCAAATCGCCTGATTTAACGTGCAACACCAGCGCGTCGAGCAATCGTTTTGGGCTTGAATAAAATTGGCGTTGGGCTTTCGCTTGGATTTTGAGCATTTTCTCGTAATCGAACAACGGCGTCTTGATGAGCGCGAGGCCTTCGCCAACTATCTTGTCTATCATTCCATGCTTTTCGACGTACTCATAAAACGCTGAAGCGGGAAACGCCTTGAAAATATTGAACCAGGCGAAATCTATGCCGACGTTTTTCGCGAAATCGACCGTCTCTTGCATCATCTCGAAATTCTCGTTAGGCAAACCCAGGATAAAGCTTCCCCCGCAGCGGATTCCAGCTTTCTTGCACGCCTGCACGGCTTTCTTCGATTGTTCGAGCGTAATGCGTTTGTTGATGAAGTCTAGCGTGTCCTGGCGTCCCGATTCCATGCCGAACCAAATCGTGCAACAACCTGCGCCGCGCATTGCACGCGTCATTTCCTCGTCAATGGTGTCCACGCGGCTCTCGCACAACCACTGCAGGTCTAGCTTGCGCTTCTTGATTTCCGCGCAAATGTCGAGCACGCGTTGCTTGTTTATCGTGAATTCGTCTTCCCTGAAGCAGACGCCGCGAGCACCGTACTCGCTCGCGAGGAACTCAAGCTCGTCACCAACGCTTTTTCCCGAGCGCCCGCGGAACCCGCGCCCGAAAACCATGTGCGTGGTGCAGAAACGGCAGTTGAACGGACAGCCGCGCGAAGTGCTCACGCTTTCGACGGGCGTAACCGGAATTTGTGCCACGTGCTTGTCGTACTTGTTCATTGGAAACAAGTGCCTGGCGGGCCACGGGAGCGAGTCGAGGTCGCGAATCGGCGGGCGCGCTTCGTTCACGAAGATTCTCGGTTGCCCCGTTGCTGCGTCGCTCTTCTTGAAAGCTATGCCCTTGATTTTAGCTAGCTCGTCCGCGTTGACTTCAGCGCCGCCGCCAACCTTGTTGAACAAATTCCAAAGCTCGATTGAGGTTTCTTCTCCTTCTCCGCGGACGGCGTAATCAAAGCTTTCGAAGCCGAGCGTGCGTTCCGGCCACAGACTCGGGTGCGGACCGCCGACCACTACTTTTATTGCAGGGTCGACGCTCTTGACGACGTCCGCCACTTCCTTCGCCGAATCGTAGTAGAACGTTCCGACTGTGATGCCGACGACTTTCGGATTTTGCTGCGAAACGAAGGAACGCAGTTGCTGCAAATCGAGTTTTTCGATTACGTTGTCGAGCACCACGACCTCGTTTCCGCTTTTTTCCAGGGCCGCGGCGACGTAGGCCAAGCCGAGCGGTATCACTGGAGGATAGGGCTTGACGAAGTGCGCTATGCTTCCTTTCGTCGGCTGGTGCGGGTTCACGAGCAAAGTCTTCAAAGAAAAAACCTGCGACATTCAAGAATAGCTTTAAATTTTAGCGACGTTCCGCCGACTGCGTCCGCTACTAAAAGTATCTCACAAGGTAACTTATACGGTCACGCATTTAAATAGTTCGCTCGTAACAAAAACGTTGAGAAAAAATGAGTGAACTCAGGACGGTGATTTTAGCTGCCGGACAAGGGAAGCGGTTACTGCCCTTGACCGCTGAAACGCCGAAGAGCCTACTGGATTTGAACGGTAAAAGCGTTCTAGAGCGGATTCTCGACAACGCGGCCGAATGTGGCGTGCGCGAAGCGGCAATAGTCGTTGGCTTCCGCGAAGAAAAAATCCGGAGCGAAATAGGCGGCGAATACAACGGAATAACGATCACTTATATTTCGAATCCTTTGTATCAGACTACCAACAATATTTATTCCGTCTGGCTCTCCTATGATTACGTGGATGCGGGGGGCAACGGTTTCACGCTTATAAACGGGGATGACTACTTCGACGCGCGAATTCTGCGCGCTCTCCTCGAGTCGTCACATGCGGACGCCGCGGTAATAGACTTAGATAAGAAGAATCTTCCAGACGAGGCGATGAAAGCGAAGGTGCGTGACGGGCGCTTAGTCGCCGTAAGCAAAAAGATTCCTTCGGCGGAAGCGTCGGGCGACGCCATCGGAATATACAAGTTTTCGAAGCGCGGCGCCGCTGAATTTTTTGCCGAAATCAACGGTTTGCTCGACGAAGGACAGAACAACGTTTTTTATCTCATGGCGCTGGACAAGCTCGTGAAGAGGTATGATTTCTTCGTGTCTCCGACGAACGGCTTGATGTGGGGCGAAATAGACGACGCGAACGATTACGAGTGCGCGTTGAAAAGCTATCAAAACTATTAAACGTGCTAGCCGTTTTTAGCGGCATTGGCGGGTGTTTCCGGGTTTTCGGCATATTTTATTTGATTTTGTTTGTTTTTGATTTAATCGCGTGTTGTGTGTTAAGGGGTTTTTGAAGTTGTGCGGAATATGCGGGTTCAACTGGATTGACGCAGACATCCTAAAAAAAATGGTGAGTTCGCTTGAGCACAGGGGGCCTGATGCAAGCGGTAAATTCGTTGACGGCGACGCTGCAGGCGGCGGAATCTCGCTCGGGCACACCCGCCTGAAAATAATCGACTTGAGCGAAAAGGCGGCGCAACCAATGACGAACGAGGACGGTTCACTGCAGATAGTTTTCAACGGCGAAATCTACAATTTCCGGGCGCTCCGAGCTTCGCTCGAGGCGAACGGGCATCGGTTCAAAAGCAGTACCGACACGGAAGTCATCGTTCACGCTTACGAGGAATATGGCACCGCTTGCGTTGCGCGCTTCGAAGGAATGTTTTCCTTCGTGCTGTGGGATTCCGACAAAAAAATCTTTTTCGGGGCGCGCGACCACGCGGGAATCAAACCGTTGTATTATTATTTCGATGATTATTTTGATGGCGGCAGCTACGAACGCAAACGCGACCGCGGAAAATTCGTTTTCGCGAGCGAGATCAAGGCGATTCTGCAGTGCGACGCGGTCAAGCGGGAAGTCGACGAAGGCGCGCTTTCCTCGCTCGTCGACAACCTCTTCGTTACCGGCAACCGAACCCTGTTCAAAGGCGTGCGCGAACTCCCTCCCAGCAGTGTGTTCGTCTTCGACGCGAAAAACAAATCCCTAAAAATTTCTCGTTATTGGCATCCGGAGCTGCGCGTTCAGCAATTGCTTTCGCTCGAAGCCGCCTCACGCGTTCTAGAATCGTCGCTCGCGAAGTCGGTCGAAAGCACGCTCGTAAGCGACGTCCCGCTCGGCGTCGCGCTTTCGGGAGGACTCGACTCGAGCACCGTCGCAGCGCTTGCGGCGAAAGCGGACGCGAAACTCAAGACGTTCACCGTGGGCTTCGGAGTCGAGACGGACGAATTCGCTTTCGCGCGGAAAGTCGCGGAACACATCGGCTCCGACCACGAGGAGCTCCACGTCGAGCTCGGCGGGCTAAGCGAAAACATTCCCGAAATCGTTTGGCACTTGGAATCCCCGCCAACGCGGACGGCCGTCGCGCCGACGTTCCTGCTGGCGAGAAAAATCAAGAAGAGGGTTACGGTCGAGCTTCTCGGCGAGGGAGGCGACGAATTGTTCGGAGGCTACGAACGCTACAAACAGTTCGAAAAAATTCCGTTTAAAGGAAACGAAGCTCGCCTCCAAGAAACTTTCTTCAAGCGCGGAAGCAAAAACGATTACTTTACGCTGACTGAAAGCTCGAGAAGCCCAGTAGACGAAGCGGCTGAGATTCAGACGGAAACTAAAACTAAAACGAAAACGAAATCTGAAACGGAATCTAAAACGAAAAACTACCCTGCCGGTGAGAGCGTCAACTGCGCGCTGCTCTACGATTTCAATAACCAGCTGCCGGGCGTTCAACTAAACCGCGTTGACAAAATGACTATGGCGAGTTCCGTAGAGGCGCGCGTGCCCTTCCTTAACAAGTCGGTTATCGAAACCGCGTTCGAAATCCCGTCCGCGCTGAAAATCAGTGGCGGAAACGTGAAATTCGTCTTGAAACACGTCGCTGCGCGCCACCTCCCAAAGGAAATAATTTCTAGAAAAAAAGTCGGGATGCAAACGCCGCTTGACGAGTGGTTCAAGTCCGAGTTCGTCGGCGTGGCCGAATGCGTCCTCGATGAAAAAAACATCCGCGGAATAACGTACCTGAAGTCAGGCGGAGTCAAGCGCCTAATCGAAAAAAACAAGCTGTTGCGAAGCGCAGCGGCGCCTTTCGGCAGGCTCGGCGGAAGCGCGGGACGCGGCGCGCGCAGACTAGAGAATTATTATTCGGGCAGGTTGTGGTTTCTTTCAATGCTCGCGGTGTGGCACAAGCTTTATGTCGAGCCTAATATTCTCCAGAAACCCGGAAACCGCTCTCTCAAAAGCTTGTTTTAGTTCGGTTGCGCAATTTTTTAAGTTCAGTCGCGCGTTTTGTGGTACTTAAAAACGCGTCCCACCCAAACAACGTTAGCCCAAACCGCCATTATCACGAGCACCGCGAAGTGCAGCGAAAGCAGCGCGCCGAGGGCAAACAAAAGCACTTGCACGCCGTGACTGAAGCTTCTCGCAATCGAAAACAACGTGATTCGCTGAGGCGCCATAGGCTTTTTGTTAGCCGCAGTCGCGCGCCTAGCGGCTTCGGCTTTTGCTTTTGCTTTAGCGTAAACTAATTCGCCGTACTGGTAACTTAATTTCGCGGTAAAGAAGCCTACCTCGGCTAGAAAGCCCACGACGTAACCGATTTGGCCCAGCGCGGACGCAGCCCGCAGGCTGAACGCGAAAATCAGCAATCCAGTAGAAACATTGTCCGTCACTCCGTCGAACCACTTGCCGAAATCGCTTTTCATTCCCTTCAGCCGCGCGAGTTCCCCGTCCGCGCAGTCGAGAATGATGTATAATTGTATTAGCAATGCGGCGGCGACGGCGCCTGCCAGCGAGTGCGAGAAAACTACCAACAGGGAGGCTGTGACTGCTGACAAAAGCGCTGCGAGCGTTACCTGGTTGGGCGTCACGCGCGTGTTCGCGAGGCGCGTCGAAATCTGCCGCGAGAACGGACGAACGATTATTATGTTGACTGGATCGCTGTTGGGCTTGAGGAGCTTGGCCGACGGGTTTTCCTCGCTTTCGTTTGGTTTACTCGATTTACTCAATTGCAACACCTTCAATTTTTTTTCCGCCTCAAAAAATCGTGTCATTCGAAAGCATTCGAAACGGCTTCAACGACGCGCTCGAATTCATCGTCGGACAAAGACGGGTACAGCGGCAGCGAGACGCTCGCACGCGTCAAGCGCTCCGTTTTTTCGAAGCGCTGCCCGGGCAAAACGAATTTCTTGAAGAATGCGAGCTCGTGAATAGCGGGAAACAATACGCTCGCGCCCACTCCGCCGCGCAAAAGTTTCGCGACCACGCTTTCCGCGCTTTTCTTTCCAGTCAAATGCAATACGTAGTGATGGAAAACGCTTTTCGCGTCGGCCGGCTCGCGCGGCAACTCAACGATTCCTTTTTTCTCGAGTTCTGCGAACCCAGCCGCATACTCGCCGGCTAGTCTACGGCGCGCCGCGATGAACGAGCCGAGTTTCTTCAACTGCTCGATTCCCATTGCGGCTTGCAAGTCCGTCATCTTGTAATTCGCTTTCAGCACGTCGCTCTCGCGTACGCTGAAAGAGCCTTTCCTCATCGCGTCGGCGCGCTTCCAATCGCACGAACGCGTTTCGCGCACGCGCTCAACGAGTTCCTCGTCGTTGCTCGCAACGGCTCCGCCTTCGCCGGTGCAAATTATTTTCGTAGCGTAAAAACTGAAGACGCTCGCGTCCCCGAACGCGCCGACTCGCTTGCCGTCGTACTCGGCACCGATGGCTTGAGCGCAGTCTTCGATTAAGAATAATCCTTCTTCCGAGCAAAGCTTCTTGATTTCGCGCAACCGCGCAGGCGTTCCGTTGTTGTGCACCGCGATTACCGCTGCGGTATTCTTGCGGATTAGAGGCGCGAGCGATTCCGGCGAAAGGTTTCCGTACTCGTCGCAGTCAACGAAGCGCGGCGTGTTCCCGCTTCGCAGAACGGCGTAAGCCGGCGCGGGGCAACAGTAAGAAGGCATTGCGACTTCTTTTCCGCGGATGCCGCGGGCTTCCAAGAGCAGTTGAATCGCTGTGGTTCCCGAGTTCACGCACGCCGCGCCGCGCGCGACGACGTGCTTCGCTAGCGCGGCCTCGAACTCCGCGACTTTGTCGCCGTAAGCGACGAGCCCGCTTTTGATTACCGCGCGCACCGCTTTCTCTTCTTCCTCGTCGAGCGTGGGCCGCGAATGCGGAATAAACGATTGCGAAACTAACGATTTAACGCCCGTGCCCGTTTTACTCAATTCAATCACTTGCTCGATTAGTCGTTTTTTGTTCGAAGCTTGAACACGTAATAGCAGTCGTTCTCGAATATTTTCTTCGCCGAACCCATATTCAAAGCTTTCGCATTCTCCGCACCGCACTTTTTTTTCGACGCGACAAGCAACTGCACTCCGAATTCGCTTGCCGCGCGCTTCGCGAGGCGAGGCACGTCCTTCGTTTCAGGTGCGATGACGAAGAAGGGGTATTTGCGCCACATGGTCGGCGAACCGCTCCCGAGGATTCTCTTGCCTGTAAACCAAGCGATCATCGAGCTCGCGCCGCTCAAGCACCAGATTTTTTTTTCGCGGCGACCGCGCAGGAATTCGATGCACTCAAGCAGCGAGTCGTCGCGCGCAAGTCCCTCCGCCTGTTTCATCTTGTCCCAAACTTTCTTGGTCGCAACGCCGGTCAAAGCAAACGCGGCTAGCGCAGCAGCCTGTACCCAAAAACCGTTGCTGACTATGAACAAAGCGGCTGCGGGAAAAGACGCTAGAAACGAGTATTGAAGATAGCGGTGGTTTTCGCCCAGGAACGCGAACGGCTTCAGCGCCGTGAGAACGAAGAACGCGACGCTCGCGGCCAGCACGGTGCGCAACAAAGCGAATTCAGGCGTGAGCGCAGCCGCCGCTGGCGCCGTAACGTAGGGCGTCGTAACGTAAAAAGCCGCTGCGAAAAACACCCACGGATTGAAAACTATTTTCGCGAGCGAAAAGGCGAGCCAGCCCGCGAAGCCTAGGGTGCGGCGTTTCGAAATGTTGCGCCTCCAGAAATCGAGTATCGCCACGTGCGACTTCAAGATTTTGAAGTAAAAACCCCCGCTCGCGACTGCGGCGAGAACGAAGCCGCCAGCCAGAACGAGCGCATACGCCGCACTCCATTCGGCAAGGGACAGAATGACGAGTGAGAAGAAGGAAAACTGCGCAGCCATCTTGTGCCCCAAGAGGATTAACGCGAAAAGAACTGCCGCAGCCAAGTAAAACCACGGGTTGTGCAACGCGGCGAGAAGGCAAAACAACAAAAACGAGTAAAGCAAAGCCGAAAACGGGCGCGCAGTAAGAGTGAAGGAGTCGCTGACCGCCGCAGCGGTGAAGACGAAGAAAGAGCCGGCGAGCAAGCTCGCTGCAACGTTTTGAGTCAGCCAAAACGTCGCGGCGATTACGAGCAGCGCATGCACCGCGTCGAGCGCGGGAGAAACGAAGCGCACTCGGGATGCGACGTTTTTTTCAGGCAGGAGCGCGAGCAAGTAGTGAAAAAGCGGCGGGTAATCGAAGGGTTCTTCGAGAACGCGCGTCTTCATATGTTCAGGCAGCTTCCAATTGTTTTCCTTTATTTCCTTCGTGTCCAAGAGAAAACCCCAAGTGTCGTTGCCGAAGAACGCGTGCTTGCGGCGCGGCCAAAGCCTAGCGAAGAAAATTGCGATTACGATTGCGGCTGCGCCCGCAGTCAGCTGTAAAAACGCTTGTTGAGTGACGCCGGAAAACATAGCATTTAATTCTCAGTGGGATTATAAAAAAGCGTCATGTGCGCCTTCAACGACTCAGTGCTTGAAGCCGCGCGCGAGTTTCACGGGCGCGCGCGCCTTCCGCTGCCGCGAGCCGAAGGCCCCGTCGTCGAAGTAGCTCACCAACCGCTTTTCCTTCCTTCGCCTGGTTTCTTCGAGAAAATCGCTTTCGGGTGCTGGCTCGCGCAACGCCGCGGCGGCGTTTGCGCGTTCGGGTTTGTAGACGACGATTACGCGTTATTCCCGTCAATGTGGAGCGCGCGCTTGCCTGCGCGCAACAAGAACGGTTACGAGAAAATCGGTTTCGCCGTCGAGCCCCAGCGCAAATCTTTCTTCGTGTTGCCGAAGCCGAGCCTCGAGGAAGCGAACGCCGCCGCTGAAAAAACCGGTTTCGGTTTTTTGGTTGATTGCTGGAATAAAAGCGATTCGCTTTCCGACTTCAACGCCTTGACCGCCGCTAAAATCTGCGGTTTGCTGGGATTGAACGCGTTGTTTTTCGAGTACTCGCGTCTGCCTTCGGCAGCGCTCGATAAACAATTAACGTTCTTCGATGAACACCAACGCGAATTCGTTTCGGCGTTCAATGCCTCGCTGCGCAAGCGAAGGCTCGCCGGCGCCAAACCGATGGCTGAAAACGAGCTGCCGTTGTGGCGCGTGGAGCGAGATGGCACGAAAAAACAATTGCTGGTTGGAGAGAAGGCGGCGCAAGGCGAGCGCATCGCATTCAAGGCGGTGGCGCGCAACATCGCGTTCGCTTCGCTTCTCGGCTCGGGAGTTTACGTGTCGGGCGGCGGAGCGTTGTCGGAAGAACGCGGTTACGCGGGCGTAGCGCACGACGTTGCACAAGCACTCGGCGCAGTCGAACCGGAAACCGTTGTTTGGCGGAACAAGGACGTTTACCGTTCAAGCGAAGCTAGGGAAACTAGGGACTTGAACGGCCTCGAAAAGCAGGTGAGCGAACTCAAGGCGTTGCTGCGCGCGGCAAAGGAAAAAGAGTCGGCGTTCCTTGCGGAAACGCGCGGAAGCGAAAGCGAAAACAAAAGCAAAAACGCGGGACTGGAAGCAGACTTCGAGACGCGGCGACAAACGTTGTTCGAAGAAAAAAAGAGGGCGGAACGCGAGTTCCAGAAAAAGCAGGTAAAATTCCTGGAAGTTAAGCGCGCGGCAAAAACCGAGAACTCGATTTTTTCCATTGCGGATTTGTTGAGAGTCGTAGACGCAGGACGCGTAAAGCGCGAGTGGTTTGCTTCGCTTGATGCGGCGAAGCCTGCGCGCAAAGAGTTTTACTTGGAATACGCGACTATGACGCGGTTCTTTTGACTCGCACGCGCTTTCAACTTTCTGAATTTTCTGCTTGCCGTAAACCTGCGACTTTGCTACAACCAGCAGTGCATCGAGTACTGCGCGAAAAGCGGCGCCAAGCCCGCGCTATGGTACAACCGCGTGGCGGGGTTCTGCGTCTGCGTTCCAACCAGCACGAAACTCGTTTTGCCGTGGAACCAGGACAATGCGCCTTCGACCAGCCGTCGCCCGATTCCCTTGCGCGGCGTTTTGACTGCAATCAAGTCTATTCGCCCGAAGTGAAGGAACGAGTCGAACCCGCACGTCACGAATCCCTCAACTCCGCCGCTGGTGCGTTGTCCGCGTTCCCCGCGTTCGACGAGCACGGTTTTTTTGTGCAGGCAGTCCGCAGCCCACTCCGCGAACAAGGAGTCGCTCTTAGTCTTCGGGAAGCGCGAATCCGCGTGAAAGTGGTCGAACTGAAATGCGTTTGCTGCAATCGAGCGTATGCCGCGCTCGTCCGCCTGCGACGCCGCCCCGATTTTCGCCGCCTCGTTTGCCGTCTCCTCGAACTCAGCACCATCGCGCGGCGCTCCTCCGAAAGTTGCGAGGCAATCCATTACTCTGAAACCAGCTTTCTCAAGCAACGCAGTTAGGCTAGCGTCGGACGCCGGCGGCCTAGCGAAAACGCATTTTGCCCCGTTCTTTTTCAGCCACTCCAACGCCGTATTCAAGTCTTTGGCGTTGGCGCGTGAATCCAAGTAGTCAATCGAGCCGACGCCGACTCCGAAGTGCTTCGAATCCCACTCCCGCATTCGCGAGAAAAGCGTTCCGTTCGCGTGCAGTTTCGCGCACTCTTTTTTCAGGAACGCGGAAACCAGTGCCGGCTTGGCTCCCGGGACGCGATAATACGCGGAGTCGATCACGCGCGCCGCCTCTTAACGCGTTTAATCGCGCCAACGACTTTGCGCACCCCTGCTTCTCCAAGCGTTGGGTAGAGCGGTAGCGACGCCACGCGGTCGTAGACGCGTTCTGCAACCGGGAAGTCGCCGCGCCTGTAGCCGTACTTTTTCGCGTAGAACGGCTGTAAGTGCAATGGAATGAAGTGCACGCTGCACGCGACGCCTTCGGCCGCCATTTCCTCCACGAATCTTCCGCGCTCCATGAATTCCACGAGAACTGGATACAAGTGCCACACGCGCTCGACGTTTTTGCGTTCGACGGGCAGCGTGAACCCGCCTACGTCGCCGAGCAGCTCCGAGTAAAGCGCCGCGAGGCGCGCGCGCTCTCGATTGAATTGGCGGAGTCTTTCTAGTTGCACGAGTCCGAGCGCCGCCTGCACGTCCGTCATGTTGCACTTGAACCCGGCTTCAGTCAAATCGTAGTACCAAGAACCTTTCTTGTCGTAGCGTTTGAGCGCGTCCTTGCTTAATCCGTGCAGGCGCAGGCGTTTCGCGCGCTCAGCGAGAGCGCCGTCGGCGCACGTGAGCATCCCGCCTTCACCAGTAGTCATGTTTTTCGTCGCGTAGAAACTGAAGGCGGCGGCGTCGCCGAGAATGCCGACGTTTTTGTTCTCGTACTTCGCGCCTACCGCGTGAGCGGCGTCCTCGAGCACGAAGAGTCCGTCGCGCTTCGCGAACGCGTTTACAGCGTTCATATCGCACGGGTGTCCCGCGTAGTGCACCGGAATCACGGCGCGAGTTTTTTCGGAAACTGCTTCCTTCGCCAGCGCGGCGTCGATGTTGAAAGTGTCTTCCTCTATGTCGCAGAACATGGGCTTCGCCCCAACGTGTTCTACTACGTTTGCTGTCGAAGCGAACGTGAAAGGAGTCGTGATTACTTCTTCGCCTCTTCCAATGTTCTTCGCCGCTAGCGCGATGTGCAGCGCCGCCGTGCAGGAACTCAATGCCACCGCGTGATTTGCGCCGACGTACCTGCGGAATTTTTCTTCGAACTCCGCGGTGCGCGGCCCGGTAGTGAGCCAGCCCGAACGCAGTACTCTCGCGACTGCCGCCAGTTCCCTTTTTCCTATGGATGCCCTGCAGAATGGTATGTATTGCTTCAAAGCTTTCAACCCCACGGAACGTAGTTGTTGTACTTCCGCGACGACGGATCTGGGAACGCGCCTGCCTCTAGCGCCGCCTTCGTCTCGAGTATGCCGTCGGCGAGCCCTTTCGTCTTCTTAAAACCTAATGCCTTCTCGAATTTCACGAACGACACGCGGTACGAGCGCTGGTCCTTCGTTTCGTTGAGGTATTCGACCTGCGTGCCCGGAACGTTTTCAGCGATGAGTTCGCCGAGCCGCTTCAAGCGATAATTCTCGTTCGTGAAACCCACGTTGTACGTCTGGAACGCGACTTTGTCTATGGGCGCGTCGAGAACGTTCAGAAACGCGCCGACTATGTCGTTCACGTGCACGAACGGCCTCCAGCAAGCGCCGTTGAATATCTTGATTTTCTTTTGCGCGAGCGCCTTCCAAGTCAAGTAGTTGACGACTAAGTCAAAGCGCATGCGCGGCGACAATCCGTAAAGCGTGCCGAGCCGCAGTATCGTCGGCGAGAATCCTCCTGTGTCGAAAGCTAGCAGCACCTTCTCGCAGTCAATCTTGGTTTCCGCGTAAAGCGAAACCGGATTGAGCGGCGATGTCTCCGTTATTTCGGAGTCGCCTTCGCTCGCGCCGTAGACGCTGCAAGTGGACGCGAAAACGAAGCGCTCAATCTTTTTTTCACGGCACAAGCGCGAAAGCCGCAGCGTTGAAATCAGATTCGTTTCAGTCGCGGTGTCGGGCTCGGCTGCGCAGGCGGGGTCGCCGACTATGGAGGCTAAGTGCACAACCGCGTCGACTTTTTCAAGCGAGCGCGTTATGTCCGCGTAATTCATGATGTCGCCTGCCTGCAACTCGAAGTGCTTGTTTCCAACGAGGTTTTTTACGGGCTCGACGCCGAACATCAGCTTGTCCACTACCAGCACGTCGTGGCCGGCTTCGAGAAGGCGCCGCGAAAGAATCGAGCCTATGTACCCTGCGCCGCCTGTAACTAGAACGCGCATGCGAAGACACCTTTCAGGAAATACTTTTCAAGAAACGCTTTCCAATAAACACTTTCCAAGAAATGAGTCGGCGAAGTTTAAATAGCTAGCGGAGCGTAGCGAGCAACGGGCAAACGCATTAAAAAGAACGCGGGATAATATAACGAGGTGGAAGCCATGCCTTGCAACTTTTCGTACTCGCACTACGAGAAAATACTGAAGGACGCGAAGCGCCTCGGTTATCGCATCGTAACCTGCGGGGACTTCGCTAAAAAACAGCCTAAGCCGCCGTACATCGTTTTGCGCCACGACATCGAGTTTTATCCCGACCGAGCGGCGGAGTTGGCGAAAATAGAACGCAGGCTAGGCGTCAAATCCACGTATTTCGTGCGCTTGCACGCCAACGAGTACAATCCTTTTGGTTACAAGACTTACGACGCGCTCAAAATCATTGCTTCCTGCGGACACGAGATCGGGTTGCACGAGGAGTCCACTGATTTTTCCAGAATTTTCCGCGAGGACCTCGCAGGCGTACTGCGCCGCGACAAAGCGGTTCTCGAACTCTTGCTCGGCAAGAAAGTGCGGGGATTCTCTAGCCATCGCGACTTCACCGGCTACGACAACCTGGCGCTTTGGCGTAAGAACAACCCGAAAAAATACGGCTTCGAATACCACGCATACGAGGACCGCTTCTTCAAAGGCGCCACTTACGTAAGCGACAGCCTCGTTTCATGGAAGTCCTACGAGAACGGCAGGCTCACGCACAGGAAAGACTGTCTTTGCAAGTACGTCGCGGAACGCAAGCCGCGCATTTACGCGCTCGTGCACCCGCGCGGTTGGCACCAGCACTCGTACCACACGCGCTAGGCTTTGGCTTCAGCCAGCCGCCGCGGCATCGGGAGCTTCAGTTTCAGCTTCAACGAAATAGCGCGAGAGCAGCGGCGACGCGATGAAAGCGAAGCCGACGCCGCCGAGCAAGTGCATTGCCGTAAAAGGAATTTGCGCGAGCGCAGTAGCCCACAAAGGTTGCCCGAACTGCAGTCCGAATGCGAGCGCGGTAACTGCATCGTACGCAACGACTCCGACCGCGGCGAAGCCTGCGAAGCGCCAGCGGCTTAGCGCGTGCTTAGGCAAATATTTTCCAGCGGCGAATCCAAGCGCGGCGTAAGCGAACCCGCAGTAAAGCGTCCAAAGCCCAACGCGCCCCGTCACGAAATCGATGCTCGCAAGCGCGAGTAAAGCGAATAACGCGCCGACTGCTGCACCGTACTTTTTCGCGTAAGGAAGCATGACGCCCATTATCGGCTCGACGTTAGGCAACGGCATCAACGCCAAACGCGCCGCAATGCACAATACGAGTCCGGAAACGATTTTAGCCGCGTCTCTAAACTTAACGAACTGCATTTTTTCAACACCTTTTTCTGGAGGAGTAAAAAAAGCTGGGCGAGTATTTAATATACCAGCCTGAATTAAAACCTACTCTCACGACTTTACGAAGGCGTTTTTTCTTATGGCTAAAACAGTTGTTACGGGCGGCGCGGGCTTCATAGGCTCGCACGTCGCGGAACTCTTGGCACAGCGAGCGCTAGGCGGCGAAGCAGGCGAAGCAAGCGAAGTAGTCGTAGTCGACGACTTGTCTAGCGGCAAGCGCGCGAACCTGCCTAAAACAAGCAAAAGCAAAATCAAGCTAGTCAACGCGAATTTCGCTAGCGCGACCGCACTGAAAGAATTGAACGACGCGGAAAGCGTTTTTCACTTGGCGGGCATAGTCGGCGTCCCATATTCGCTCGAGCACGCGGAGGAAACGCGCCGAATCAACGTCGACGGCACCGCCGCGCTGCTTGAAGCGTGCGAAGCCGCTGGCGTGAGCTCGTTCGTTTTCGCGAGCAGCGCGAGCGTCTACGGAAACGCGGCGGCGAGCGCGGGAAAACCAAAACGAGAACAGAAGCAAAAGGAGTCGGATGCGCTGCGCCCCGAATCGCCTTACGCGGAATCGAAAGTCGAGGGCGAGAAGCTCGTTGCGCGGGCTTCAAAGAAAATGCGCGCTTGCTCGCTGCGACTCTTCAACGTTTACGGCCCGCGCCAAACGCCGGGCGGAGCTTATGCGGCCGCGATTCCTACTTTCATCGACGCCGCGCTGCGCGGCGCAGACGTCGCCGTTTACGGCGGCGCTCAAACGCGGGACTTCGTTTTCGTGCGCGACGTCGCGCGCGCTTTCGTTCTCGCAGCTGAACGCGGAGGAAACGGAAAGGCGTTCAACGTTGCGACCGGCAAAAGCGTTTCGGTTATCGAGCTCGCGGGCGAAATCGTCTCCATCGCGGGTAGCCAGTCCAAAATCGTTTTCAAGCCCGAGCGTAACGGAGAAGTGCGTTTCAGCGAAGCGGACGTTTCGCTCGCCGCGGCCGAACTCGGTTTTCGCGCCGAATGCCCACTTGAAGCTGGGCTGAAGGAAACGCTTGCATACTTTAAAAAACTTGGAAAAAACTAACTTTGAAGGTGGAAATTCATGGCTGAATATTACGCGCATCCGACTGCGGACGTTTCGCCGAAAGCGAAAATCGGAGCAGACACAAAGATTTGGCACCAGGCGCAAGTGCGCGAGGACGCCGTAATCGGAAGCAAGTGCGTCATCAGCAAAAACGTTTACGTCGACTTGCGCGTCGAAATCGGCAGCGGCTGCAAAATCCAGAACAACGTCAGCATTTATTTTCCAGCTAAAATCGAGGACGACGTTTTCGTGGGTCCGAGCGTTACGTTCACGAACGACTTGTACCCGCGCGCTTTTCTTTGGGACGACTCTCGGCATTCGCCGCTCACGATAGTGCGCAAGGGCGCGAGCATCGGCGCTGATAGCGTGATAATCGGCGGAGTGGAAATCGGAGAGTACGCGCTCGTCGCCGCGGGAAGCGTCGTCACTCGCAGCGTTCCGCCGTACGGGCTCGTTGTTGGGAATCCGGCGCGTTTGCGCGGTTTCGTTTGCAAGTGCGGCTTCAAGCTCGACCTCGAAAAGGCGAAGAAGGAAAAAGGCGGCGTGAGCGCGAAATGCATAAAGTGCGGGAAAACAGTGAAAATTCCAGCTTCGGATTATGAGAAACTGGCTGAAACAAAGCGAGCGTGATTTGACTTGATTTCAATAGCAAAACCCATGATTAGCGAAGCAGAAATCGCTCGAGTCGTTGAAGTAATGCGCAGCGGGCAACTCGCGTTCGGACCAATCGTCGAAGAATTCGAGCGCTCGCTGGCGGCGTATTCCGGTTACAAGCACGCGGTTGCGACGACGAACGGTACGACGGCGTTGCATACGTCTATGGCTGCGCTAGGCATCGCACGCGGAGACGAAGTCGTTATTCCGGATTTCACGTTCATTGCCACGGCGAACACGCCGCGCTTCGTTGGAGCAAAGCCGGTTTTCGTTGACGTGGATGCGCGCTCGTTCAACGTCAGCGCCGAAGCGGTGCGCGCCGCGATTACGCCGAAGACGAAGGCAATCGTTGCCGTCTCGCTTTACGGCCAGGCTTACGACGTGGATGCTATTCTCGCAGTCGCGAAAGAAAAAAATCTTAAAGTCGTGAGCGACAACGCGCAAGCCATCGGCGCAAAGTGGCGCGACAAGCGCAACTTCGGCGAAGACTGCGCGATTCTCTCGTTTTACCCGACGAAAAACGCTACTACGGGCGAGGGCGGAGCGGTTCTCACGGACAGCGACGAAATCGCCGCGCGCGCACGCGAGTTCCGCAACCACGGGCAAGGCGTGCAATACGATTACAAGGGTTTCGGCCACAATTTTCGAATGACGAGCTTGTGCGCGGCAATTGGAATCGAGCAACTAAAGCGCGTCGACGGATTCAACGACGCGAGGCGTCGCAATGCGAAGCAGTACAACGAGCTCTTAGCGCCGGTAGCCGCGAAAAACAAAATCGAGTTGCCGAGCGAGGATGAGCGGTGCTACCACGTTTACCACCAATACACGATAAAATGCAAGCGTGGCACGCACGACCGCGACGCGTTGCGCGAATTCCTGAAGCAAAAACAAATCGGGAGCGGAATTTATTACCCGGCGCCGTTGCACTCGCTGCCGACTTTTGCCGCGCGCGCGAAAACGCCGGTTACGAAGGAACTCTGCAAGCAAGTGCTTTCTTTGCCGATTCATCCCGGCCTCAGCGAGGAAGACGTTCGCACGGTCGCAACTGCGATAAAAGAATTCTTCAAGGTAAAATGAGGATAAAGTGATGAATTGACGCGCGTCAGTCAAAGCAAACTCGAAACGTTCGTTTCTCGCCTTCTCGAGTCTTACGGCGCCAAGCCCGCGCAAGCGCGAACCACCGCGAAAGCTATGGTTGCTGCGGACGCGCGTGGTCACCCGACGCACGGCGTCAGCCGATTGCCTTTTCTCATCAACGGCATCAGGCATCGCAACTGCGTTCCGAGCGCTGAACCAAAAGTGGTGAAGAACCACGGAGCCGTTGCAGTCATCGACGGCAAGCGCGGTTTAGGCCATTACGTTGCCGTTCGCGCCATGCGGGAAGCAGTTCGCCGAGCGAAACGGTTCGGAGTCGGCGCGGTAGCGGTCCGCAACTCGAATCATTTCGGCAGCGCGGCGTACTACGCTGAAATCGCGGCACGCGCTAACTGCGTTGGACTCGTTTTCTGCAACGCTGAAGCTATTGTTCCCGCTTTCGAAGGCAAACACAAAGTGTTCGGCACGAACCCGGTTGCAGCTTCTTTCCCGAGCGCGAAAACGAAAATAAATCCTCAAGGATTCCTCACGCTCGATTTAGCCACGTCTTCGGTTACTAGGGGCTTGCTTTTGGAAAGCGCGCGCCGCGGCGTCGCGTTGTCGGAAGGCTTCGCGGCAGACAAGAACGGCGTTCCCACGCGCGACGCGCGAAAAGCACTCGACGGATTAATTTTGCCGTTGGGCGGCCTCGGAAAGGGCTACAAAGGCTTCGCGCTCGCGCTCCTCGTCGACGCGCTCAGCGGAGCACTGGCCGGCGCCTCTACCGCAACGCGCGTGCGCGGCTCGACGACGACTGCGGACGCATGCACGAAAGGTGATTTCTACATCGCGCTCGACGTCAACGCGTTTCGTTCCATCACCGCCTTCAAGAAAGAGATAGCTGGCTTGACTTTCGACGTCAAAAAAAGCGGAAGCCGCGCTCTCTACCCAGGCGAGAAAGAATGGCGCGCGGAGCGCGAGCGGCGCGCGCGGGGAATTCCGCTTGATGCAAAAATGATTGCGCGCCTGCGCGAGCTCGGTGCGGAGCGCGGCATAAAAACTGGTTTTTGAATCGAGTGCGGCAGTCAAAAACTGATGTTCGTTTTCTTTCCGCTTTGCGCGGCTTCGTGCCCTGCGACTACGGCGGCAAGCGCGCGCAACCCAGCTTCCCCGTCTGCGACGGGTTTCGCTTTCCCGCGAACGCAGTTGAGGAAATTCTCGAGTTCGACGCGCAGCGGCTCCTGCTTCACGAAATACGGCTTCAGCTCTGCGCCGCGCCCCACGCGCAGCACGAGCTCGTCAAAAGAACTGTAGCGTGCGGGCGGCTTCTCGTCGCTAGTCGCGATAACTAGGTCCTGCGTAATGTAATCTAGTTTAGCGCTGCCTTTAGTTCCGCAAATAATGAGTTCGCGAGTTTTTATCGGCGTAGCGCGGTTCGCCTCAACGCTCGCAGTAAATCCGTCGAACTCGTAAAGCGCCGCGCAACAATCGTCACTCTTCTTGTCCACGAATCTGCGTTCGACTGCTTGAACGCTCTTCGGGAAACGATCTAGCAAAAACGATATTACGTCGATGTCGTGCACCGCTTGGTCTATGAACGACGGACCAACGTCGCGGTCAGTAGGCATTCCGAACCTGTGCGCGCTCGCGTGAACCGGCGTGCCGAGCGCGGCAACGTGCTTCTTCAACGCTTGCACCGCCGGGTTGCAGCGTTCGATGTGCCCGACTGCGAGAACGAGTTTCGCGCGCTTCGCTTTCTCGACGAGCTTGCGCCCTCCCGCCAGTTCGTCCGTAATCGGTTTTTCGATGAGAACGGGCAGTCCCGCGTCGAGGAGTTGTTCGGCAACAGCGTAATGCAAGTGCGTCGGAACCGCCACGATTGCAGCGTCGAATTTATCTTTTTTTAGCGCTTCGTTCGTGCTCGAGTAAAAAACCGCTTTCTCGAAACCGCGTTCGCGCAGCTTCGCGAGCGCTTGCTCGCTCGGGTCAACGCACGCAACGCGCTGAACGTCGTTCATTTCGTTGAGCGTGCGGCAGTGGTTCGCGCCCATCACGCCCGCTCCGACTATTAAAATATTCACGACAGCCAACTCCGCATCTAAGAAAATAACGACACTATTAACTGATTACTTTCGATGCAGGGGGTTTAAATCGTTTTCCCGCCCCCATGCGCCACGCGCTTTTCATAAAGTTTTGCTTAATCGAAGGCGGATTGCGCGAAAAATACGCGGCGAGCGCCCGCTTGGTGTGCGCGCGTTCTAGAATTCTTCCGCTTCCTCCTCGCACGCCAGAAACAGGCAACCCCGTTACCTTCGCTTCAGCCAGTCTCGTCGCGCCCAAGCCGCCAGCCCACTTTATTTTATTGAATAACGAAAGCGCCGACATGGCGAGATACGCAAGCGCGAGGAGAGTGTAAAGCGCGGGACCGAGGATGAAGAAATTGTTGGCGTGCTCGAAGAAAGCGAACGCAGTCACTCCCGCGCCGAACGCGGTCAGCGCGAGTCCCGTGAAAGCGTTGGCTGCCGCGCCGGGAATTCCTGATATTCGCGCGTACGTCGAGTCGCACCGCAGCGAGTGAGCGATTATTCCGTGCACGAGCTGCTTGAGTTCGACGAGAATGCGGAACAACGGCCAGACGACGAAGAGCGAAGCGATGACGCCGAGCGAAATTTTGCCGAGAAACGGAAAATTCGCGGAACTGTATGCTACGAGCGAGCTCAAGTAAACAATTGCTAGCGCGGTCACGAAATTAATGGCGATGTTGCTCAGCACGCGGCCGTAACCGACTCGAAAAACGCGTTCCTCGGCTTCGCTCGCCGCGCCAGCGTTGCAGGCAATCGTGTGAAGAAACGCGCGCGCTTGAGGCGGGTAAATGCGGGCGAAAAGCGACGCAATCGCTTCGCGCTTCGAGTAAAACAGCGGTCCGATGATGCATGTCGTGATACAGAGAAGAAAAGCAAGCGCAATCAACTCTTGCCCGCGCTGTGCTGTTGAAGCGAGGACCGCACCTGCTCCGGCGATTATTATGCTGAATTCACCTATGCTCGTCATGAGCGTTCCGACGGTTACGGCCGAATTCGTGCCGATTCCGAGGGCTGAACCGACGACGCTGTAAATCAATATTTTCAGCACGAAGTAAAACGCGAGAATCCCGAGCAGAAGAGGAAGAACTGCGACTGCGCCGCCGAGACTAACGGTTGTGCCGAAGCTCACGAAGAAGAACATGAGGAAGAATTCGCGGAAGAAGCCGAGCTCGCGCTTTATGCGTTTTCCGTAGTGCGTTTCCGCGAGAGCGAAGCCGGCGAAGTAAGCGCCGAGAAGCGGC
>CAITNU010000017.1 GCA_903893865.1 uncultured Microcaldota archaeon
GGCGGCATTGGGTTTCGTGCACGCATTTTTTCACCCTGGCAACTCGAACACTCAAGCGAGCTCAAACAACTTCAGCGAGCAGCGTAAGCCAACAATGTCAGCCAGTCGCCTTTCTTGAGCCGCGCCGCGGGCTTTTCCTTGGGCTTCGCGATGAAAGCGTGTTCTGGAGTGGTAACGATTTTCTCTCCGCTCGCGACCTTGACTTCGACTACTTCGCCCGAGTAGCGTCTGCGATTCAACGAGTAAACGCGGGTCGCGATTGGTTTTCCGCGGGCGTAACCCAAGACAAAGATTTTTTCTTTTTTCGGGAGCGCGAGCGCTTCGTAACCATCCGCGCGGCGTTCGACGAGCAAAGGATATTTCGCTGCGCACCGTTTCCACAACGCTTCGAAACTCGTTTTGGAAAAGCGTTTCCCGCGCTTCACGAAGATTTTCCCATCCGCGATTGACTGGAAGGGGTCATGACGAACGTCCCCGAGCAGCGAGCCTGCGCGGCTTCCCGTCGCTTCGATGAAAGGCGCTTTCGTTTTTTCGCTGTTGTCTATGAGGAGTTTCATTCCGTCTCCTTCCTGGAACAAGCGTCCGCGGCCGAGCTGCGATCCTAGCATCATGAGTCCGCCGACTGCGAACAAGCCGATTAGCATCGCTGCGGTGATGACGTCGCCGAGCTCCTTGCGTCCGAATGACAACAGCAGGAAAGCACTGATGAAGATTACGAAAATGTAGACGAGGCTGAAGTTGCTTGCGCCGAGTTGTTTTTTCATGCGTTCTTCGTCAAGCTTCTTGCGTCCTTCGCCTGCTTTGACGATTTCCACCATCGGCGCGTTTTCTTCCATCGGGTTCGGTTTGATGAGCACGTCCTGTAATTCTTCGAGGGGCAAGAGTTCAGCCATCGCTTGCGCGAGCATTGATTTGCCGGTGCCGGGGTAGCCTACGAGCAAAACGTTGCGTTTCTGCGTGGAGGCTTTGCGAATTATTTTGCGTCCGCGTTCTTGGCCGATGATTTGTTCTACGAGCTTGTCGCTCACGCGCACGTCCGCCGTCGTTTTCAGTTTCTTGAAGAACGCGTTCGCACTGTTCGCGTCGCTCGCGTTCGGGTCGAGGAAACCGTTTTTGGCGGTCAGCGCGTTCGGCGCATTCTGCGTTTTCGCCTGCGCAGTCGCGGCCGCAGCTGCGCCGGCGGCGTTTTGCAGCGCTTTGACCGCGCGCTTTCCAGCTTTAGTCACGCCGTTTACTGTAGAGCGTTTTTTCTTAGCCATGCAAAACCCAACGAACCAATTGCGCAACTAGCGCGTTTAAAACCTTGAAGCGGAATAATTAAAGCCTCGCGTAGTATTAAATGCTTTTTCTCGGTGCAAAAAAAATGATTCGCTTGGTTGTTTTGGGTAGCGCGGCGGCACTGCCTAGTCCGCGGCATTTGCCTAGCGGAATCGCGATAAAATTCGGCGACGTTTTCCTGTTCGATTGCGGGGAGGCTGCGCAACGCCAAATGATGAAATACGGGATTAGTTATTCGAAATTGCGCGCCGTTTTTCTCACGCACTTGCACGCTGACCACTGGATTGGACTAATCGGCCTAACTCAAACCCTCGGTTTTTTCGAGCGCAGCGAGCCGCTGCTCGTTTTCGGGCCGCGCGGCACGAAACGCTTGCTCGAAGCGGTTTTCGCGCAAAAAGAACTAGAGCCTTCGTTTCCAATCGAAATCAAGGACGTCGAAGACGGAATCGTCTTCAAAGACAAGTTGTTCTCCGTCACGGCGTTTCCAGTCGAGCACAAGACGCGCGCGCTTGGTTACGCTCTCGAAGAGCACGAGAAAATCAAGTTCGACGAAGCGAAGGCGCGAGCCAAAGGAATTCACGGACGCCTGTTCAGCGAAATCATGGAGAAAGGCGAGCTCGCAATCAACGGCAAGAAAGTCAAGCTCGCGCAAGTTACGTTCAAGGAGAACGGAAAGAAAATCGTTTTCAGTGGGGACACGATGCCTTGCGTTGCGGTAGCCAAAGCCGCGAAAAACGCGAGTTTGCTCGTTCACGATGCTTGCTTTGCTGAAGACGAGCTCGAAAAAGCGAAGGACAAGGCGCACTCGACCGCGCGGCAGGCTGCTGAAATCGCGAAAAAAGCGAAAGTGAAAAAATTGTTGTTGACGCACTTCAGCAACCGTTACGACGATGACAGGAGCAAACTCGTGGCTGAAGCGCAAAGCGTTTTTCCCGAAAGCGTAGAAGCGAAGGAAGGACTCGAAATACTCGTTTGATTTTTGCGTCGAGGTGCACCGCATTGCTCGCAGAAAAAGAAACACAACAAAAAGAGGAACCCAAAAAGAATGAGGCAGGCAGCGCGAGCAACACGCAGAATCTCGTTATCATCATCGTTTTCGTGGTTGTTTTCGCTGCAGCGTTCATGCTGTTGCGCGGAACTCGCGGCAACGAAACTGAAAGCGTTTTCCAAGGCGTGCGCGTATTGTGCGCTGGGTGCAGCGGCGACGCGCAAGCCACGCTTCACTCGGTTCTTGCGAAACCTAAAGTGCTAATTCGCGAGGAACTCGTGAACGGCAACTCAAGCAAGAACACGGTTATCGCGGTCGCAGCCTCGCAAATCGCGCGCACTTTCCAGAAGCAGAACAAGACCGCTTACGCGTTCGGAGTCGTCGATGGAAAACCGGAAATCGAGTGCAATGCGTATACCGACAACTGCAGCAACGAAACGCTCGTGATCGCGATCGGCTCATGCAATTGCTTGCGAATCGACGCGCAGCGCAGCGTCGCGCGTGTGGAAGGAACGGAGGAATGGTTCAAGGAAAACAACTACGCTCGCGTCATCACGATAGCAGGAATCATCGGCGGAGCAGTGACGCAATGAAATCGCTAATCTCTTTCGGGCTTGACGGTTTTTCCTGCGTTTTATGCAAAATCAGGCCAACGATGTTTGGCGAAAGCGTGTGTTGAATCAGCCATCGTTTAAATACGAGAAATTCTGGTTCTTTGTACTTCAAATATAAGTCAGTAAGACGAGACTCCGGTACCAATCCTGCTCTTTCAAGTGCTTCGCTTAAGTGGTGGCCTGAAACGATTTCCGCGACTTCAGCGCTGTTTTTGGCTGCAGCGATATCTTTCAAAGCTTTTGCGAACAATCCCGGGTTCTCTTCAAAAGTTTGGTGGAGTCGGGCCAGCCACAATGCTGACTTGAGTTTTTCTTGTTGACTAAAGCTTTTGAGCGAACGACTGGCTTGAAAACCGTTTCGTATATTCGATTGGCTTAAGTTGACATCGATTAATGCCACGCGATCCTGAAGTATCCCCTTGATTTGTTCCTGGCTTAATTTGTTGCGCCTTCCGCCCTTCAAAATCTTGACGCCGTTTTTTGCGAATAAGCTTGAAACCCTGTTTTTCATTTCCGTTGTTTGCGAAAGCGGTATTTTTAGTTCTTGAGCTACGAGTTCTTCCCCAAAAGTGCTTTGAAACTCAGGCCGCGAACTCACTTAGTATCTCCTCTCTCTTCCAAACCATTTTAAATTCGGGGCTCGAAAGTATTTAACCATGCTGCAACACAAGAAAGACGCCGATTTCGGCGAGTGGTATTTGGAAGTCGTCCAGTCGAGCGAGCTAATGGATTACGGTCCCGTTCAAGGGTGCATGATTCTGCGCGCGCGCTCTTACGCCGTGTGGGAAAAAATAACTAGCTTTCTCGACGCGAGATTCAAAGCCGACGGAGTCCAAAACTATTATTTTCCGTTGCTTATTCCCGAATCCTTCCTGAAAAAAGAGTCCGCGCACTTCGAGGGCTTCGTTCCTGAAGTCGCTTGGGTAACGCAAGGAGGAAATGAAACTCTCGGCGAGCGCCTCGCGCTGCGGCCGACTAGCGAAACAATAATCAACGACTCGTTCTCTCGCTGGATTTCCTCGCACCGCGATTTGCCCCTAAAAACCAATCAATGGTGCAACGTCATCCGCTGGGACACGAAGACGCTGAAACCGTTCCTGCGCACGCGCGAATTCTTGTGGCAGGAAGGGCATACTGCGCACGCGACGCGGGAAGAAGCCGTTGCGCAGGTCGGGCGCGCTCTCGGATGGTATAAAGAGTGTTGCGAGCAGCTTCTCGCGATTCCCGTTCTAGCGGGAGTTAAAAGCGATTCCGAGAAATTCCCGGGAGCAGAATATACGACGACAATCGAAATGCTTATGCCTGACGGCAAGGCGCTGCAAGGAGGAACAAGCCATTTGCTCGGACAAAACTTCGCGAAGATTTTCGGCATAAAGTACAAGACGCAGGACGAGCGCGAAGAATTCGTTTGGACTACGAGCTGGGGCGTCACAACTCGCCTCATAGGCGCGATGGTTGCGATTCACGGAGACGACAAAGGCCTCGTCCTGCCGCCGCGCGTTGCGCCAGTGCAGTGCGTAGTTGTCCCGATTTTTTACAGTGATGAAGAACGCAAGATGGCGTTGTTCAACATCCAAAATTTCAAGGCTGAACTCGAGGCGCGCGGAATAAGCGTGCTCGTCGACGAGCGGAGCGACAAGACGCCGGGTTGGAAGTTCAACGACTGGGAGCTCAAGGGCGTGCCGGTACGAATCGAAATCGGCGTGCGCGACATGGCGCAGGAAGGCGTGACTATTGTGCGGCGCGACAGCGGCGTCAAGGAGTTCGTGCCGAACAGCAAAATCGCCGACTTTGTTGCACATCTCCTAGACGATATTCAAATCGGTTTGTTCAAGCGCGCGAAAGAACGGCTCGAGGCGGGAGTAAGCGAGGCGCGCGATACTGACGACCTCAAAAATCTTCTGGACGAGCGGAAGGGTTTCGTGCGCGCGGCTTGGTGCGGGGACGCGCGTTGCGAGGAAGCCATAAAAGAAGAAAGCGGCGCAACGATTCGCCTCGTGCCGTTCGGCGACGCGCCCAAAGGCGATTGCGTTTTGTGCGGTAAGCCGAGCAAAGCGACGGCGTACTTCGCGCGCGGCTACTAGTTATTCGCTAAAAATAAATTGGAAAGAATTATTTTATCTGTAGCCGCGGCGCTCCCCGCGGTCGCCGCGGTCGCGCCTGTCGCCGTAATCCCTGCGCTCGCCTCTATCCC
>CAITNU010000018.1 GCA_903893865.1 uncultured Microcaldota archaeon
CCTTTGAAGTCCTTGCTTTCTTTCCCCGTCATTTTAACCGTGATTCCTTTGTAGGACTGCGGCGCGTGCGCGGCTGCGGCCGTCGCCTTCGCTTCCTGCTTCGCGCCCGGCTTGACTATGACCGCTCTCTGCAGAGCGGCTGCTGGAGCCGCAGTTTTTTGCGCTGGTTGCGTTCCCTTTGCTTTGTCTTCAGCCAACACGGATCACTTTTCACGCATCGTTTTCGCGTAACTTGCGCACAGCTTGCGCGTCACTTGCGCTGAACAAGCTGAACAAAAAATCAAGCGCCGGGACTGAGAAATCCGCTGCTCTCGCTTGTTTTTATTGCGTTCGTTCCCTTCGTTTTTTCGAGAGCG
The DNA here is from genome assembly GCA_903893865.1 of uncultured Microcaldota archaeon. Taxonomy (GTDB): domain Archaea; phylum Micrarchaeota; class Micrarchaeia; order Norongarragalinales; family Norongarragalinaceae; genus CAITNU01. Next base: position 357 of record CAITNU010000018.1, read on the forward strand.
GTTTCGAACTCAGGAGGCCCTTTCGGGCCACACGCTTTACGGGCTCAATCCGTGCACCCGAATTCGGGCAACCGGAAAAAAAGCGTTTTCCAAGCGTGCGCATTAACCACTCTGCCATCCCGGCGCAACAATTGTTTTGCGTCCGCCGCTTAAAAAAGCGTCTGCAAAACGCGGTAAAACGCTGGGAAAACAGGGCGGCAAGCTTCCGCGAGTCCGCCGCGCTTCGCGCGGTTTCTCTCGAAAGAGTAGTTATTTTTGCGGAACGGCTTTAAAAACCCTTCGAAACCGGGAAACTGCAAATCGCGGCACAAGTGAAACAAACCTTTTTTTAAACTCCTCCTTCAAATGTTTGTAGGTGATTTAATGAAGAATTTCGAATTGCTGGGTTTAGGCGCGGCGTTTTTAGTGGTCTTGATAACTAGTTCGGCTTCAGCGACACCCGCGTTGTCGTGCAACGACTCGGACGGAGGATTCAATTACGGTTTGCCGGGAGAAGTCTCGGGTTATTGGAATTCCAATCCCATATCTTTCTTTATGTGGGGAGACATGTGCAACAACGGCGTGAGTCTCCACGAGGCTTACTGCAACGGCACTACGCCAGCTTACACCGACGTTTACTGTGCGAACGTTGGATATCCTTACGGTTGCGTTACCAACCAGAACGGCGGTTACTGCCAGAACATCGCGCCAAGCGTGCGGCCTTCCCCCACAACTTCGTCGTGCATCGACACTGACGGCGTTAATTACGCGGTTCGCGGTTACGTCGAGGGATACAGAAACGGGGTTTACTTCTACTACAAGGATACCTGCATCACGCGCTCGACCTTGAGAGAATACAAGTGCGTCGGCAACGCTTACGCGTCCGTAAACGTTAACTGCCAAAGCGCCGGCTACAGTTACTGCCTGCAAACCGGACACCCGGCAGACAGCGGCGCGTGCTACACGCCGCCAGCTCCAGCGCCAACACAATCAACCGACCAAACGCTCTTGCTTGTAGCGGGTGTTTTGATCGTCGTATTCGCAATAGCCTGGTTCGCGAGAGGCAAGTTCGGTAAAAGCGCGAAACACGGAAGGAAAAAGTAAAACTCCGCGCTTTTCTTTCCTTTTTTTCCTTCTTTTTTCTTTATTTTCTTCCAGCTAAGACTAACGGAGTTTTTACCTTTTAAAAAAAAAGCTCTAGAAAGCTTGAATAACTCGCGAAACGTCGAACGCCAAACCGTTGCGCCGTTTCTTGATTTCCTCGCTCGACAACAACGCGTCAGCGAAGCACACGAGTTCGCCTTTCAAGCTCAGTACTTGAACCGCTTCGCCTCGCGCGATTTCTTCGTCGAACGAGCAAATTCCCGGAATCGCGACGTTCGCGCCAGTCGTAATCGGCCGCAGCGCGTCGTCGTCTACCACAACGCGCTTCAAGTGAATTCCTTCTTCTATCGGCAAAACGCATTCCCGCAACGGCGCTTCGTTTCCGCGTTCGCGCGCGAGCCAAACGCGGTCGCTCAATTCTTGAAGCGTAACGCATTCCGCTTCGCGAAAGCCTGCTGCTTCCGTGCGCCGAAGTTCAGCCATTACCGCGGCGTTGTCAAGCACGCTCGCCAAATCTTCGACTAGCTTGCGTACGTAAAAACCAGCCTCGACGTCGCACTCGAACAACGCGAAGCGCTTGCTCTCGTCGAGTTCGAGCACGTCCAGCGAAAAAACTTCGCGCACGCGCAATCGCCTTGCGACAGCGCTCGCCAACGGCGGCGTCTGGTAAATCTTGCCGCGAAAACGCTGGAAAGCGCGCTCGAGCGATTTTCGCTCGACGGGTTTTTCGAAGCGCGTTATGCAAACGTATTTCTTGCGTTCTTTCGACAGGAAGCCGCTCGCTTTGCACGCGGCGCCGAGCATTACGGGCAGGACGCCGCTCACGTCGGGGTCGAGCGTGCCGCTGTGCCCCGTCTTTTCTACTCCGAAAACGCTGAGTATTCGGCGCGTGAAAGCGCTCGTCTCGTGCGACGACGGTCCGCACGGCTTGTCGATTAGCGCGATTCCGAAGCGGAGATACTCAGCAAGCTCGCGTTGCCGGGGCGGAACGCCGGCTTTGCCTTCTTGTTCGCGTAATACAATCATGGTTCAAGCCACGAAGGCAGGCAATTTAATTGCTTGCGGTAACTGGCTTGCGGCGGCGCTGACGGCGCGCGCCTTGTCCGCGGTTTTTAAATTCGGTGAGCGTAAGGCGTTCAAAGCGTTTTGAAAACGTTCGAGGGGATGAAATGAAGAAAACGCTTGCAGTAATCAGCGTCTTGTTAATCGCACTGCTTTTGTTCGGTTGCACTGGCGGAGGACAGCAAGTTCAATCGTCTGCAAACGCTGGTGTAAGCGAAGCTAGTCCAACCGCTTTAGCAACGGTCCGACCGTCTATTTCTTCGCAAACCAGTTTAGAGCTAACTTCTTGGAGCGTTGGACACACCAGCGTTCCACAGCTATTATTGAACTTTACGAGCTCGTCTCTAGCTAAAGACTCGGTTTTATGGTTTGAGTTAAAATCTCCGAAAGAAAAAAGTTTACCCAATGAATTTTACGTAGGAAAAGGCGGAGAAAAAAGTTTTGAAGTGAGTATGGAACTAGCCGACGTGGAAGAAACCCCTGACGGAGGCAAATATACGTTAAGGGTTAGGGGAGGAGAAATAGCGTCAGAAAAACTTATGGGTAAAAGTAATGCGGATGCGGCGCAGTCAGACGAACTGGTATTTGAAAAAGAATTTGTTTTTCAAGAACCAAGCATTTCAATTGAAGAGTGCACTTTCAAGGTAGGCGCGATGCGAGCGCTACCAGGAGAGACGGAAAAAAAGTGCGTTTATGGCCTATCTATTTCTGTAAAAAATACTGGCGACCTGCCCGCTTTCGTTCACAACGGCAATATCACGATTGGAGACACGGTTTATGACGAATTGCGACGAATTAATTTGGGAGACGAAGACTGGATGCTGCCAGGAGAAGAAAAAACAGGTACGTCAACTAGTTCTGCACTAGAAGAAGAAGGAATATCTAACGGCATCTTGCTAGTATGCTTTTACCCGTTTGAGGAAGGGAATTCGGTGAGCATAAAACTTTACGCCGAACGACACTGGAGTAATTTGCCGATTAAAGTTTTAGGAGAAAAAACTTGTACTAGAACAGAATAGAAGGAGGTAGACGAAAAATGAGAAAAAATCTTGCCGTAATCGCGGTATTGCTGATTAGCTTACTTCTCTTTGGTTGCGTTGGTGGAGGACAACCTACGGCGCAACCGACTGGAACCGCGCAACCAACCCAGCAAATGCAACCTTCGCAAGAAGCGGCTGCAAGCGAACAGCCGACCGCGAGCGCGCCAAGCGGAGAATTTCAAGTTCCGCCAGGCGGCGTTTCGCCAGACGACTTTTGTTCTGGAACAAAAATAAACCAAGATTTTGCTCAATTCATTTCCTCTGCTGCGGCGAGCGCAGGTCTTTCAGCAACTATTGGCAGCGGGGCGGCACTAACAAATTGCAACGCCGAAGCAGATCATGTGATAGCATATATCACTACGACTGATTGCTCTATAACTCTAAGCATATCTAATCACGTTAACGAACCTGTTTCTTTGTGTGATTCGGTTACGTGGGAAAAAGAAACTCCCGTGCAAGAAATATCTGGCGCTTGTTTAGTAGAAAACTCTAAAATACCGAGTAGAGTTCTGCTTTTTGAAAAGAAGAATATTGATGCAACAATAGCGTGTTCAAAGTATCAAATCACCGAGGAAAAGCTCCCGGATATGATAGCTTTCGCTAAAGCCATTTATAACAAAATATGATGCACGCTCTAGTCAAGCAATTCTAAGTGAAGTACGTTGCACCGCTTTTCCTTGCCTTTCGCGTCCTTTACCATGACGAAGTTCCTGTCGATAACTTTCGTTACTACGACTTCCTCGCCGGCCTTGCGGCCGCGCAGCTTAACCGCTTTTCGCCCTACTTTCAACGCGCCAGTCAATGAAATCACCTTGAATTTTATTGCATCTTGTTGCGTCTAACGCTTTCGCCTAAATTTCCTTGTTTTGCGTGTTTTGCTTTTCATCGCGCGCATCTTGCGCCTTAGTTTCTTCGCCGCGGGCTTTTTAATCTTTACACACGCGTCCCGAGCGAGTTTCACGATTGACGCCGCGGTTTGCTTGGCGCTGCAGCGCTCGTTGTCGATTACCGCGCAATCCCGCGGAATCTTCTTGAAATCGATTCCGTACAAACGCTTGTAACGCAACGAATTCTCGACGTCGCGGCGGCGAGTGAACGCGAGCGAATCGCGGAAAGGCGTTTTGTCGACTTTAGCTCGCCGCCTCGCGCGCACCTTCAGCGGCACCTCGAGCCACGCTTTCAAGTCGAAGCGCGGCGGCCGCAGCGCGCCGCACCTGCGCCAAACGCGCGAATCGTCGAGCCATACGGCGAGGCGAGAGGCGACGACGCAGTCGCGCGAGCGAGCTGCGGCATCGCATTGCTTGCGTTCGATGCGCAAATCGTGTTTCGGGAAATCGCGGAGCGCGAGCTCCTGCATTCGAGCTAGAGTTACGCCTCGCTCGCGAGCGATGTCTCTAAGCGTGTAATTGACTTGCTTGAGTTTGAGGCGGCGGCCGACGAGCCGAGACGCGGTAGTAGAACCGCAACCGCTGTAACCCGAAATAGCTATGCGCACTCTAACAACCCACCCTGATTTTTTAAAAGCAAAAATTAACTTGACCAGCGTTTTCAGCGTTTCATCGCTTCAAAGCATCGATCCACTTCAAACGCGCAATGGGAACGCTTTCCCTCGAAGCGAGCCCGGTTTTCAAGCGCGTGCGGTCGCGCACGACGAGCGCAACGCA
>CAITNU010000019.1 GCA_903893865.1 uncultured Microcaldota archaeon
AGAGCGCGGTTTTACCACTATCCGCCGTTGTGCGGCTGCCTTCCTCCTTCGTGCAGTCCAGATTTTGACGACCCGTGCCTCAACGACAGCGACTTGAACGCAGGCCTGGGCGTAAACTATTCTGAAGTGTGGGTGACTCCGTAAAAATGTTTTCTATCCAAACAAAGTTTTCTCGCAAACGCGCGTTCACTTCAACGCTAATCGCGGTCCTCGCAATCGCCTTCATCAGCGGCATCGCGGCAGTGCTGATCGCTTCATCAGCCCAGCAGCGCGCGCTCCTCTCGTCCTTCGAATCGCGCAAAGTCGCCAACCACTTTGGAAATTCCGTTTCGTTCCTCAACGCCTCGTTCCGCGACGCTTTGCTCGACGAACAATTCGCCAGTACCGGTTGCGGCTCGGGCTCGTTTCAGGGTTTCGGCCACTACTTAGACGCCGCGGCAATCGAATTGAATTCAAGCGGAGTGTACACGAGCTACTCGAATATCATCATTGCCACGCAAACCAGCGCCCAAGGAGAAGTGATACCGTTCGACGGGTTCGACGAGGCGCACATCACCAACGCGACGCTCGACTTATTCGTCAGTTACGGCAGCGCCAAAAAAAACGAGTCCGTATTCCTCGAGCAAAGAATAGACGTGAACAATACCGGCGCGGGCGGGTGGAAGGCAAACGTCAGCGGATTGACGATTACGGTTTACTGCCCGACCCCGATTCCGTAGTTTCGGAATCGTTTGCAAGCGCGCGCTTTGGAATCGCTTTTAAATGAGCGTGCGCTTAAAATTTAAGGTTAAAACGGAAGCGCGCTGAAGCATGCCGAATCGCGCTTAAGCACGTCGAAGCTCGTTGAAGGTGTTTTTTCACGGATTCGTTCAAATCAGTTGTCGCGCTTGCGGGCGTCATAGTCATACTTATGCTGGTCTACTCTGTGTTGCCCAAACCGTCGCAAGCAGTTACGGGAGCGGACGCAAAAACACTTTTGCTTAATGCATTGAAAAATGAAGGAATAGACCCCAGCCAAGAAATCCAAATCACTAATTTCACGGCGAACGATGGAGATTGGACGGCGGATGTCATAGTGACTAGCAATCCGCACTCGAAGTGTCCCATCGTCAAAAAACGCTCGTACTCAAACATCTTGAGGAGTTTCAAATTCCGTCTAGAACAACTAATCAAGGATTGCGATATTCGTTCACCCGTAGTTCTGCGCGAGGAAGCAATTATCGACGCTGGCGCATTGCCTGAAACCGCTGGCGCCGATTACTTTTGCGCGTTTTCAATTGATGAACTGCGCAATTATGACTCGACGAAATCGAGCGAATACTGCGAAAAAATCGAGGAAACTGAGTTGCGGAATTTCTCGCGCAACCTGCCGAACGGCACGTGGGTCGTACAGTTCAATCGCGGCGAGTCACACTTTTTCATGGAACTTGATTCTTACGGCAAGAGCATCAAGACTGCTTGAAGGTGCGCTTGCATTCCGCCAGTCAAGCGAGTTTTTTAATTCCGGCTCCCTAGCGTTTACTCTCTGAGGGGTGTTTTTACTCATGGG
>CAITNU010000020.1 GCA_903893865.1 uncultured Microcaldota archaeon
ATGGTTGAAACGAGCATTCTCGCTGCGTCTCTCGAAATCGTCGACCGAGTAGGTCCTTGCGACGCGCGCATAGGCGTGCAGCGCATTGAAGACTCGCGCAACTTGAAGCGCAAGCAAGTGCTCGAACGGGCGAAAAACCTGCTCAAGAATCTCGTCGACACAGAGATTCCCGAAAGCAGGGAGTTGCGCGAGCTTGTCAGTGAGAATCTCAAGACGGCGGAAATCCGCGCGTTCGGCGAAGACGCGTTGCCCGCAGGGCCGGGAGTCGCTTCGAGCGAGGAAATCATTGTCGTCGAAGGCAGGGCGGACGTAGTGACGCTTTTAAAGAACGGCATTACGAACGTCATCGCCGTAGGCGGGGCGAACGTCGGCAAAACGATTTCCGACATCGGCCGCAAAAAAGAACTAACCGTTTTTCTCGACGGCGACCGCGGCGGGGACATCATCCTGCGCGAACTCATGAACGCGACCGACGTTGATTTCGTCGCGCGCGCGCCCCCCGGAAAAGAAGTTGAAGAGTTAACGCGCAAGGAAATGATAAAATGCTTGCGTGCACGCATTCCAGTAGAGCAAGTCATCGGTTACGCGGACATCATGAAGGAACGCGCCGCAGGCGGCGGGCCTTCTTTCTCGCAACCCTCGCCAGGCGGGCGCGAACCGCTGCCGCCGCGCGAACCGCGCGAAGAGCGCGGGCCGCGCGAAGGCGAGCGAGGAAGCGAGCGTGGAGGCGAAAGGTTCGAACGCCGCGAGCAACGCGAGGAACGCTTCGAGCCGCGCGGCGAACCGCGCGGACCGCAAGGCGAGGAACGCCCCGCGCAGCTCGTGCGGCCCGCGCCGCAGCCTGTCGCGCCGCCGGTTGAACCGGAGCCAAAGGAGGCGCCAGCGCTTCGAGCGCTGCTGAAAGAGCTCGAGGGCTCGCTTAAAGCGCGTTTTCTCGACGCTGACGGCGGAGTCGTGAGCGAAGTGCCGATTCGTGAAATCATGAAAACGCTTACAGATTCGGGCAGCATTCACGCGATTGTTCTCGACGGAATCGTTACGCAGAGGTTGCTCGATTTAGCTGAGCAGAAGAGCGTCAAGTTCGTCGCAGGAATTCGCAGCGGAAACATTGCGCGCAAGCCGGACGGACTGAAAATCGTTCTCGCGGAATAAGCGCGCTGATAACGAACAAGCGCGAGCGGAAACGAGAAACGACTTAGCTTGGCAAAGACGTCATCTTAGGCTTAGCTGTGGCTGGAACTGATGCGCGCGGTTTCAGTTTTTCGCTTGAAGTTTTGCGCGGTTTTTAATAACCCTTGTGCACTGATAGAAAGCGTCGCTTTGCCGCGAATGCCGCAAAAAGCGAACGAACGCCGCAAAAAGGTGATTTGAGTATGGAAAATCGTTCTGTCCTCGCGCTCGGATTAGGCGTAGTGCTATTAGTAATCGTTTTCATCGCGGCAGGTGTTTTGCTGAGGGGCGGGCTTTTCGCCGGAACGTCTGCGCCGAGTTATTCTGCGATTGGCGGCATAGGCGGCGCAACCGGTGCTGGCGGCGGAATGTACGAAAAAACTTCTTATCCCGCTGGGCAAGGCGGGCAAGGCGCTGCGGGAATGCCTGGACAGTACGAACCTCCCATGCCGCCGCAGTACAACGAAACGACTTACCACGTGTTCAATTACTTTAATTCGCTGGCAGGCTGGATTGCGCTGCCTCTTGGTTTTCTTTCCGCGCTAGTCATAATCTACGAGTTGTCGAAAAAAACGCGTTCCTTGCTCGCGCTGCTTTTGTACATTATCGGCACCGTGCTGTTGTTCATGAGCGTCACTATATTTCTCTTCGGTTTGCATGACGCGCTCACGTTCAAGGGCGTAGGCGAAACGACTATTCCGCCGACTTTCACGCAGTTGTACGGCTGGATTATTGAAAGCGTTTTGATGGCCGTAATCGGCGGCGCGTCGGTTTGGGCTGGCGAGTTCGTAAGAAAGCGAGAGGACGAAGAGGGTTCGCTTGTTCACGTCGTTCTCACGCCTGCGGCGTTTCTCACTGCGTTGTTCGCTTTAGGCGTTTTCGTTACCGGCGCCGGTGCAATGGTTTTCAGTGGCGCTGCTGCTTCTTACGAGTGGATTATTGAAACCGTCTTGTTCGGAGGCGTTGCTGCGTTCGCGTTCAAGAAAATAACTGAATCGCAAGAAAGCGCGGGCGAGGAAGCGGTTTGGAGCAAGTACTTGCTTTACGCGGTTGGCGGCGTGCTGTTGTTTTCCGCGTTCATAATGCTGCTCTTATCGACAATAGCGATTTTGGCTGCTTCTTGGGGTTCGTTTAGCGCGACTGGCGATTGGACGCGGTTGGTTTGGAGCGTGCTTGACGCGATAGTTTTCGTTGCAGGCGGCGTTGCGGCTTTTTATTTCGCCGACTCGCTCAACAAAAAACTGGGAACCGTCGAATCATTGTTTTCCGGCGCGTTGCAGTTGTTCGGAGCGTTGTTCGTTTTATCCGCGACTGCGATATTCATATTCGGTTTCGATTCGCTGACAAGCAACGCGGCCGTGACTGCGGCGAATTACCGCTCTTCGTTCGCGTGGCTTATCGGCGCCGCGCTTTACGGTTTGCTCGGATTCGCTTCGCTGCGTTTCACCAAAGAAAAAAACATTTTGGCGACTATGCTCACTGTTTCCGGCGGCCTGTTTTGGCTGATTGCTCTCGCGAACTACTTTTTCGCTGCAAACGATTACTCGAACATGCTGGCGATGCGCGCGGGGGTTCACGGCGTTATCGCATTGCTGCTTTTGTTTTACGCGGATGATGCGAAGCGCAAGGCGAGCCAGTCGCGCATGTTTCCGAAACTGCTTTCTTATCCCGGCATATTGTTCATGGTGATTACGCTGGTAACGCTGATTTTGGGAGTGCACGAAGCGCTTTACTCTACTGCTCCAAGCACAACGTGGATAATGAAAAGCGTTGCTTACGCCGTATTGAGCGTGCTGCTAATCGGCGTGGGAAACCATCTAGAGCCGTTGATTCCGCAGAAAACGCGGTCCGCGCCGCGGCCGCAAACGAAGCCGCAGCCCAAACCCGTTAAGCGCAAGTGAAAAACAGGATATCGGCGCTCAGCAGAAACGCGCTTGAGCCAATCAGCGCCAGTCGCTCGGCTCAACTTATTTCTTTTTGCTCGCCTCGAGGCTGCGAGCGATTGAATTCGCTTGCCGCGCCGCCGAAAACCGAGCCGTACTTGTCGCGCAACTGTTCTTCGACGGATTTTCCGCGCCGAACCGCCTGCTCCACGTGCTCGCTCTCGATTAGCGGCGCGCCCGCGTCCTTCGCTATATCACCCGCGAGACGAATTACTCCGCTGAGCTCGCGAAAGCGCAGCGTGAGCGAGGCGTCGGCGTTGTCGAGCGCCTTGGCTTTCTTTTTCGCTTCAGCGACGAGCGCTTCGACCGCCGCGCGCGACGCGTGCGGAATCCTTCCATCCTTGCGAATTTCTTGCGCGACAAAGCGAGCGATTTTGTCGCGATTATCGTCCGTGTCGGGCATGGTAACGCTTAAAAGAGTTTCGTAACCGTTTCCCGTTATTCGCGAGCGAAGCGCGGGAAGAATCGCCGGCAAATCGTTGATGTTCGTCGCTGCGACGAGCACGAAATCGCACGGCACGTCGTCCACTCGCACGCTCGCGCCCGCGCTCTGAGGATTGCGTCCAGCAATCGGATAGCGTTTTTCCTGCATCGCCGTAAGCAGAAAGCGTTGCACGCCCGCGAGCGCTCCGACTTCGTCGATGAACAAAACGCCTTGGTGCGCTTCGTGAATCGCGCCAGGCACGACGCGCTGGTAAGGCAGAGTTCCGCTTGCAGCAACGTGTCCGCCGAACGGGTCGTGGCGCACGTCTCCGAGCAATTCCGTCTCGCTCGCGCCGCTTGCGGCGACGAACGTTTTGCGATTGAAGGGAACGATTACGCGCCGCAGCTTGTTTCGGCTCAACGTTTCTAGCCGCTCGAGCGTCTTCTGGTCGAGCACGCGGATTTTCTGCGCCGCGTCGTCGCGCTCGTAAACGATTATTTCTTCTTCGCCGTCTTCGCGCAATCGCGTCGTATGCACGCGCTTCTGCAATTGTTGTTCCGGCATCGCGTTGATGAACGCTTGTCCGCCGACGAGGAATTCGCGTTCCGGCGGAGCGTATTTGTCGCTCCCGCAATTCGGGCAAGCTCGTTCGCTTGCTTTGCCGAGCGCGCCGCAGTGTCTGCAGCGGAATCCTAGGCGTTCGGCGACGAACGAGGGCACGGCGCTTGGCTCAACGAGTCTGCTCTTGAGTTTTTGCTGCGCGTGCGTTTCGCTTTCTAATTGCGCAAGCGAGCGAACTTCGCAGAACGGTCGTTCGGGGTTTTCGGGGTTGTGAAGAACCGCGATTTCCTCAGTTGGTTTCGGGAGCAGGGAAGCCATTGCTTGCGCTATCATTGATTTTCCGGTTCCCGGCGGGGCGACGAGCAAAAGGTTTCGTCGTTGTTTCGCCGCGAGGCGCGCTAAGCGCACGGCTTCGTCTTGCCCGATTACTTGCTCGAGCGGCTCGCTAGGCACAATGATTTCATTTGTAGTCTTGAATTTCGCTAGCATGGCGAACAACGCACCTTCCAAGAAAAATAAGGTGCAGGCGGTTAATTAGGTTTTTGAAAATGTGAATTGTTTCAAGCATAGTGCGTTACTTGATGCGCCACTTTGGTTTGCCGTTTTTCGCGACCGCATCCTCTACGATTACGCCGCGCTCCCGAATTTCCTTGCGAATCGCGTCCGCGCGTTCGAAATCGCGCGACTTGCGCGCCGCTTCGCGCTCTTCCAGCTTCGCTTCCACCCACTTTGCGAGCGCCGCATCCGCACGCTTTTCCTCGCGCAGCGCGAGAACTCGCTCAAAATCGTCGAACAACGCGAGCGCCTCGGCCGCTTGCTCGGGTCCAAGCGTCTTCGCTTCCATCGCAGTGTTCGCTTCGCGCACGAAATCGAATACGGCGGCGAGCGCGCTCGGCGAATCCAAGTCGTCGTCCAACGCTTTCTCGAATGCTTTGCGGCCGCCAGCGATTTTCTTGGTGAAGCCTTCGCTGGTTTCGACTCCCAAACTCGGCGTGTAGCCTTTAAGGTTGCGGTAGCACTCGTTGTAACGCTCGACCGCTGCCGCAGCGGCAGTGAGCGCGGGGAACGTGAAATTCAGTTGCTGGCGGTAATGCGCCGAAAGCAGCAAGTAGCGTACTGCGAGCGGCGAATAGCTTTTTTTGAGAACGTCCCGCAGAGTGTAGAAATTCCCGAGCGATTTGCTCATTTTTCTTCCTTCAACGAGCAAGTGCTCGTTGTGGAACCAGTAACGCGCGAATTGCGCGCCCGTCGCCGCCTCGCTTTGCGCGATTTCGTTCTCGTGGTGAGGGAAAACGAGGTCGACGCCGCCCGCGTGAATATCAATCGTTTCTCCGAGGAACTTCATGGCCATGGCGCTGCACTCGACGTGCCATCCGGGTCTTCCTTTCCCGAGGGGCGCTGGCGCGTCCCAAAAAACGTTTGCGTCTTCGGAAGTCCACGCTTTCCACAACGCGAAATCAGCCGCGCCTTCTTTCTCGTAAGAGTCTTGCGAGACTCGCGCGCCTTCCTTGAGCCCCTCCAAATTCGTTTTCGAGAGCGCGCCGTACTTCGCGAATTTGCGTATCGAAAAATAAATCGAGCCGTCGCCGCTCTTGTACGCGAAGCCTTTCTCGACGAGGCGTTGCACGAGCGCGATTATTTCCGGAATCGTCTCGGTTGCGCGAGGGTAATGCTCAGCGTGTTCGATTCGCAGGCTGGCGCAATCCTCGAAAAACGCGTCCGCGAATTTTTTAGTGTACTGCGCGAGCGGAACGTTTTCTTCATTCGCGCCTTTAATCGTCTTGTCGTCCACGTCCGTCAAATTCTGCACTTGTTCGACGCGCCAACCGCGGTACTCGAGCCAACGCCGAAGCAAATCCTGCGCGACGTAAGCGCGGAAATTACCGACGTGCGCGTAATCGTAAACCGTCGGCCCGCACGTGTAGATTCGCGCGATTCGCGGCTCGATTGATTCGAATGCGCGTTTTTTGCGCGTCAGCGTGTCGTAAATCTTGAACGCCATGTTGCGCACCGGCTCCTTTTCTTTCAACTTCTTTTTCTCAACTTCTTTCTTTCGCGACGAACGCGGCGCTGAAAACGCTTCCTAAACCCGCCGTGGTTTTCGCTGCGGTCGCGATGGGCGCGGGAACTACGAGCGCGAAACAATTCTTTAGTTCAATGACTCCGTTCTGGAAATAATCGCGCCGCATTTTCGAAGAGAATTTAACTTTCGTCGTCTTGAGGAGTTCGGGCGCGATGGCTGAATCGAGGACTCCGAGCTGGTTGAGTCCAGTGTCTGAAACGCTTGAAACGGACGAAGCCTTCAAGTCCGAGAGCGATACGATGCGATTTCCCGTAAGCGCTTTAGTCGTCGCGACAACACTCGCGAACAAGCACGCATCGCGCACTCGCTCTGGCGCAACGGGATACGGCTTCGCGAGGACTATCGTGTGGAAGCCGACGCTGTGCACTTGCACGCGCTTGAGCTTTAGTTTATCGAGAACGCTGCGCGCTCCCTCAAAAATGTTGAACGAATTTTCTTGTTTCTCGATTTCCTTCGCCTGGTGCCCGCAGTTCAAGAGTTCGAGTAAATACACTAGTTCGGGCTCGTTCACGTCGATGCTGTCGAAGATGCCCGCGCACGCCTTCAAGAATTTTTTTTCGAGCGCGGGCGAATCGAACGGGTTGTACTCCCAATGCAAAAGGATTTTCTTGGACGACTTGAGCTGCTTCAAGTGCTTGATTGCGAGTGCCATGTGTTTTTGCGTTTCCTTGTTTTCGCGCATCGAGTGGAATCCCGAGAATAACGCAACGTCCGTGCGCTTTCCGAGGACTTCAAGCGCCGGCTCGATTTCCTCGTCGAAAAACGGTTGCACTCCCTCGCTTTCTAGGATTGCTAGCGAGCACGAGCGCGGAGCCGTGACGAACGACGCGCCTAAGCGCAGCGAATCGCCTTGGTTGAAGCGGAGAACCCAGTTTTCGCGAGTCGCGTCGCCTTCGCGCCCGGCTTTGCTCGCGGACGTGAAAGAGAGTTTCTTGCTTTTTTTGCTTTTTCCGCCGTTTCCCGCTACAGCGATGCTCTTGATTTTCGAGTCGAATAACGCGGCTTGTTTTTTCGAGAACGGCCGCGCGTAAACGACTACTTCCGCGCCTAGCGCGGCGAGTTGGCTTGCGACCGCGCCCACCCAACCGCCTAACTGCAGTTCGTCCGGCTCGCCGAAAAAGTCTGCGACCCATTCAAGCATGTCGCGCGAAGCCGGAAAACGCATGATTCTGCCGCGCTTCATGCACGCGGCTAACGCCGCGATAAAGCGTTCGGGCGAGTCGACGAAGACGTTTGCTTCTCCGCTCGCTGCGGCGATGCGGTCGAGGTCGCGCGAGCTCATGCGTTCGGTGAAGGCGTTGATTTTCTTCAAGTCGAGTTGCTTGAGGTGATTTGCTGCGGCGTTGAATGCGACTAGCGCTGTGCAGCGCAGGCGCTCGTTTTTCGCGCGGGCTAGGCGCTTGTTCCACTCTTCCTTCGCTTCAATTGAAACCATTGGAGAAATCACCGACCGATTGAAAAAACGCCGAACGATCGAAAAACGCTAAAATCTTTGTAAAAATCCTTAAACCCGTAAATCGTTCGACTCGAGATTAACACTGCGCGGTAATAAAAGCTTTTTATAACCGCCTGCGTAAATATTGCTCCATGGCTGACAAGAATAATAACGGCAAGCTCGACAAGACGGATAAAGCGAAGACGCGCGTAGCTACGGGCATTCCCGGGCTTGACGCGCTAGTCGAAGGCGGTTTTCCGCGAGCGCGCTCGATTCTCGTCAGCGGCTCTTGCGGCACAGGCAAAAGCATTTTCGGCATGCAATACTTGTACCACGGGCTCGTTGATTACGAGGAACCCGGCGTCTTCGTCACTTTCGACGAAATGCCGAGCAAGATTCGCGAGGACATGCTCAAGTTCGGCTGGAATCTGAAAGAATTAGAAAAAAACGACCTCCTAGCGATACTAGACGCGACGAGCGCGAAAGCGGGGACCGCAAGCGAGGAAGAGCACGCGCTCACGCCCGGGCGCTTAGATTTCGACAACGCACTACTCGAAATACTCAACGTGTGCCGCAAGACGAATGCGAAACGACTCGTTATCGACAGCATTCCCGCGATGGGCTTGCACAGCGACAGCCTAAATGAGACGCGCAAAAACATTCTCAAGCTCTCGTACGTCCTCAATAGAACGGGACTTACGACGATTATGACGACCGAAGTTCCTGAAGGCGCTGGCGGCGGAGCGCAACACTTGAGTCGTTACGGAATCGAGGAATACGTCACCGACGGAGTGATTCTGCTCGGTTTCGTCGGCTTGCAAAGCATGCGTACGCTGACAGTTAGAAAAATGCGTAGCACTCAGCACGCGCTCGATACCCACCAAATCGAAATCGGCACTAAAGGCATTTCGCTCAAGAAGACCTGAATTTGAATTTGCTGAGGACTGCTTGATGAACACGATTGAAAACAAGTTATCAGATTTGATGCGGCTTGAAGACGTACTGGACGCTTTCGTAGTAACGACAAGTGGAACCGTTTACACCGTCCCCAACGCAACGCCGAAAATAAAGTCCCCGGGCTTGGTTCAACTGATTTACTCCACGGTCCAAACGCTGTTGAACGTTCTCGCGAGCTTTCAGCAGTATGGTGCGGAAAGAATGGTGATTGAACTGCAGGACGTGATAATCTTCATTAACTCGATAGATTCCGCGACCGCGCTCGTCTGCGTAACCCCGCAACTCGTCAATACGGGTTTGCTGGAAGTGGAAATGGAGAACGCGCGGCGAGAAATAAGAAAAGCGGTGAAAACAAGTTAGAAGAAAGCAGGCCGAACTGGCGCCAACATGATTCAGAATGCCCGATCTAAAAGTAAATGTCGGAGTAAGCGAGAAATGGGACGCGAGGGAAGCGGGACGGGAAGTAGCGTCCCAAGCCTTAGCAGGTATAAGCGGTAAGCCTAGTTTTTTCATAGTCTTCAGCACAATCCACTATGAGAATAACGGCGGTTTCCAGGAGTTGCTAAACGGAATATACGAAGTGCTGCCCAGAGATACCCTGCTAGCCGGGGGCACGGTTTCAGGATTCACGACGCAACAGGGGTGCTATGTTCGCGGCGTGGCCGCAATGGCGGTTTCCTACTCAAACATGGATGTCACAATAAGCGTCGGGCATAATACAATACGAAACCCGCAAGCAGCCGCTAAAGATTGTGCCCAAAAAATCAAAGACGACCTAGAAAAAAGCAAGTTCAAGAACCAGTTTCTCTTCACTTTCTCCGGGGGAACGCAGATACTTGACGTTCCGCCAGTCGGCAGAAAATCAGTAGTGCGTTCGGGACTGCTGGCCAAAACCATAATGTCCAGCTTCAGCGCTTCTCAATTCGTTCTCCAAAAAGGCATTGGCCGAGAAGACGAACTGCTGGAAGCGCTCGTAACCGAAATTCCGGATTGCCAGCTCTTACACGGCTCTGCAATAGATGACGTACGCATGCTGAGAAACTACCAATTCGCCAACAATAACGTATTGATGAACGCTATAGTTTGTTTGGGCATAAAGTCGGATTTGAACGCTGCCGTTGACTTTGCTCACGGCGCGGAACCTGCTTTGGAAATTGAGATAACCAAACTTAGTAGCGATCGACGCATTATTCATGAGATAAACGGCAAACCGGCAGCGCAGGAGCTGTTGAGACTCATTAAATGGCCTGAAGGTTTCTTCGAAGAACGATTGTTCACGAAAAGGTTCCCGTTCTTCCCCTTGGGGGTGTACGTTAACGGCAAGTTTTACGTCAGGCCTTTTGTCATGGTTTTAGGCGATTCAATACTACTAATGACGCGAATCGACGAAGGCAAGGCGTACATTGCCCGAATCGACGGCGGCAGCATGATCAAATCAGTTGACACCTCACTGAAAAAATCCGGAGCCGGCGATCAGGCCTTTGGTTTGTTCACTGCTTGTTCGATAAGGCTCATGGCGCTGGGGCGGAAAATTTATAACGAGCGAGATGTTCTCCTGAAGTACTTCAAGAATCAGCCGTTTCTGCTCGGTTATTGTGGCGGCGAAGCGGTTTATAATCCCGAACGCGGAATAGAATACCTAAATGAGTCGGTCGGTTACGCGGTTTTTAGGAGATGATTAGTAATGAAATGGACGTGTGATGAGTTTTTAGAACGCGGTGACCAGTTCGATCTCGGCGTGGATGAGATCAAGGAATGGAAGCTGAAGCTCTTCAAGCAAATCTTCGAGTTTCATTACAACAATTGCCCGATGTACACGCGTTACTGCAAACTCTACAACGTAATCCCTAACGACATCCAAAACTATGACGACCTGCGGAAAATCCAGCCGGTACCGTCGGATGCGTTTCGAGATTTGGACGAACCGTTGGTCAGCGTGCCGATGAGCGACATAATATTCAAGAGTTCCACCAGCAGCACCACTTCAAACCGGCCGGTATGGTTCCACATGGATAAGCCAAGCCTGGAAAGAACGAATCTGGCGAACAAGCTCTCTTTTACCCGCTTGTTGGGTTTAAAGGACGGTTTCGTGTTCTTTTTGACTCCAAAAGATTCGGATACGGGACTCGTCCGAGGCATGCAGTCAGCCTTGAAGAACATAGGCCTCCCCGAAGGCAACATTGATTATTTGGTTCAGGCTGGCGAACTCGACGCGGAACAAGCGCTGAAAAAAATCTCCGAATGCAAAGTCAGGCCAAGGCATTTGTACGGCCCGCCCTTTGCGTACATGCGCCTCGTCGAGTACATGGAAGCGAACAACAAGAGCATTCATCTTGATCCCGAAACAAGGCTGCTCACCACTGGCGGTTGGAAAAGAGTCAAAGGCGAAGTTCCACGAGAAATGTTTATCGAACGCACGTCAAAGGCATTCGGGATAAGCGGCGCGCAAACTAGAGACAGTCTTGGCCTTACTGACATTTTTACCATGCTGCCGGAATGCGAGTACCACAAAAAGCACGTGCCGCCGTGGTTCCACGTTTCAGTCAGAAACCCCGAGAATACGACCGAAGAAGCGGCAGAAGAAGAAACAGGCTTGCTAGTGTTCATGAGCGCGCTCATACAATCCTACCCCGCATTTTGCATGACTGGGGACATGGGTGCGGTAAAAGAGGGCGTCTGCGAGTGTGGAAGAGCTGGGCAGGTAGTACAACACATGGGTCGAGCGCAAGGTGCGGGAGCCAGGGGTTGCGCGTTGCGACTAGAAGAATTTATGGGCAAAATACAAAAATAAGTGCATCTCGGAGAATGCCGAAAATGACTGAAGACAAGCAAGAACACCGCGGCGCGCGCCAAACCGGATCGACTATCAGCATGCCGTTTATTTTAGGCGGCATGCAAAAATTCGGTCGGGATATTACGGTAAAGGTTCGCACGCGCGAAGGCGAGCTGGACGTCGAAATGCCGGAAATCGCGGACCAAGATTTTAAATTGCTGTCAGATACGGGGGACATTCACGAGCTTTCAGTCAAGGAAATAATATCATTCTATTCAAAAGTCGGAAAACTTTGGAGCAAGCGAGACTACGACCTTAGGAAAGACGCTGTGAAGCTCGCCGAAAAGCTGTCCGGTTATAGCGAGGCCATGATCGAACATTCCTGTGACCAAATAGCCGGCATATTTTCCGCCCAGTACGCGGAACAGACTCTCAAAACTGAAATTCACAACGAGAACTTCTTGGACGACTGGATAGAAGTCAACTCCATATTCGTGCACGCGCAGCCGCGCGGAAGAGTACTGCACATACTCGCGGGGAACGCCCCGCCGATATGCGCAGTCAGCATGCTTCGCGGCAGCCTAACGAAAAACAGCAACATAATAAAAATGGCGAGCGGCGACCTCGTCACTCCGACGTACTTAGCAATGTCCTTCAAGGACGTGGACCCAGACCATCCGATAACCAAGACCACGTCCACCGTTTACTGGAAGCACGATTCGCCAATTGAAGACAAACTGATTCACGAAGCCAATGCAATCTGCGTTTGGGGTGGTCGAGACGTTATAGACCTAGTCCGGTTGAAAAGCAGGCACGGCACCGAATTATTGGAGTTCGGCCCCAAGAGAAGCATGCAGTTCATAGGCCGGGAGACTTTCGAGAGCGGGGATTCACTTCAATCTGCCGCGGATAACGCGGCGCACGACCTCGTGTTGTTTGACCAGGAAGCGTGCCACAGCCCGCAACTCGCGTTTGTCGAGGGCATCGGTAACGCGGAAAAATTCTGTGAAGCGCTGGCTGTAAGTTTGGATAAGGAAGGCAAGCGGCTTCCAAAAGGATTCACGCACAAGGACAAACACGCGGCCATAAGCCACGAACGGTTACTCGCGAAGTTTTACGGCGAGAAGGTTTACGAGTCGAAAGGAACCGAGTGGACGATAATCATTACCGACAAGATTAAACGAACGCAAAGGCACCCGTTGGGACGAACCTTGTACGTGTTCGAAGTCAACGATTTGAAAGACGCGGTCCAGCACATTGACAAGAGCGTGCAAACAGTAGCTATACACCCGAATAAGAGAATAGTAGAACTCCGGGATGAGCTCACAAAGCACGGCGCCGACCGCGTTACACACCTAGGCAAAATGGGCTACTTTGCCACGGGCGCGCCGCACGAAGGAATCTATCCCTTGTCTCGTCTTGTGAGATGGGTGAAAAGCAGGTAACAACTAAAGCTGGTTGAATTATTCTCTGCTCGTGCCGAAACATACTCGGCAAGTCTTTTTAGTGTTCAGGAAACCAGTTGGCGAGTTTCGGCACGAAGTAACAGCCGGCGTCGAACGCGAATACCGCGCCGAAGAAAACCCAGTTGCCTGTAAACGCGCTCAGCACTAGCGACGACGCCTCGAGGAGAACGCGCGAGCCGAGAATCGTTTCTACGAGCGAGCGCTTCGTCTTTATGCGCGTTTTCAGTTTGCCCGCGAGTTCGTGGAGATCTTCATCAAGGAAGGACGCGATTGTAAAGCAAACGAGGGGAAGGAATAGGGGTGCGGTGTTGAGTAGCAGCGCAGTCAAAAACAGCACGCCTACTGCCACGCCGTGTTGCCTGGAATCAATTTTTCCGCCGAGAAGCACTCCGAGCACTATGCCGAAAACTACTGCAGCGAAGGCGGGCGAAGCAGCTGCGAGAATGCCGCCGCCGAAGCCGTAGGCGACGGCCGCTGCAAGCGTAAAATGGGCGTAGCGTTTGTCGCGCTCGAAAGCGTCGGTAAAGCGAGATAAAACCCCTACCGCGAAAAACAAGAGTAGTCCGGCAATAAGCGCGTAGTCGAACACGCGACCCACCTCCGAGCGTCCTTTGCGCTAAAGGCGTTACGATACCGAGATTAATACGCTTTGCGCTGGGAAACTGGTTGGGACTGGAAAAGGAAGCTGGAAAAAGAAAATCAGGCGCTTGCGATGAATAGGCTTGCGGTTGCTTTGTTCTTGTAGCAAACCTCGCAGTAGAACAGCGTTTGTCCGCCGAAGTTTTTCTCGCGCGTCGCGGAAGCGCCGCACCCCGCGCAAACGTATTGCCCTTTTATTTGAATCGCGTCTTTCACGCTTGCACCAACTCTAGGATTAAACGCCGTCTGGCTTTTCGGTTAAAACCAAAGTAGTCTAAAAAACACGTCATGCTTTCCCGCCTTTTCGCCTATAACCCGTTCATTGAACGGCTAAAACCGAGCCCGAAACTTTATCGGAAATCCGAACGCCGCACTTTTTGCAGAAACGCCGGTTGCCGTGCGTCCAGCCTCCGCAAGACCAGCAAATAACACGAACCCCCCGAAAAATAGAGCGCGCGGCGTAAGAAATAATTTTGGTAGAACGAAAATCAACCAAAAGTTGATTTCAGTTTGGTGGCGTAAACGCGGCGCTTATTTCTTGAAGTATTTCAGTGTTTCGCGCTGAATCTGTTCTGCTACAGCCGCGTTCTTGTTTACCACAACGCGGATGCTCGTCTTGTAGTGGTGCACTAAATCAAACAACTCTTGAAGCGCGAAATCTTTTTTCTTGGTTTTGCTTATTCTATCGTAAACCGCATTAAACTCCTTCCTCAAATCTGGAGAGAAATAAACGTAGACGATGTAGTCGCCGAAAGAAATCAGGTCGCATTCGCTAGCGCAATTCACGCCGTACTTTAGTTTCGCGCCGAATTCTTCCCAGTAACCGCCGATGAACTTGTCGGCGAACGAATTTCCGTTAACTAAACCGACGCAGTTTTCATTCGCCATGCTTTTTAGTTTAGTATAGTCGTCTTTGCTGAAAATCAGCGAGGGCCAGATGTGCTTCCAATGCCCGATTTTTGTGGCGTTGGGAAACAGTTTAGTGAATTCCGACGATGATTCGAGGCAGAAAGTAGCTAGTTCGATTAGGCGAGAAAACTCCAAGTTTTTTGGCCAAGAATCGTCCAAAAACAAGCTCGCTCGCGCAAGCTTTCGCGTTGAAGCATCAATAAATTGTTTTAATCCGTCAAGCCAGTTTTTCGAGAGGGAATAATGTTTGCCTTCCTTTTCGACGACTCCATCCGCCTGCAGTTTTTGCAGCGCTTTGTGAACCGCCTGGTAAGAAAACAATGCGCCGTCCGCTTTGATGTGCGCGTGAATTTGCTTGGCGCTTAGTGGCTGCTTCTCGCTAAGAGTCTTAACGATTAAACTGCAGGTATCGCCGCCTTCCAACGTTGGTAGAAACAGAGTTCCCACCTCCCACCAAAAATCTTGTAGGCGTCGCGCTTTAAAAATCAACTGTTCGTTGATTTCCGCGTTATTGCTCGGCGTTTTCCTCGCGTTCGTGCGATGCAGTTTTTTGAATTCGCTGGTGTTCAGATTCTATTTTTTCAGAAATTGGTTTGCCCGCGCGCTTGTAGTAATCGTAAATTGCTTCGTGCAATCCGTCGGCCGCGAGGTTCGAGCAATGCATTTTGATGGGCGGCAAGCCTCCGAGCTCGTCTGCGACGTCGCCGCGCGTGATACGTAACGCCTCTTCAAGCGTTTTTCCTTTAGCGAGGTCGGTAATCATGCTGCTCGTCGCGATAGCGCTCGCGCAACCGAACGTCTGAAATTTTATTTCCGCGATTTTGTCGTCTTTTACTTTGATGAAGATGCGCATCAAGTCCCCGCAAATTGGGTTGCCCACTTCGCCGACGCCGTCGGGCTTCTCGATTTCGCCCGCGTTGTGTGGGTGCAAAAACAAATCCATGACTTTCTTCGAGTAAAAACTGGCTGCCAAGACAATCACCTGATGGCGCTAAACTCGCGCAATTCTTTAACGACTTTTTCCACGCAATTTCCCGCGAAATCGATTTCCTCGCGCGTGTTGAAGCGGCTAAGCGTCAAGCGCAGCGAGCCGTGCGCTTGAACGTGCGACAAACCCATTGAAAGCAAAACGCGGCTCGGTTTCAGCGAAGCGCTCGAGCACGCGCTTCCAGTCGAACCGCAAACGCCGAGCGCGTCGAGCCGCAGAATCAGCGCTTCTCCCTCGATTTTGTCAAATCTAAAGTGAGCGTTGTTGCACAAGCGCGCACCGCTTTCGGGCGCTGCTCCGTTCAAGTGCGCGCCGTCGATTTCAAGCACGTGCTTGATCAGCGCGTCGCGCAACTCGCGCATTTTAGTAGTTGAATTCGGAGCTTCACCAACCGCGAGCCGCGCGGCTTCCGCGAAGCCGACTATTCCCGCAACGTTCTCGGTTCCCGCGCGCAAGCGATGCTCGTGCGGTCCGCCGTAAATCAAGGGTTGAACGCGCATGCTGCTGCGAACGAATAAAGCGCCAACTCCTTTCGGGCCGTGAATCTTGTGCGCCGAGAAAGAAATCAAGTCGGCTGGCAGTTTAGTCAAGTCCAACGGGGCTTTAGTGAACGATTGAACGGCGTCAGTGTGAAACAACACGCCTCGCTCTTTGCAAAGCGCGGCGATTTCGCTTATTGGTTCGATTGTTCCGACTTCGTTGTTCGCATGCATGACTGAAACGAGAATCGTTTCAGAAGTCAAAGCTTTTTCGAGTTCATCCATTTTAACGAAAGCTTTCGAATCAACGGGCAAAAAAATCACGTCGAAACCGCTGCGCTTGAGGAATTCAGCTGCGTTGTAAACCGCCGGATGCTCTATTGAAGAAACGATGATTCGATTTTTTTTCGGCGCGCGGCTCGCTAAAGCCCCGCCGATTACCGCGAGATTGTCCGCTTCGCTGCCTCCGGCAGTGAAAACGATTTCTTCGGGCTGCGCTTTCAGCGTTTTAGCGATTGTTTCCCGCGATTCCTCCAACGCTTGCTTGGCTTCCAGCCCCAGCGAGTGCAATGATGAAGCGTTGCCGTAACGCTGCGTGAAGAAAGGACGCATCACCTCGAGCACACGCTCGTCGACTCTCGTCGTAGCCGCGTTATCTAGATAAACAGTTTTTTCCATCAGAATCACTTTTTCGCGCATTTCGTGCAGTAAAAGTCCCCGAAAATGCCTTGGAAAATCGTTACGAACTCGCCGCACGCCTCGTTCAACGCCTTCCGCCCCTTCAGCGTCACTTCGTAAACCTTCTTCCCGCGAACCCCCGCCTTCCGCGCTTTCACGAGCCGCGCGCGCTCGAGCGAAGCCAGCGCCGGATAGAGCGCGCCTTGCGTGAGCGGCGCGCGCTTTATCGCGCGCAGCTGCTTGAGCAGCGCGTAGCCGTGCTTCGGCTCCTTGCCGAGAAGCCAAAGAATCTGCATCTGCAGCACGCCTAGGTCAACAGACATGTCTGAATTTATACTATTCGCGGTATTTAAAGCGTTCGGTCGCGTTATTTTTCCGTGAACGCCTTGAGCGACAAAGAAAAGGCGGGCGCGCTTTTGTTCGTTGGCGCGGCGCAATTCGTGATTGCGCTCGTTGTTGCGGAAGCGCTTTACCCCGGCTACAGCGTGTCTGCGAACACTATAAGCAATTTAGGCGTCGGTCCTTCAGCGCTCGTATTCAATTCGTCGCTAATCATTTTCGGCGTGCTCGCAATAGCCGCCGCCTACTACTTGAAAAACGTGTTCGGGGGTTTACTCTTTCCCGCGCTCGTCGCGCTCGCGGGTTTGGGCGCCGCGGGAGTAGGCGTATTCACGTCGCACGCGGGATTCGTTCACGCGGCCGTCTCGTTCGTTGCGTTCTTTTTCGGTGCGCTTGCCGCTATTGCCGCTTACCGCGTCGAGAAACGTCCCCTCAATTATTTTTCTGTTGTTTTAGGCGTCGTGGCGTTGGCGGCGCTCGGATTGTACGGAGCGCAAGCGTTTCTCGGCCTTGGAATCGGCGGGATGGAGCGGCTCGTCGCGTACCCGACAATAATTTGGGTTTTGGGTTTCGGCGCTTGGCTGCTTGAACGAGAATAAAAAAGCAGTGCAGGGAGAGAGACGCAAGCAAAAAACTTGAGTCTGACCAAACCAATTAAGCCTTCAGTTTTTAAATTCGGTGAGCGTAAGGCCTTCGAAGCGATTTTGAAAGTTTTCGGGGGGATGAAATGAAGAAAACGCTTACAGTAATCGGCGTCTTGTTAATTGGATTGCTTTTGTTCGGTTGCACTGGCGGAGGCAATGGACAGTCGGCAACACAACCGACTGGAACCGCGCAACCAACTCAGCAAATGCAACCCTCGCAAGAAGCGACTGCAAGCGAGCAGCCGACCGCAACTACAACTACTCAACCAACCACGCAAGAATTCACTGTTCCTGCTGGCGGAGTTTCGCCTGATGACTTTTGCGGTGATAACGCAAAAAGTCAGGAGTTAGCTCAGGTTATTAATACACTTTTGCAAAATACTGGTTTCGAACTTTTAGTTGGCCCTCATAACATTTGGCAGGAGGGTTCACAAAAAGTTTGTTCCATTACAGTAAGAGACTACTCAAAAGATCACATAATTGTAACAACCCTTCGTTTCTCAAATCAAATACTTGATAAGTCGCCAATTTGCATACCTGGCACGGCGCCCGTGCCGTTTGCAGAAATACCAAATTCCTGTTTTCTGGATACAACAACATATACGCGCGGCGCATACCAGTATGAGATACGGTTTATCAAGAAAAACGTGGAAGTAGTAGTAAACACAGTATACCTTGAAGGAGATCGAGATTACATAAACCTTGTTGGCACTATTGCTAAAGCTGTTTATGAAAAAGTTTAGGGCTCTCGAATCTAACTGTTGGGGTCATGATGCTCCGAACGAGAGTTGAGCGTTTAAAAACGCGCGGGGACAGCGCGTTTAACTAAAAGTTAAAAAAATAAGACGTCCTGGTCGAAACCCGTAAAAAGTTAACTTCCCACTGGATGAAGACAACTTTCTTTTTCTGGGCCTGGCTTTAAGAGCTCGCATAAAGACGGGTTTTTGGTAATCACAGCAAAGGTTTTAACGCAAGATTCCCAGGGCATGGTTGACGGCTTATCCTTCATTTCATCGCATATGGATACGTTGTCTGTTGCGACTGCGAGGTCTTCAACGCAATTTCCGTTTATCAAGTTGCGTCCGTCTACCTCGATACCGCGTATACACATGCCGAGGAAAGTTTCTCTATCGGCGGCAGAAATCATTATGCCTGATTGTTTGTTTGGGTCTTTAGGACCTCGTTTGGAATCGATTCTCTCTGCAATAATTTCAGCAAGTTTTTCAAGTTTTGTAACGTCATCTTCTCTGGGAAACTTTGATACCAGTATGGATACAAAAAATTTTCCTTTCTGCAAAATTAGGGTAGATTGAGGGCTATCTAGTTTTTCTTTTGTTATGTATGTTTTGTCTCCGATCGGTTTTTCTACGTACACCGCTAGACTCCCTTTCTTTTTTAATACATCATTAAGATACAAAGACACGACACTCGAAGTAGAGCCGACATCGGTGTTAAAAATTTGAACAGAATAACTAACCGTTGCAGGGGATTGGTTACCCGCCATAGGAATGAATCCTCGTGCGTAGGCGTAGTTTCTACTATTCAATACGCCATCTGTGTTACCTGTACCGCTTCCTCCGTCACTCATCCTAAAGGTATCAAATCCAACTTCGGTGAAATCAGCAAGCGTAACGAATTGTAGTTGTTCTAAATTAATTTCTTCGCCAGTAGCTGGCTGTTCGCTTGCAGTAGCTTGCTGCGTGGATTGCGCTTGCTGCGTTCCAGTAGGTTGATTTGTTGGTTGAGCAGTTGATTGTTGCCCGCTTCCAGTGCAGCCGAACAAGAAAATTCCTAAGAGTAGTAACGCGGTTATTACAAAGAGTTTTTTCATTCTAAAACACCTCGAAAGTAGATTAGTGCGAGTGGTTTAAAAAAAAGCAGGAATTTGAAGTTTTGGGTGAAAAATCTTCCTATACCGGAAATAGAGATTCGTAAAAAAAAGAAAGCGCTTTGGCAGACTTTCACCGGCGTTTCAGTAGTTTTTAGATATCTAAATGCTCCGACCGGGGATATGAACCATTAAACTGGACTCCAAATTTTGCGCGAGAATTGCGCGAGGGCGGTGAAGACTCTAGTATGATGTTAGATGCAGGGAGAGGGATTTGAACCCTCGAACTCCTAAGAGACGGGATTTCCAACGCGCTCTAGTTTTTCCAAACGGTTTTCGCCGTCCGGGGTCTTAAGTCCCGCGCGTTTTCCAGGCTCCGCCATCCCTGCGCGGTAACATAACGCTGACGCTGGTTAAAATAAACTCGCGTTCGCTTCGAAGCATTATTTTAAAAAGCAAATAGCGCGTGTTACTAAGCATGAATTCTAAAAAAATCTTAACAGCAGCTATCGTGGTGGCTGCCGTTGCAATATTTCTCGCTTTGGTGGGCGTCCTATTTTTAGGTGGAATTTACAAGCCAGTGATTTATTTTTACTCTGAAAGGCCAATCGCGGTTACCGCTACAATAACGACGGACGAACTGCTTACCCATTCTGAACCGGGTTCGAATGTTTTTTCGCCAGCCACGTGGACTTTTCTTGCTCTTCCGAATTCAGTATTAGTTAGCCACGGAAAACAGTATCCTTACTTGTTTTACGAAACTAGCTACTTCGGAAAAAGGTTTTCTTTGAACGAAGGCTGGTCCGTTGAACGCAGCGAACTAATTCCGTTGTTAAACGAAAAATTGCCATTGCTTGGTTTAAGCAAAACTGAAACAAACGCGTTTGTCGAGTACTGGTCCACGCGACTGCCGGAATCGAAGTACTACTCTATCTATGTAATCGACAGAAAAGAAATAGACGAAAAGATTAAGCTGGACGTAAATCCGACGCCGGATTCTGTGATTCGCGTGTTTTTAGCTTTCAAGCCCACCCAGTCGAACGAGGTTTTGAAGCTTCCGCGAATAACGCCTTCCGCTCGAAACGGGTTCGCCGTAGTGGAATGGGGCGGCTTCATCGTTTGAATCGTTTGAGTTGCCTGCGGCTGAACCTTTGCTGAATTTATAGCGGCGCTTCTGATGTTAATTCACAGTCGTCTTACTTTCCGCCTTTGACTTCCTTCTTGCGCGCGCGCTTGGGGCGAAGTCCCTTGTAATCGCACTTCCTGCATTTCTCGGCGCCAGCAGGGTTGCGCGCCTTGCACTTGCGGCAAACCCAAATGCGCGTGAGCGCGCGGTCTGCGATCGGAAACTTGCCCATTCGAGTAATCACCAGTTTTAATTGATTTCGACGCTGTTGCGAGTCGAGGTAATTATTTATAACCCTTGTTTTAATAACTTGTCGGCTGAACGATTAAGTCGGTTTCGCCTCCGTAACTCAGACTGGTAGAGTGCGTCCATGGTAAGGACGAAGCCGTGGGTTCAAATCCCATCGGGGGCTCTAAACAAAGGTGAACGATTTTGTCGAAGATTGACGAGCAAGTGGAAAAAGAATTGATTGCGCGCTACGGCGTGAGCGCGCTGCGCCTGAAAGAATTAGCGGATTTCGTGAACACGATAGGCGAATTCGCGCAGTATTTGGGCGCGAACCAGTACTACGGCGATACGGTGAACCAAAAAGTCGCGCTCATCAGCATCGACGCGCAAGCGGCCGCGCTCGAGTGCGAAGAATTAATAATCCGCGCCGGCACGCTGCGCGACTCGATCAAGCGTTCGCTGTTCGCCAAGAAAAAAATCGTTGCCGCCGGCGATTCCGAAAAAAATTTCACCGAAAAAATAGCGGACTTCGAGAAGCGCACGGTAGCGCTCAACGAACGCGCGCTCGCGCTCACGCGCGAAATCCGCTGCGCCTTCGGAAAAAAAGGCTTTAACTCCTCCGTTTGACGTTTCGGAGCTTCAGCGGCTTGTTTTCGTGTTTCGCGCATTGTTTAACCCTGTTTTTAGGCGTCTTGCGCTCGCGGGAAAGGGTTTTTAAATGCCCGCGCGCAAAAATCTTCTCTTTCGCTTCTCCGTATGCGGGGAAAGCGTTTCGAGGAGGGAATGCGTTTTGTACGTTTGCCCGAAGTGCGGAAAAGAGTTTCAGGACAAGGAAGTCGAATTCGTGCGTTGTCCTTACTGCAACACGCGCGTGTTATTCAAAAAGACGCCGAACGTGGTGACGCGCGTCAAGGCGGAGTAACGATTGTTTTAACGCGCTTTTTTTCGAGGCGGGGCTTGCGGGCTTTTGTTTTTCGTTTAAGGTGAATGGTTTTTGGGAAAACGCGGTCCCCTGCGGGGGTCAAGGTCGTTCTGGCACCGAGAGCGAGCGAAGCGAATCGCGCCGCGAATTCGCGCTTGGGCCGCGCCGAGCATTGCGAGCGCCGGGCTTCAAGCGTTTCCCGGATTCAAAGCGGGAATGACTCGCGTTATAATGGTCGACGATTCGGAATCGCTTACGAAAGGACAAGAGGTTTCGAAAGCCGTGACTATCGTTGAAACTCCTCCTGTTTTCGTTTACTCGGTTGTTTTTTACGAAGCCACGCCGTTCGGTTTGAGGCGAATGGGCGAAGTCGTCGCGACTAACGCGCCGAAGGAAGCGCAGCGCGTAAAGCCGAGCGCGAAAAAAACCAAGCGCATAATCGAGGATTTCGAGAAGCGCGCGAGCGAAATCGGCGAAGTGCGAGTGCTTTTGTGCACTCAGCCGCGCAAATCCGGCGTCGGCAACAAGACTCCAGATTTTTTTGAGGTTGCAATCGGAGGAAAAACCGCGACCGAGCAGCTCGCTGCCGCTGCCGCGTTGCTTGGAAAGGAAGTCAAGGTTTCAGACGTTTTCAAGGACGGCGTCATCGTCGACGCGATTGCTGTTACTACTGGTTACGGTTGGCAAGGCGTTGTGAAGCGCTTCGGAGTCGCGTTGAACCCGCGCAAGGCGACGAAGTCGCGTCGCCACGGCGGCTCGATCGGGCCCGAACGTCAAGCGAAAGTGAGTTACCGCGTTCCTCGCGCGGGACAAATGGGTTTCCACAGGCGCACCGAGCGCGTCAAGCGAGTGATGCGCGTTCTGCACGACGGCCACGAGGTTTCTGAGACGGGAGCGATAGCGCACTACGGTTTGTTGCGCGGCGATTTCGTAATCATGGAAGGCAGTTTGCCTGGTCCGAGCAAGAGGCTAATCGTTTTTCGCAAGCCGCTTCGTCATTTCGCGGAGAAGAAGCCGGACATAAAGCTCGTCATAAAACAAAATGCGTGAATTAAGCTAAGAGTTGTTTTTCTTGAAAGCAATTGTTTTGGGTTTGGACGGCGGACGGCGCGGAGAAGTCGAGTTGCCTGAGCAATTCAACGAAGAATACCGCCCCGACATCATACGCCGCGCTTACCACGCGGAAGCTACAGCGCGCTTGCAGCCAAAAGGCATATTCCTTCTCGCCGGATTGCAGACTACCGCACGCTACTACGGCAGACGCCACGCTTGGCGCCAGACTATTAACACGGGTCGCTCGAGGCTGCCTCGCGAAAAAATTCCGGGCGGCGGCACGGGGAGAGTGCGAATAGTTCCTCACGCTCGAAGCGGCAGGCGCGCGCACCCGCCGAAAGCTGAAAAGAATTTGCGCGAGCGCATCAACTTCAAGGAAAACAACAAGGCGATTCGCAGCGCGCTCGCTGCGACCGCGAACGCAACGCTCGTAAAAGCGCGCGGACACGTTTTCGAGCGCGCCGCGCCGATCGTCGTCGAAAACGCTTTGGAGGAAATAAAGCGCACGAAGGACGCGAAGCGCGTGTTGTCGGCGTTGGGCGTGAAAGGCGATCTCGAGCGCGCGGAGAGCGCGCGCAAGAAGCGCAGCGGGCGAGCGCGGTTGCGCAAGGGCGGTTACCGCACGCCGAAAAGTGTGCTCATCGTTTTCGGCGAGGATAAAGGAATTTGGCATGCCGTGCGGAATCTTCCGGGCGTTGACGCTTGCCGTGTTGACAAATTAAACGCTGAACTGCTTGCTCCGGGCGGTGATGCGGGGCGGCTCGCGATTTTGACGGAGAACGCTGTCGCTCGCTTGAAGGAGAACGGTTTGTTTTCGTAAATCAGGTGTTTGAAAATGACTCCACTCGGAAAAATTACAGACTTGCGTACGGCACGAATACAGTGCTTTGAAGACATAAGCAACGTGTTGACTCGTCACGACGCGCAAATGCAGAGCTCTACTGGCAGAACGATGCGTTTTGTTTTACCGAAAACTGATAAGATTGACCAAAAGTACATGTACACCCTCACTACCGGACTGCAAAACAAGCTGAACAACGTTCACCTACAGGACGCAATTACAATAAGCCCTGATGAATCCAGCGTACTCGTAACCGTAGCTGAAAATTATTTGCCTGTCTTCAGAAAAGCCTTCGAAAGAGTTGCAGTGCCTAAGATAATCCTTCGCGAGGTGCAAAAGGGCAGTGTTTCTATTAAAGACGTGAAACCGAACAAGCTCATCTTTAGCGTTCCTCAACCGCGTGTGACTTCGACCTTTCCCTCGAAGCCCAACAGCGCACAAGATTTTGTGACATTCCTCAGCGCAGAAATCCACAAAACTGTTGGCAGGGAGCCCGTGCACGAAATTTTATCGGATAGTCAGAATGGGTTTTTCGAGCTTTCATTCACAGAGAGCAAAATGTTTTGGCGCGTGTTTAGAGCTTTAAAGTTAGAGAAAACCGATATAACGAAGATAACGAACGAAGAAGAAAAAGCTCTCGTCGCTGAATACCGAAAAACGTTCGCAAGAAAGAGTAAAGCGGGTTGAAATGAAATGAGTTTCGTTTTGTACGCGTTGACGACGGAAAAAGCTGTGGGCGCCATCGAGCGCGACAACAAGCTCACCTTCATAGTCGAAGGCAAAGCGAAAAAGGCGGAAGTGAAAAAGGAAATCGAGGCGAAGTACGGAGAGAAAGTCGTGAGCGTGAACACGCTGCACACGCTGGACGGACGAAAGAAAGCAGTCGTGCGCTTCGAGCGCGCCGGCGCGGCGAGCGACTTGGCGGCAAAACTCAAGCTGATTTAAACGTTATGCGATTATTGAAAAAAGTTGATAATTTATGGGCACGAAATTGATTCAACAACGCC
>CAITNU010000021.1 GCA_903893865.1 uncultured Microcaldota archaeon
CTCGCAAGCCTTGCAGTAGAATCCGCGCGCAGTGAAAAGCATTTCGCGCCTGCACTGCGAGCAGAAAGCGCGGAGAACTCCGAGGTCGTTTTCGATGACTGTGAGGTAAACGCCCAGGGGCTTGATTTCCTTAATGCGCGCTACGAGCACGTCTCCGATTCCGAGATTTCCGCGAAAACTCTCGACGTAAGCCCGGCGGATTTCGGAAATGCGCAAAAAAGCGGAATCGCTGTTCGGCGCTATCCCCGGCGCAACGGGCTTCATGCGCGTCAACGCCACCGTGTCGTACAAATCTTCAATGCGCGCGTACACTAAGTCGCCTGCCTTGAGCGGCCGTTTGGCGCGAGGAGACGTTACGCCAACGCTCCGCTGCGCGTCGCTCGAACGCTCGCAACCGACAACGCTCGAAAAAACCTTTCCTTCTTTGTCTTCAAACGCGTGTCCTGCCGGCGAGTACTCTTCGCTGTAGCACAAGAAATCGCCGGGAACCACTAAACGCTCTTTCAAACAATCTCCACCTTTTGCGTAGAACTAAAACAAAAGCCACTGAAAGCCAAAGAAAACTCTAAAGCGAAATGAGAAGCCGAACCGAAAAAAGAAAAAAAGCGTAGAGCGCTCGAGCGCGTTGAGAGCGCAGACCTCTTCACTGTTTTTCTTCGGTTTCGACTTCGTTTTCCGTGCGCAGTGCCTGAAGGCTCTTCATCAAGTCGTCGCTCATGTCTACCGGCTTTTTCAGCGCGGCAGTCGCCTTCGCCGGCGGCGCGGCAGCGACTTTCTCGGCGTGCTGCTCGATTTGCGCGACGCGCTTTTCAGCCTGCTTGAGCACGGGGTGCGTTTCCCCGTGTTGTCCCTTCAACTCTCCGATTATCGAGTCCATCTCGTTCGAGATGTGCAGGACAATAGACTTGAAGACTGCGCCGCTCGCTTCGCCAGTTCCGCCTTCGCTTGATTCCATCGAGTCCTTCAGTATGCTTACCAGTTCGCTCAATCCCATCAATCGGCCTTCGACGTAAGCCTCTTGGGGAGTGAGTTTTTCTATTTCAGCCATGAAACACAATAATTGCGCGCTGGCTTTTAAATACCTTATTATAATGCCTTCCACATAATTCCGAACAAGTGAATCGAAAATGGTTTTGGAAACCATTGTTTCTCCTCGCTACGCGCGGGAAAACAGTTGGACTATTGCTGCGCTAGGCGCGGTCTTCGTTTCGCTCGCCGTGGGCATCGTTCACTGGTTCGGACTCGGACCGCAGTCGAGCCTGCTCATGATGGTTTTCGTAATCATCCCAGCCGTCCCGTTCCTAACGGATTTGATTCAATTCCAGGAGGCGGAAACGAAGAAGCTCGCGAGCAGACGTTTTCTCGGGAGCCGCACTCTCGCGCGCCACGCGCCAATGATAGCGGTTCTGTTTTCTTTCTTCGTGGGGCTTACTGCCGCGTTCACGATTTGGTACGCGGTTCTCCCAGAAGCCACGAATACGCTTTTGTTCGACACGCAAGTAAGGGAGCTCGCTGCGGTGCGCGGAAGTTTTTCGGGATATGCCGTCGAAGCGCAAATGCTTTACGCGTTCGAAACAATTTTCTTGCATAATCTCGAAGTGCTCATGCTCATCCTCGGCTTTTCAATGCTTTACGGAGCTGGCGCGATTTTCGTGCTCATCTGGAACGCCAGCATCATCGGTGTGTTTCTAGGAAAAATCGCGAGAAGCGGCCAAATCGGCATGGGCATCGCGGGCATAGTGCCTCACGGCGTGTTCGAACTCCTTGCTTATACGACGGCCGCGCTCGCAGGCGGAATATTGAGCCGCGTTATCGTGCTGCGCCGGCTGCAGGCGATAGAGGAGCACCAGACGATTTACGACGTGGCGAAGCTAGCTGGTTGGGCGATAATCTTTCTCGCGCTAGGTGCTTTCATTGAAAGCACTGGCGTAATCCAGTGACGAATAGCTTCAGCCGACAAGCCGCAAGCTAGGAAAGCAAAAAAAACAAAATCAGAAAACAAGTTAAAAAAATAAAGGGAGAGGGGCAAAAGCCCCCGCAATCTTTCTTTCTGCTTTTCAGACTATGTTCAAACGAGCTTCTCGAGGTCGGCTTCCTTCTTCTTCGCGAGCTTCGCCACGCTGTCCTTCGCCCCAAGCCCAATCGCAATCGCCGAGCCTATCGATAGCGCGAAAACGACTCCACCGACTATGAGGATGAACGCGGTTTTGAGAATGTCGACGTCCGCGTTAGGCAGAATCAAAGGCAGGGCCATGACGAGCGCCGTGTAAATGACGAACACTTCGAACGCCATTCCAAGCGAGCGCGCGAAAGGCGCCTTGCTCTCCTTGATGCGGTCTGTCACGTAGTCGCCAGCCAGCAGCGCGAGCACGAGAATCGTCGCGCCCTGCAGAAGCAACGGCACGTAGCCCACGAACCAAGTCACCAGCGAGAGCAGGAAGTCCAGCCTCGCCACGTCAGCCGCTATTCCCAAAAAGACGGCTATCGTGACTAGCTTCAGGAACGTGTCTAACACGCCCGTAACCGTAAAGCCCAAAAGCGCGGTGTCCATTCCCTTCTTTTTAATCCATTTTTCTAGTCCGACGCTTTCTAGGAACTTGTTCAGGAAGTAGCACAAGAATTTAGCTACAATCCAGCCTATAGCCAAAAAAAGCAATACCACGATGAAGTCCGCTAGACCCGAAACGAAGTTCTCACCGATTTTCGCGAACGCATCCGCCAGTCTTTGCTGGATTACTTCCAAAGCCACTCCAAACCACCCCTAAAATTTTTATTTTTTTCTCTAGTTTGCCGTAATGTTTTAATTCGCGGTTTCCTTTTCTCTTTTTACTTTTTGGGTTGTTTTTAGGCGCGCGCAAAAAAATCAAGGGTCGCCTCTCGACGCATTACGCGCAAGACATTTAAAAACCTTTATAAACGCGGTAAAAGTCGGTTTTGAGAAAAAAACGCTCGCCCCTAAAAACCGCGAAAACCGCCGCCGAAAAAAACAAGGTTTATTAACTCTGTCCGACAAAATAATGAGTCCTGCCTGATTCTCGGTTTTCCGGAAAAAACCTGAAGAACTAAAAAGATTGATTAGCAGGCTTTTGTTGCAAGCGTTGCAAGGAAACGCGGTTCGCAAGAAAAAAATTGTTTTCACAAGCAAGGGTGTTTACGCCGAATGGTTCAATACCACAAACCCATAAAAAAGAAGAGCAGCGGCAGCGGCGGCAAAAAACGCGCGCTGCGCGACAAGCGACGCGCTCACTGGGGCGGCTTCTTCGCGCGAACGAAGTACGAAGCGCCGAAAAGCGCCGAAGGCGCGGACGCCAAGGAAGCGAAGGAAGCGCGCAAGGAATTCCGCGTTCGCGGCGGAGGACGCAAAGTCGCTGCCGAACGCATTTTTTACGCTAACCTGGCTACGCCCGGAAGCGCGGCGGGCGGCGCTGCGGGCGGCGTAAAGAAGACGCGCGTGCTAAACGTCGTGGAAACTCCCGCGAGCAGGCACTACGCACGCGAAAACGTCGTCGTAAAAGGCGCGATTATACTTACCGAAGCGGGTAAAGCGCGCGTCACGAGCAGACCGGGACAACACGGCGTAATCAACGCTGTGCTGCTAAAGGAAGAAAAGGAAAGGGAAACGGAAAAAGAAAAGGAAAAAACCGCGACGTCGGCGGCAGCGGCACCCGAAAAAAGCGTTGGAAGCAAAAGCGCTTGAAGCGGCGCGCTCGCAAAAACGCAACGCAACGTGCCATCGTATTATAATCGTTTTGGTGAAAAAAATGGAGTTCGTCGTACTCGGCACAACGCCTCACGGAACTTACTTGCTTGAAGCAAGCGGCGAACACCAGCCCATATCCAAGCCTACGGCCGCATTCTTGGGAAAAGAAAAAGTCGGAACGATTTCGGAAACAATCGCAAGCATTTCACGGCCTTACTATTTACTCAAGCCGAGTCCCGGCACCGAACCGCGCAAAATCGTCGGCAAAAAAATCACGACGAAAACCGCGAAAACGCAATAAATGAATTAAGCTAAACGTAGAGTCTGAATGCGCAGTCAAGCGAGGATTGGTTTTTTCTTGAAAGCAGCTGGAATGGGAAGCGTTTGCCCTGAATGCAAGAGCCGCTCGATCAAACGCGACCACGAGCGCGGTGAGATAGTCTGCCAAAAATGCGGGCTCGTAATCGAGGAAAACCTGGTTCAGGAAGGCCCCGAGTGGCGCGCGTTCGACGCGGAACAGCGCGCGAGCCGCGCGCGCACCGGAGCGCCGTTGAAGTACATGTCGCCGAACAAAGGCATC
>CAITNU010000022.1 GCA_903893865.1 uncultured Microcaldota archaeon
CTGTTCCTGCAAGCGAGTGCCGCCGATGTACGCCGCCAAATCCTTTTTGTTTGCGCCGGTTAATTCCACGGCTTTACCCAAGCTCGCGCCGTGCGCGTACATTTGAGTAGCCGCCTTCACGCGCGCTTTTTCAACTATCGTACGTCCGAAGCGGCCGAGAGTCGCGCTCAACGCCTCGGCGCGGTCGAGAAGCGAGTGCAGCGTCTGCGCGCCAGCCTCGCTTTTTCCTTCCTTGAACAAACGCTGCGTCTGCTCGAGCTCGTTCAACGCGTCGGCGGAATACGCCCTCCACTCCTTGCTTTGAACGATGTAAGGCTTGTCGAGAAACTTCGCTAAGCAGTACGCTAGCAAGCCAGCGTCGAGCAACGCGTCGTCTTCGAACAGGAAAGCGTGTTCCGCACAATCCGCGCTCAAGCTCTTGAGGTTGTTGCCGTCCTTCGATGCGAGGAAAGCGCGGAGTTTGGAAACGATTTTGCCGCGCCTCTCGTCGTCCTTCACTAAAACCATTTCACTCAACCGTTTGCCTTGCTTGCCTCATTATTCGTTCGAATGTCTTTCGCTTGCGTTTACTCGCTGGATTGCCCCCTGCTCTTGCGCTGCAACTCGAAAAGCTTGATTAATTCGCGTTCGGTCGTCGCCTGCTCCGCCGCCTTGTCGTCGCGCAAGCGTACCAAGCGCGGGAAGCGCAGTGCAAGCCCTTCAGCCTCTCCTTCGCCTCCGCCAGCTCCGATGTTGGTTTCATCTACTCCTTTTCCGCCTTTGCCTTTTTCCGCTGCGGCCACGTGAATCGGCGAACGAGTTATCTCGTCCGCGTTGACTTCGATTACGACTCGCGGCTTAACCCAAACATCCGGTTCCATGACTGAATCGACGTCATCCGGCTTCTTCTTCACCGCGATTTTGCCGAGAGTCGAAGCGAATTCCGTCATTTGCGCTTCGCTTAGTCCAGTTCCGATTTTCGCTACGCTGCGAAAGCGCTGGTGCTTGTCGTCGTAAACCGCCGTAAGGAGTCCGCCGAGCCCGAATTCAGTTCGCTTGCCTTTACCGTAATAATAGCCTATTACGACGACGTCGACCGTATCCGCTAATTTTTCGCTGTAACTCTTCTTGAGCTTAATCCAAGCGAACTTGCGCGCGCCCGCCGTGTATTCCGCTTCGAGATCCTTCGCCACGATTCCTTCGAGCCCAGTGCTCACGCTCTCGTCGAAGAAACGCTGCAGCTGCGCAGCGGTTTTCGCGATTACTGCTGGCGCGACGTCGATGCGGTTGCCTTTGCCGCCCGCGTTTTTTACGAGTTTGAGGAGTTTCTCTCGCCGCTCGCGGTACGGTTTTTGCGTGTAGTCGACGCCGTCGAAATAAAGGAGTTCGAAGAGAACGAGTTTGAGCGGGATTTCCTCGGCTTTTTCCGCTACGCCGTGCTTGCGCTTGCGCTGCATCGTATCCTGAAACGGAAGGAACGTTCCAGTAGCGTCGTTGAATCCGATTGCTTCTCCCTCGCAAATGATTTCATCTGCCGCAACCTGTTTCTTGAACGCTTCGGCGAGGTCCGGAAACATGTGCGTCACGCGTTCTTGCCTGCGCGAATAAAATTCTACGCGCGAGCCCTTCTTGTGCACCGCCAAACGGAATCCGTCGAACTTGCCTTCAACGCTGCAACCGCGCACGCCGCCTGCCGCGCCGCCTTCGCTTCCGCCGCCGCCGCCGATTTTCTCTATTATGGCTTGCGCGCTCTCAAGCCGCTCCGCCAGCGCAGGCTTAATCGGATTGAACGGCTTTGGCTTGATTGCGCTGACTGCCTGCATTCCTTTTTCGAAGAGCAGCTCCGCGACGGCGCCCAAATCGCTGGTGAGGTTGAACGCCCGCTCGATTTCGTCGCTCAATTCTTTCGAGCCAGAACGCGATTCGCTGAGCGCATCGATTATAGTGCTCTCGCCCGCGCCGAGACGCAAACTGCCCGTAACGAAGCGGATAATGATTTTCGCTTCGTTAGGCTCCGCGTTCGAGAGAAGCTCGGCAAGCAGCTTGACTTTGTGGTCTTGCGAGCCGCCTCCGCCCGATGCGGCGATTTTGTAAAAATTATCATAAACTTTTTCAACGCTGAGTTCGCTTTTCGCGAGCGCGTGCTGCCTGCGCTGCGCCAGGAGCTCTTCAGCCGCGTCGCCCAAATCGCCTTTCTTGCGGTAAGTTGCCGCGACTTCTTTCCCGCTTTTCCCGGAAACGATTTCTATTGCGCGCATGGCGAGCTTGTCAGCCATTCCGAGTTCGATTCCCTCGTGAGGCGGCGCGATTATGCCTTCCATCAAACGCGTTACTCGCTTTGCTTCCTTCGGCGAGCAGGTCTTGAATACTTCCGAAACGTCGTGCGTAATCGCTAGGCGCGAGCTCTTCTTCTCCATTTCCTCGAAAACCAGCACGAGCCGCGAAAACTTCACTCCACCACACCCGATACGAACCGCAACGAACCGCGCTTTTCCGAAACCGTTGTTTTTCCCAAGAAAAAACTCCGCCGCGCAATATAAAACGTTTCATATAAACGCTTTTTAATGAGCGCCCGCTAAACGCTTTGGTTTTGAAAAATGATTCTCGACGCGATGGCGCTGCAACCCGTCTTGACGCCTGAAGCCGCACTCGGCGTACTGCAAAAAGAACTCAAGCGCAAAAAGCAACTCAAGTTCGAAGTCACGGACGTCAAACTCGTTTACACGCCGTTTTGGCTGTTCTCGTTCGACGTCACTGGCGCGCAAGGTCCCGCGCCCAGCGGAAAAACCGCTTTGAACGCGTATACCGGCGAGATAAACGATTTCGTGCCCATGCTCGTCAGCAGGCCGCTCAAAAAATCGCGTTCCACTCCCGAAGGCGCCGAGCCGGAAATCGAGCCTACGGCAATCGATGCAGCGGAGGCAAAGGAAGCGGCGAAGACGAAGGTTGCGGGACAACTCGGAGTAGCGAAGGACACCGTAATCGTCAGCGCGTTCACAAAATACTACGTTCCGTTCTACCGCGTGTGGCTCGACGTCGCGAACGACTCGTTCGAAGTAAACGTCGACGCTTGCCTTGGTGCGCCGCTAGGCGCTGAAGCGATTCCGGGAGCGCCTAAAGGCTTCGCTGAAGACATTGCCGGCAACTTGAAGTCGGTTGCTTCGCCTGCGGGCTTAGCGGAAGCAGCGAAAAACCCGAGCAAGCTGAAATACTTGATGTTAATCGCGATTGCAATTCTCGTAGTCGTGCTTCTCGTCACTCGCTTGGGCTCGAGTTCAGACGTTTCCTGCGCCGTCGACTCGAGTTTCCTGGGACCGAAGAATCTCGTTGGCTCGCAAGAGCTCGTTCCGCTCGAACTCAGCGGCGGCAGGCTCACGGTTCAAGGCATTTGTTTGCTTTCGAATCCGTCGGACGAGCCGCAGACTTTTTCGCTTCAAACTCGCATCGTGCGCAAGACGAGTGACGAACGGTTGGCGGTGAATCTCACGGCCGTTGTCGAACTCCCGAAAACCGGTTCGTTGCCTTCGCAGCGGCCTTTCGAGCTCGATTGGAAGGGCGTTCCTGACGGGGATTACAAGTTCGAGTACGAGAAAATCGGCTGAAAACGCTACGGGAAGCTGAACAGCCGAATTTTCACGCGTCGGCTATTCTCCTGATTTTTTTAACAACGTCTTCGTGTTGTCGGGTTAGCAAGTTTCTGATATGCTTTCTTTGTTCGCTGCTTAAACCAGCCCAGCCCCAAGATCTTTTCGGGTATAAGTGAGTGGATAGAACCAAGACGCGGCCCCAATTCTTCGCTCTTCCGTCCAAACCGTCTTCCACCCTGACGCTTTGTACGTGTCCGACGGCATCAAAATTTCTTTCTCCTACGGAGTCTATGCCTCTCATTAAACCAAGTTTGACAAGCATTTGCTTCATTTCTTCTGCGTGCCGTTCGCGCAACCCTTTAATTTCCTTTTCTATTTTTGATAAGAGGCGTTCTTCTTTTTGTTTCGCTGTTCGGATTTTTTCGAAAGGCAATTTGTCGCTCAACAGTCTCAAGCGATGGTAAATCCCAATTCCGAGCCCTTCGCCGGCATCTCCTTCCAAGTTAGAATCGTCATAAACGCCAAAATGATCTTCCCGCTCGGGCAATCCGGTTGGTTTTCCAGTTTGGTTATGCTGCAAATACGTTCGAGAAACTTCAGCCATAGAAAATCATCTCAATTTTTTGTTGGGATAGCCTGCTTTAATGCTTTTGGTTTTAAGGTATTTGGCTTGAACCACTAATTCTTTGCGAAAACAATGTCCTCCCTGCGAGGGCCAACGCTAACGCTTATTACCGGCACTCCCGCGAGCGCCTCGATTCTGCGCACGTACGCGAGCGCCTCGCTCGGCAACGCGCCGAAGCCTTTTTTCTTTCCTTCGCGCACGACTTTTTTCCAGTCAACGTTCGCGAAACCGCGAAGCGTTTCGTAAACCGGTCTCGCGCGCAATGCGTCGCGCACGCCGATGGGGAATTCGCGCACTTGCTTGCCGTGCACTTCGTGCGCAACCGCGATTTTGAGTTCGCGCAATCCGTCGAGAACATCGAGCTTCGTCAAATGCAATCCATCGAAGCCGTTCAGTTGGTGCGCGCGCCTAAGCATAGTCGCGTCAAGCCAACCGCAGCGCCTCCTACGGCCAGTGCTCGTGCCGATTTCGGCGCCTTTTTCTTGAAGATGCCTGCCTATTGCGTCGAAAAGCTCGGTCGGAAACGGTCCGTTGCCTACGCGCGTAGTATACGCTTTCGCCACTCCTTCGACTCGCGTTATCGCTCGCGGCGGCACTCCAGCGCCAACGCAAGCCCCGCCCGCAATCGTGTTCGACGAAGTCACGAACGGGTACGTGCCGAAACTAACGTCGAGAAACGTGCCTTGCGCGCCCTCGAAAAGCACTCGCGCGCCGCCCGAGACTGCGTCGCTGGCTTCGCTCGCTGCATCGCAAGCGAACAACGCGAACTCGCGGCCGAGCGTTGCGTATTCCGCGTAAATTCGTTCGGGACTTTCGGCGAGGCCGCAATGCAGAGAGTGCAAAACGCGTTGCTCGTAATGGTGCAGCGCGAAAACTTTTTCGCGAAGCGTGGTTGCGTCGATCAAGTCCGCGAAAACTAGTCCGACGCGCGCGGCGCGGTCTTCGTAAGCCGGGCCAATGCCTCGCTTCGTCGTGCCGATTACGCCTGCAGCGCTTTTCTTGGCTGCCGCAACTGCCGCGCCGAACATCGCTCCTCGTTTTTCCCGCGCTTCGTCGAGCGCAGGGTGCCACGGCATTATGATGCTCGCTCGATAATCGATGCCGAGAACGCGCGGCGTAATTCGGATTCCGTTAGCCGCGAGTTCCTCGATTTCCCGCTTGAGTGCGCGCGGATCAATGACCACGCCAGCGCCAATGAGCGAGCGCTTGCCCGCAATAACGCCGCTTGGAACGAGATGCAGCTTGAATTTGCGTCCGTCCGTGACAACAGTGTGTCCCGCGTTGTGCCCGCCTTGAAAACGAACGACGAGGTCGCTTTGCTCCGCTAGAGTGTGAACGATTTTTCCTTTTCCTTCGTCTCCCCACTGGCTGCCGATAACCGCTAAACCGAATCCTTTTTTAGAAATCGTCAAAAAATCCCGCCCCCTGGCAAAAGCCTCTTTTATTATTCACCGAGTTTTTTAAACGAAGCGTTTGCGCGCTTGCGTAGCTTCGTTTTTCGATTAGTTTAGCGCTCTAGTTCCTGAATCAATTTCGCCAGTTGAAGGTTAATCCTAATTATGTGGATTACTTGATGCATTGCCAGATTTTCCATTACAGTATCAATATTCGCGTTTGGATTCGTTTCACGCATTTTTTCTGTAAAGGTTGTGAGTGCAACTCCATCAAACTCGTGTAGTAAATTGCTCCATTTGTTGATTGTTTCCCATTTTCCTTTCACTTTTAATCCGCTTAAGACCATCTTTACTTTTTTCTTTATTTTCGGCGTTAAAATGTCTTCATGTTCGTAATGGAACCCCATGGGCAACAGTTTTCTTCTGTAAAACGATTCATAAATTTCAAGTACGGCTTGTTTTTCTTGAGGTGAAGCCGCTAGAAAATCAATTAGTCGTCGAGTCATCATTCTTCCAACGCGCGCGTGGTGTTTCGTGCAAGCGACGACGTCTTGATGAAAAGAATCCATTGAATTGTTGTACCATTCTTTATGGTCTTCGTATCCCCTCACGCCTTGAAAAAAATCTTTCTTGAAGGGTTCAGCTTTCAAGAGTCTTTCAGACTCCACAGCCAAGTCCGCCGCCAGTTGTTTCACAAAGCATCCTAATTGTTTTGGCTGCGGCTAATTAAAAAGCGCGTCATTCGCGGTAACCGTGTTCGCCGACTAGCGGAACGAATACCACCGGCATCAACGCCTTGCGGTCGAAACCTTTGCTCGTCTTACGGAAAACCGCGAGCTCGAGCCAAAGCATTCCCTCGACCGGCGCCACGATGACGCCACCAACCTTAGTTTGTTCGACGACGGGTTGAGGCAAGCGGGGCGCAGCTGCGGCGATGACAACCCGGTCGAAAGGCGCTTTCTCTTTCCAACCTAAGCTCCCATCGCCCAAGCGCAAATCAACGTTCTTGTAGCGGATAAGCCGTTGCGAAGCATAGTCGAGCAATTCCTTTAATCGCTCCACCCCGAAAACGCGCCCGCGCTTTCCAACGATTTCAGAGAGCAGCGCGGCTTGGTAACCCGTTCCAGTGCCCACGTCAAGAACGCGGTCGCCGCTTCGCGCTTCAAGCGCTTCAGTCATAGCCGCTACGATGAGCGGCTGTGAAATCGTTTGCCCTGCCGCAACCGGCAAAGCGTAATCCTCGTAAGCCTGGCTGCGCAGTGCTGGTGGAACGAAGCGAGCGCGGTCAACCGCGCGAAACGCGGCAATTATTTCCGGCGTGCGCAAAACGCCTCTTGCAACGAGGTCGT
The DNA here is from genome assembly GCA_903893865.1 of uncultured Microcaldota archaeon. Lineage (GTDB taxonomy): Archaea > Micrarchaeota > Micrarchaeia > Norongarragalinales > Norongarragalinaceae > CAITNU01. The sequence goes on from CAITNU010000022.1 coordinate 6,935, forward strand.
CAACCATTTCATCGTTCGAGCGAAACAAACCAAGCGCCTTTTTCAACAGAGTTCGCGTTGCTTTTTTTACTCCGCCGAACCCTAAAAAGAGGGGGTTTTTATTATTCTCGCGGCATAAGACTTCTCTTCGCGTAGCCCCGTCGTCTAGCGGCCAAACGCGTTCAGCGGTCAAACGATTTTTTCGTTTTTCGGGAAAACGCGCGAGCGCGGGCTTGGGATAACAGGCTTTGAACCTGTGGACGGCGGTTCGAATCCGCCCGGGGCTATGAAAAACGCAAAAACGAAACGCAAAAACGAAAAAAGAAAAACGAAAAAACAGAAAAACGGTTTCAGCAAAAGGTTTTTCGAAAAAAAGGTGGTTGGTTTTGGGTAGAGTGAAGGGACGGCACATCAAAGTGCTGGCGAGAAAACTCATTGAAAAAAATCCGACGGTGTTCACTGAACGCTTTTCGGACAACAAGCTAAAGCTGAAGGAATTCCGCATTATGGAAGGCAGCCGCGAAGAGCAGAACAAGCTCGCGGGAGAAATAGGGAACCGCGTCAAGCGCAAGAACAAGCCGCGCGACGAAATGCGTTCCCGCCCCCAGCGCGATTGGGATAGAGGCGAGCGCAGGGATTACGGCGACAGGCGCGACCGCGGCGACCGCGGGGAGCGCCGCGGCTACAGATAAAATAATTCTTTCCAATTTATTTTTAGCGAATAACTAGTAGCCGCGCGCGAAGTAC
>CAITNU010000023.1 GCA_903893865.1 uncultured Microcaldota archaeon
TGCGCAGATTGTAAATTGGCACGAGGCAAGGCGTCGGCGCGTGACCAAGTTTTGTTTGGTAATCTGTCGTGTCCTGCCAAGTGCCCGCGTTTATAATCATAGTCCCGTGGTAGTCCGCGCAACTCGTCTTGTGAGACTCGCCTAAATGAAAAAAATCCGGAACCTCGTCGATTACGAGCCCGTCGCTCGCGCCTACAACCCGCGGCTCGTCCCCGTAAATCGGGCTGAGCAAGCGAGAGCGAAGCATTTCCTTCGCCGCGTTCTCGGGATTCTTGTCCGCGCTGCCGAGGCCAGGAATCGAAGCGAATATTCCGTGCATCGACGCGCCGTGGTAAATGAGTAGACGGAATCCGTGCACGTTGACTAGAGCGGGATTCGAAACGAGGTGAACGTTGCCGCGTTCAGCGAGGTCTTTCACGAACTCGCGCGGAAGCGGGGGCTGCGGCTCGGCAGCGTGAACCGCGTCGTGATTTCCAGGCGCGATGATGATTTCAATCCAGGAAGGGATTTTTTTCATGTACTCCGCAAAAATCTCGTACTGCATGAAGATGTCCTTCGTTACGAGCTGCTTTTCCTGTTTCGGGTAAACGCCGATTCCGTCGCAGCAATCGCCCGCTACGCTGATGTATTTAATCGTTCCCGCGATGCGCCTCTCTTCCTCGCTGCCTTCGCCGTTTAAAAAGCGGAGAAAGCGCTGGAATTGTTCTTGCATGAAGTATTTGCTGCCGACGTGCAAATCACTGATGAAAGCAATGCTCACGTCCTCGCTTATCGTCCGCCGCTTGCGAATCGGCGTGTCAGGCCAAACAATGTCGTCTACGATGAACAGCTCGCGGCTCATTTTTCCTTCGACCGCAACGACTTCGTCCAGCAAAAGCGAATTCGCTTTAACGCGCGCGTCGCCCGCGCGCGTTGCGAGGCACTTCAGCGTCCCCGCGGAACTCAAATCCTCGATTTCGAAGAGCAAATGCCCGTTCTTCGTTTCCTTCTTGTCGAAAACCATTCCAACGACACGTTTCGTTTCGCGGTCGCCTGACGGCGAGTCCTTCAACGAGGCGGTCGTAGCGCTGGCGGTGTTCGAAACGCGGCTGCGCAGCAAATCTGAAACGCGCGAATAACGATTCCTGAAATACGCTACGAAATCATCGACTTTGCCTTCGCTCTTTTTTTCAACGAACGGCTGGACGCTAACGAGGGAAGCGATTCGCTTTGCGGGCGCGTCGAAATCGGCGGCAGCCGCGGCGCGTTCCGGCAAAACTTCGACCGCCTTGCGCTCGGTTGACATCGCTTCCAGTATTTCGTCTACGAGCGAGTGCGTGAGCAGCCAGTCGCCTCGCTTGAGCGCGTATTCGATGGCTCGTCGCGCTACGGCTTCGGCGTCGCTGCGCTCCGCTATGCATTTGACTGCCTCGTTTTCTGGCAATAGTTCGCTGTCTAGAATTAGCCTTCGGACGTCGTCTTCATTCACTATCCCACCCGCGCGCATTCAAGCGCGCAAACCGCTTTCAATCAAGCGGCGATTAAGTAACGCATTCAGAGCGCGGCGTAATTAATAATGTTTTTGGTTGCGCGGAGGTGCGCGGAGTTGCGCGGCGCGGCGGGAAAAAGAGGAATTAGCGTTTGGATTTAACAAAGTTGGAGAAAATAACGGTGATGACGCGTTTGTCTTCAGCAAAAGGAGGGCGGTCTTCCGTAGCGTATGATGCTCTAATTTGCGGGTTTAGTTGCAAATGGGATGCGACGGTTTGCTTTATCTTGCTTTCAGCTTCAATAATTTTTAGTTGAGAAGACGAAGAATTATCGATTGGAATTTGAAACACAAGAGTACCGCCCGTATGGGAAACAGCAACGTCAGGAACTTCTCTTAAAACGCTAGTCCTAACTTTTTTTGCCACGTGCTTCGGACCCGGTTTGAATAACACCATAAAACAGTTACGCCTCGTTCGTTTTCATTGCCTTAAAAAATTATTTTAGTACTTCTTCCTTCAGCGCCTCGAGTTCGCTCAAAATGTTCCAAACCATGGTGCGCGCGTGCATTGGAATGTTGATGTCGTTGCTTACCTCGTCAAGCGCGTAAACCGCGCCGCTTATGCGCGTTCCTATCTCCTCATTCGGTTCAGTCAGCTTGTCGCGCGCGTCGCCGAGCGTCGCGCGAACGTTGCGCGGCACGCTGTTGTCCTTCACTAGCGCGTCGATGAACGAAACGATTTGCTCGATTTTTTCCTTGTGCTGGCTTGAGTCGTCTGAAGACACGATAAACACCTTGAATGCTGCAATGCTGAATGCAACGATGCCGTTGAATGTTATTCCGTTGACTGAACATTTTGGACAGCGCTAATATTCTGTGCGTCGAGTTTAAAACCCTTTAGGAAAAACAAAACAACAGTCGAAAAGAACGACGGACAAAAACGATTTTAAGCGGCCGCGCGTTAATTGCGCGAGACGTGCTGCTCAAACGTGCCGCTCAAAGGTGATTCGCTTGGAAAAAAACTTTAATACTCTCGACGACTTGCCCGCGCCGGAAGGCAAAATCGTTTTCGTGCGCGTGGACATTAATTCGCCGATAAAAGACGGAGCGCCGCAGCCTGGGCCGCGCTTCGCTGAATGCGCCGCGACGATTCGCGAACTCGCGAAGCGCGGAGCGCGCGTCGTAGTGCTCGCTCACCAAGGCCGGCCAGGCGACGAGGATTTCACGAGCCTCGAGGCGCACGCCGCACTGCTAAGCAAAGCAGTTAAAAAGAAAATCAAGTTCGTGCCCGACTTGTACGGCGCGTTCGCGCTCGCCGCGATTTCGAAACTCAAGAACGGCAAAATCCTGTTGCTCGAGAACACGCGTTTTTACGCCGAGGAAACGCTCGACAAGGACTGGGAAAAAACATTGATGGCTAACCGCCTAGCAAGCGCGGCTGCGGCAAGCGGCGGCGCTTTCGTCAACGAAGCGTTTAGCGTGTCGCACCGGCCCCAGACGAGCGTCGTCGGACTCCCCGCGTTGCTCCCCGCTTTCGCGGGCCGCTCGCTTGAACGCGAGCTGAACGCGCTGCAGAAAGCGACGATAGGCGCCGAACGCCCCGTAGTCTACGTTCTCGGAGGCGGAAAGCCGGACGACTGCTTCAAAATCCTCAAGCACGCCGTCGCGAGCGGCGGCGCGGATAAAGTGTTGCTCGGCGGGGTCATCGGCGAGCTCGCGGTAATCGCGAGCGGGAAATCGTTGGGCGCGAAGCGCGATTGGCTGGAAGAAAAAGGTTTCGCGAAACTCCTGCCTGAACTCAAGCGCGTGGTCGACGAACAAGGACACAAGCTTTTGCTGCCGACGGATTTCGCTTTCGCGGACGCGGACGGAATACGCGTTGAAGTGCGAACGGAAGAATTGAAAGGAAGCGAGAAAATCTTCGATATCGGCAGCAAGACCGCGTCGGCGTTCGCGGACGAGATAAAGCACGCTAAAACCGTTTACTTCAAGGGCCCCGTAGGGCGTTACGAGGAAACGGCGTTCGAGCTCGGCACGCGCCTCGTGCTGAAAGCAATCGAGTCGAGCAAAGCTTTTTCGTTGATGGGAGGCGGGAATACGCTCGACGCGTGCGAAAAATTCGGCGTAAACAAAAAACGCATTGGCCACTTGTCGACGAGCGGCGGCGCGCTGCTCGCGTTCCTCGGCGGCGAAACGCTGCCCGGAATCGAGGCGCTCAAGAAGAAGTGAGGCGGAAATCTTGGTTGAATTGAAAGAATTAAATCGACGAATCGCGCGAATCGAAGCGCGGAACGCGCGCGTTGAATCGGACAAAGCGTGGGAAACGAGTTGGACGAGGCGCGCGTTGCTGTTCGCGTTCACTTACGTCGCCGTGGGAGCTTTCTTTCAAGCGACTCGCGTTTCCGAGCCATGGCTTAACGCGATTGTTTGGGCGGTGGTCTTCGTCCTCTCGACGTTGACTCTGCCTTTCTTCAAAGAACAGTGGCTCGCCCGCAGAAAACAAAAAAATTAGTTCGCTTTTTTGGAAAAAAATAAAGGGGAAGCCGAACGCGCGCTTGCGCGCCCGGCTGAGACGAAAATCGATTTTACTTCTTCATCAAGCCTTTCTTCTTGACGAATACCCAGAATCTCTTCGTGCATTCGCTGGGCGCGAGTCTCCCGGATCCGTAAACCTCTCCGAGGGTTATGTTCTTTACGGTGCTGAAGTCGATGGTCATGCCACCGAACGGTTTCCTTGCCATTTGTTTTTCCCCTCCTTCACACTCGAAAAAAACTTTTTTTAACGCGTTTTTCGAGGTAAAATTCGGTTTCATGATTACGCGAAAGGGATTTTAAAGCTTTCTCCCATAGGGAAAAACGCTTTTTTTCGCGTTACGCGGCAGTTCCGCCGCCTTTCCGCCGCGCTTCAAAACGGTTCTTTTTCTTGTTTTTCTAGAGTTTTTTAGCGTAAAAGATTCCGAACCGAATTTGCCGAATTTAAAAACGTTTTTAAAAGCCCGCGCACCTTATTGTTGCAGGCGTTTTCGCGTAAAGCGGCTTATTCTATTCGAGTCGCGTTGAAAGGAGGCTGATTTAAAATGGGTTTGTACGAAAACCTCGAAGATCAATACTATGCTTTCATGGAAAAAATGCATCTCGTCGACGCTTTCGTGCGGCCCATTGAAGAACGCGGCATTCCGTCAATGCCGATATTCCTTTTGCTCGTCGTGCTGGTTCTCGCGCTCGCGGGCTTTGGAATTTGGAGCGTAATGAATCAAACTGTAACGGAACGCACTAATTTCAGCATTGCGGTTCGCTCGACAGACGGGGAGGCGCTGAACGGCGCGCTAGTCGAAGTATGGGATGGCGACACGAGCGTTGGCTCGAAAACGACTAACGCGAACGGAATCGCCTTGTTCGACTCGCTTCCATTGAAGACGCTCACCGTCAGCGTGAGCATGGACGGTTACGAGACGAAGGAAACGGAAGTCGACTTCACCGAAAAAACTTCCGCTGAAATCATGTTGAAAAGCGTAAGCGAAGCAACGCCGACGCCCACTCCCGACGTTTGGAAGGCGGAAGACAACAGCGAGGAAACGCTTGACGCGAAACTCGACGTTTACGTCAAGAACGACGCAGGCTTGGGAGTCGACGCGATAGTGCGCGTTTTCGACGCCGACAACGACGTGCAAATCGGCGACGACTTCGAAGCGCGAGGCGGGCACGCGACAGTCGAGAATCTCGAGAAAGGACAAATAGTCTACGTGAACGCCGAAGCGTCCGGCAGCAACGCGAACTCGTATTTGCCGTACAACGGCCGCGCGAGCAAGAAAACGCTGAGCGCGGGCGCGAATACGATCAACGTGCGCTTGGTTCGCGCGAACACTGGGCCAATTTCTCCAGCTCAAGGCGCTAACGCAACGTTTTCTACTATTACGGTGACGGACAACAGCAACTCGCCTGTAGCGCGCGCGCTCGCAAGCGTGTTCACTCTAAACTCTGCTGCTGTGCTCGCGACGCGCACTACTGAAGGCAACGGAACCGCGTTATTCGTTCTGCCGGTCAACCAAAGCGCTTCCTATTACGCCACTGCGAACAAGACTGGTTACTTCATGGGTTGGACTAACGGCTTCTTCCTAGCAGGCGACAGCGCTGCGATTACGCTTACTCCGATTACCAACGACACTAAAGCCTCGCTGAGCGTCAACGTCATCGACGAAAAAGACGGCAAAGCTGTTGTGTCCGCGAGCTTCTCGGTTTACCGCTCGGTTTTAGGGCAAGACATATTGTTGTGCCGGGGAACGACGAACTCGAACGGCACCGGCGTTTGCCAAGGCTTGCAGCGCGGAATCAGCGTGATCGTGCGCGTCACGAAAGGCGCGCGAAGCGCCGCTGACGCGACTGTCGCACTAGCTGACGCGGACAACTACGTCTCGCTCACGCTCTTGCTGCCGCGCGCGAAACTGATTTGCACTGCTTTCGACGTAGTCACGAACGAATCGCTTGACTCGGCGCAGTTCACTGCGTACTACGGGAACACTAGCGTAGGCGCTTGCAGCGGCGCGGCGTGCGAAATAATCGTGCCGGCAACCGTGCAAGTGGACTTGCAGGCGACCGCTCCCGATTACACTCAAGCCGACATTCCAGTGACTGCCGCGGCGAACGAAAACAAAACTGTTTCAGTCATGCTTTTCCCGCTCGACACTATAAACGAGTCGCGCGTCGTTCTGCAGAAAGTAGTTGACGCTTCAAGCGGGCTCGACGTCAGCTCGTTTCGCTTGGGGCACGTTTACACGTTCGTTTTCACGCTCGCGAGCACTGAAGCCGACGCGACTGGCGCGTTCTTCAGCGTCAACGACGCGAACATCGCGGCAATAACGGGGCACTTGCAGCTCGGAATGCAGAATCTAGGAAGCGTAAGCAGCGCTTGCACGCCAGAGGAAGTCGATTACGCGAGCGGGAAACGCTACTCTTGGCTCGACGTGAATTACTACTCGACCGGGCAGGCGGTGTTCACGAAAACGATTTTGTTGAACGTCACGGTGAGCGAAACCGCTCCCCTCGACCCGACAACTCACAAAGCGGCGCTCGCGTTGTACTACCGTTCTTACGTAAAGAAGGGAAGCGCGATTTTCCGCAATCCTTACGACGACGTTTTAGGCGCGAGCATTGACTCGCCTCTCGAGAGCGGTTGCTTTGCGAACACGCTCGAAGCTGATTACGATGTTTACTCGCCGGCAACGACTTGCCAGCAAGGAGTTTGCGTGACGCTCGAATTCTCGCAAAACGGCGCGAACGGACCGAACGAAGGCTTTCCCGCGAAATCTATTTTAAATCTCATCGACGGCGGAACCGGCGTGGAACCAATCCTCGTTCGCTACAAAATCGAGGTTTTCGACGACTTGCAGGCGCGCAGCGTTCTAGCGTTCAAGTGGAGCGACGCTAACGCTGCGGAATTACTCGCAGCGTCGACGCCCTTGCAGTTGGAGGATCCCGTGAACAAAGGAACGTGGATTTGCGGCGGGGCGAGCGACTACTGGTTCCCGACCGATGAAAATGATTCGCGCTCAAGCGAATTCGCGACTTACGAAGACGAAACCGGTTTCGTGCTGAATCTTGATAAGTTAACGAAGTGCAGCAATTACGCTCCGCCGACGCGCACCGGCAGGCCGTTCGTTTTCCGTGGGGCAGTATTTCTTAAGCCATTACAAAACAGTTCGCGCGTGGATGTGAGCGCGCGCTTCGCCTCGGGCTCGCGCAAGCCGTCGTTTTGGGCGCTCGTGCAACCGCCTGTTGCGAACGAAGCTGCGGCGAACTCGTTATCGTTCGCCAGCGCGAACACGGTTCCGGCGCGGGACGTGAACGCGCCGTGGGTGGGCGTAGTGAAAGCGGAGGAAGTCGAGGCTTTCTTGAGCGACGCCGCGCCGCAACCGGGCGGGTGCTACTGCGAAAAAGTTTTCGACCCCGTTTGCGGAGTCGACGGCACGACTTACGGCAACGCGTGCGAAGCCAAATGCGCTGGCGCAACGGTTGCTTACAAAGGCACGTGCGTGACCGACGTGAGTTGCGCGTCGAAGTGCGCGAACAAGTTCACGGCGTACTGCGACACCGCGGCGCAACCGCCGAAACTATATTACAACGATTGCTTCGCGAAGTGCGACGGCGTAACGAACGCCCGCGCCGGCTTGTGCGGAGCGTGCTATGAAAAGTACGCGCCGGTTTGCGGAAGCGACGACGTCACGTATTTCAACGATTGTTTCGCGCAACTCGCTGGAGCGAGCGTGCAATACCGCGCGGCGTGCAAGACGACGTTTACCGAATATTTGTTCGCGAATCACACGACTTGGTTCAGCGTTGAAGGAAACGGAACGTACGCAAGCGATTACGCGGTCGTTGAAGTGCAATTCGAGCAGAACGCTAGCGCCGCGGCGAATACCACAATGAAGAAGGACACGGGCGCGGGAATGTTCGAGGCGCGAAGCATAGAAGACTGCATGGTTTGCCCGAACAACGCGGCGGACTGCGACGAGCAAAACAAAATCGTTGCGAGCAATTGTTCTTTCGGTCCGGTGCGCATTCACTTCAAAATAACTTTGAGGCACGACCGGGATGACAACACGATTTACCTAGAGACGACGCCCGACTTCTTGAAGCTCAAGGAGGGAGGCGCTTACTATTACGTCGGAAAAGAAAAAACGCCGCGAATAGCGCAAAACTGGTTCGTTGAAGGCTTCAGCGACAATCTCGGCTCGCTCAAGAAGGGAACGGTGATTCAAGGAACCGCGCTCGCGTTCCCGCTCAAGGAAGGACACAGCGCGGTACGCGCGGGACACGTGATGCAGGACGCCAGCGACCCGAACGCGCCGTTCAAAACCGAGTTGGAGCGCAGCGTTTACGTCACGAA
>CAITNU010000024.1 GCA_903893865.1 uncultured Microcaldota archaeon
AACTACGCCCGCGACTCTCGAAGCGCTTTACGGGCACCAGAATCTCGCGCTTTACCTCGCCGTGTTAGTGCAGTCGGGCGACATTCTGCACCCGCAACTCGCGGAGTTCGGCGGCCGCAAGCACGTGTGCGTTCCCGTCGGCGTCGACCAGGATCCGCACATTCGCTTTGCGCGCGATTTGGCGGCGAAGTTCGGCTTCGTTCCTCCGAGCGCGACTTTCCACCGCTTATTCCGCTCATTGAACGGCGAAACTAAGATGAGCAAGCGCGACGCTGCTGGCGTCATCACGCTCAGCGATTCGCCAGAGCAAATAAAGAAGAAGCTCGCAAACGCCTTCACTGGCGGCCGCGCGACCGTCGCCGAACAGCGCAAGCTCGGCGCGGAGTACGGGAAGTGCGTCGTGGCGGAACTAGACTATTTTCATTTCGAGGAGAACGACGACGAAGTGCTCGAACGCAAGCGAAAGTGCTTGAGCGGCGAGCTCTTGTGCGGCGAGTGCAAGAAGCAAATCGCCGACAAAATCAATGCGTTCCTGCGCGTGCACCAGGAAAAGAAGCGCAAGCTGAAGCCCAAGGCGGAAAAACTTTTAGCCTAACGGCGCGTGCCCGCGCAACGCTTTTTAATCCACGGTTTCTTCTTTCCTGCGGCTTTTTCGATTTTTTGGCTTTTTCGATCGGGTGGGTTGTAGTGAAGGTTTTGCGCGAAACGACGAGTGTTTGCCCCGAATGCCTAGCGCTGCTTCCAGCCCGCGTTTTCGAGGACGGCGGCAAAATCTGGATTTCGCGCTCTTGCGACAAACACGGAGAAACGCGTGAACTTTATTGGGGCGACGCGCGAATGTACGAGCTAGCGTCGCAGTACGCGCACGACGGCAAAGGCACCGCCGCGCCTGAAGTCGCTTTCGACGGCGCCCGTTGTCCGTTCGAATGCGGATTATGCAAACGGCACAAATCACACACCGCGCTCGCGAATCTCGTAGTCACGAATCGCTGCGATTTAGCGTGCTGGTACTGCTTTTTTTACCGCAAGCGAGGCGAGCGGGTTTACGAGCCGAGCCTAGCGCAAATAAGAAAAATGCTGCGCTCGCTGAAAAAGCAGGAACCAGTCGCGTGCACCGCGATTCAATTAACCGGCGGCGAGCCGACTCTGCGCGAGGATTTAATCGAAATCGTGCGCTTGTGCAAGCGCGAAGGCTTCGAGCACGTGCAGTTGAACACGAACGGCATTCGCTTGAGTCGCGATATCGAGCTCGTGAAGCGCTTGCGCGAGGCGGGAGTCGGAACGTTGTATCTGAGTTTCGACGGCGTGACTCCGCAGACTAACCCGAAAAACCATTGGGAAATACCTGCGGTTCTAGAAAACTGCCGAATCGCGCGCATAGGCGTCGTGCTCGTGCCCACGCTCATACGCGGAGTCAACGACCGTGAAATCGGCGAGATGATTCGCTTCGCTTGCGACAACATCGACGTCGTGCGCGGCATAAACTTTCAACCCGTTTCCATCGTGGGAATGGTGCCGCAGCGCGAGCGCAGCCGCATGCGCTTGACTATTCCGGACGCGATATTAGAAATCGAGAAGCAGACGCGCGACGAAATCGCGCGCTTCGATTTCTTTCCCGTTCCTTGCGTTAGCTCTATAACGCACCTAGTCGAAGCGTTGAGCGGCAAGCCGCAGTACGAGTTGTCGGCTCATTTCGCTTGCGGCGCGGCTACCTACGTTTTCAAGGACGAAAACGGCAAAATCATTCCCGTTACGCGCTTCATCGACGTTCCAGAATTGTTCAAAACGCTCGAGCGCGCGGCTGAGGAAGTGCGCGGCGGCAAAAACAAGACGCTCGCGAAACTCGAGCTCGCTTACGCAGTGCGAAAACTCGTCAACGACGAGCGCAAGCCGCGAAAGCTCGAGGCGACGCGCATTCTCAGCGACGTTTTGCTGAAAGGCTCTTACGACGGGTTGCGCGAATTCCACCACAACTCGCTTTTCATCGGCATGATGCATTTCATGGATTTGTACAATTACGACGTCGAGCGCGTCGAACGCTGCTGCATTCACTACGCTATGCCTGACGGCCGAGTCGTTCCGTTCTGCGCTTTCAACGTTTTGCCACAGCAATACCGCGATTCCGTGCAAAAAAAATACAGCGTCTCGCGCGCGCAGTGGGAGAAAAAGCACAAGCGCAAACTCAGCGAAGACGCTTACAAGCGCAAGTTGCCCGAGCGCGAGCTTGCGGCTGCGCCGCAGCCGCCGCTCGCCGCGGTGCGCACGGGAAGCGCAGGGAAAGTCACTGACCACAACAAGTGAATGCAATTCGCAAGTAAAAGAATACAAAAGGTGGCGAGTCGAAAAACGCCGAAAAAGCGCCGAATATGCGGTTATATGCGAATATATTCCGGCGAATGCCCGCAGATTTTTTTGTTGTTATCCGCTTGATGTCGGAAGCCCTATAACCCGTTAAAAAAATAGGTTTTTAAATAGCCTTTCTTTAACGCTTCTGCAAAGTGTAACTGCGGAATAGTTGTTATCATATATGATGGAGGCGGTGCAAGTGAATTCGAGCAAAATATTTTTCGGAATCGCGTTTTTGGGCGTGCTGCTGCTCTCGGGATTCGCGGCGGCGGCGTACTACGACATCAACGTTTCGCTCACTGGTCCCGTGAACGGCAACTGGAATGCGACGACTGCCGCGAACTTTACGTTCAAATTCATAACGCAAATGGCCAACGCGACTTATTGTTCTTTGTACACTAATGCGACTGGAGCGTGGGGTGCGTCTTCTTCAAACAACTCGGTGATGGTCAACAACACCGCTACAAACTATATTTCAAACTTCACGATTCCGACGAACGGAACAATTATTTGGAACGTCAACTGCAGCACGCTTAACGGCACGTATACCAACTTTTCGGCTTCAAACTACACGTTCGACTTCGACAACTCGCAGCCAATTGTGACGATTACTTCGCCCGCCAGCCCTGCCTACGTCAACAGGACGACGACTTACGGTTACGGTAGCGGCATTGGGAACACGACGATTGCCTTCACCGTAACCGGGTTGGCTTCCTCAAGCAGAGTGAACTGCTCCGTATTCATGAACAATTCCGCGAACCACACGAATAGTACCCTCACCGCCAACGGCGTCACGAGAATCGAATATCTGCAGGTGCCGAATGCCACGGTCGCGATTTTCAACGTGACCTGCTGGACGCTCGTCGGCAATATCGTCGGTTCGTACGCAACCAACCAATCCTTATACCTGTACGGTTCCTACAACAATCCGTTAATCAATCGCATCCTAACGCCCGCAAGCAACAAGAGCTGGGTGAGCTCCAATTATCTGACGCTGAACTTTTCGACCAACAATTCGGACTCAATAATCGCCGCATTCAACGCCTCATCGAGGCTGAACTGCAGTCTCTACTTAAACAACACTTACAACGCCACGAATTCGTCGGTGTATCCGAACATCCACGACAGTTCATCCTTCGTGCTGAGCACTGGCGCTGGCTACGACGGTTACTGGCAGCTTAACTTTACCTGCGCCGACGTCGCGGGCAACATTGGCTACAACGACTCGTGGTTACTCGGACTCGACCGATCCGTGAACTACACGTGGAACGCCACGAACTACACTGGCTACACAACCAGCATCCTCCATTCAGTGTATTGGACGGACGTCCGCAACCTCAGCGGGTTCATCTTCGCAAGCAACTACACTGGCGCCTGGGTCAACGACTCGTGGGTGCCTCTTTACGCCGCCACGTCAGACATCGTACTCGCCAACTATTCTAACGTTACCAAGACGATTGCCGGCAGTACCGGCGACGTCCTCGGCTATTACGTATGCGCCAACGACTCGCTAGGCAACTGGGAGTGCACGCCGACACATTCGTTTACAGTATTTACGCATACAGATTTAGGCGGCGGTTATACGCCTACGACAACGCCCACGGCGACGCCTACGCCCACGTCGACTCCAGCACCGACGGGAGCGCCAACTTACGCTCCGACTTCGACTCCGACTATAGCGCCGACTGGAACGGCGACCGCAACGCCCGAAGCTACTGTAGAACAGCCGACTATAACCCCCGCCGCGGTTTCAGAAACGCGCGCTCGCGCGGGCGTTTCCACCGCTCAGGAAGCAATCGCGCTAGCGAAAACGCAAGGAGTCAGCGCTCCTGAAGCCGAGCGCTTGCTCGCGTTAGCGCAGCAAGAGTTGAACAACGGGCAGTACTCGCTCGCGCTGCAAAACGCGCAGCTAGCGCAAAACGCGTTGCAGCAAGCGCAAGCAGCCGGCGGCGTAAGCGGCGCGGCTGGCGGAATCGACTTGACGATTGTCGGCGTGATAATAATAATCGTTCTCGCTGGCGCGGCGTACTTTTACTACACTCGCAACAAGCGCAAGGGACTGTGAAACCCGCGCTACCCATTTTTTTTATTTTCTTTTTCCTTCTTTTTTTCTTTTATTTGCAGTCTAGCCCCGCTGCGCGCGTTTCGCGCGTTTAAGTCGTTTGACGAAAAAGAGCGCGCAGCAATAAGTTTTTTAACGCGGCGCGGCATAACCGCTTCTCCGTTTTAAAATCGCGCGCAGTCAAGGCTTAATTTTCTTTTTTGTCGGAGTTTTGTTGGGGTTGGTGTGTTTAATGAAAGCGGTTTTCAAGGAAAAGCCGGCGCCAGGCGCTGTGCTCAAGGAAGTCGACGCGCCCAAGCCCGGACCAAACGACGTTCTAATAAAAATCGATGCCGCGAGCATTTGCGGCACTGACATGCACATCTGGAATTGGGATGAATGGGCGCAGAACCGCATCAAGCCGCCCATGATTTTCGGGCACGAAGCAGCAGGCAAAATTGTCGAGCTCGGCTCGAACGCGGCGGCGGCGGGGAAACTAGCGTTAGGCGACTTCATTTCAGTGGAAACGCACGTTTACGACGGAACTTGCGAGCAGTGCAAACGCGGCAACGCGCATATATGCGAGAACATGAAGATTTTCGGAGTCGACATGAACGGAATCTTCGCTGAATACGCCGTCGTGCCTCAACAAAATGCTTGGGTTAACGACGCAGCTCTGCCGCCCGCGATTGCGAGCATTCAAGAGCCGTTCGGTAACGCCGTTCACACCGTATTCGAAGGCGGCGCGCCGAGCGGTGACAGCGCGCTCGTGCTCGGCTGCGGACCAATCGGGTTGTTCGCGGTCGGCATTCTGAAAGCGATAGGTGCGTCGCCTGTTTTCGCGGTCGAGCCGACGCCGTTGCGCGCGCGAATAGCGAGTCAAATGGGCGCGGACCGAGTTTTCGACCCGCGCACTGACGACTACGTCAAGGAAATTCTGACCGCGACGAACGGGAAAGGAGTTGGCGCTGTTCTCGAGATGAGCGGGAATGGTGGCGCGCTGCAAAACGGTTTCAAGGCGTTGCGTCCCGGCGGTAAAATGAATATTCTCGGCGTTTTCCCGAAAGACGTTTCGCTCGACGTCAGCAACGGAATCGTCTTCAAGTACGCGCGCGTGCACGGAATCAACGGACGCCGCATTTGGGATACTTGGGAGAAGACGCGAGAACTCTTAAGCGAAAGAAAAGTCGACGTTCGCCCGGTACTCACGCACGAGTTCGCGCTAAGCGATTTCGAGAAGGGATTCGCCGCGATAAAAGCAGGGGAAGCGGCGAAAGTAATCCTCAAGCCTTGAAGATTCGTTACGATTATTGACGGTGCGGTTCGTGACGGAACGGAAAGATTCGGAATTAGCGTTTGAGGGTTTCGTCGCCGTCGTTAAACCCGCAACTCACGTGCGTGCCGTCGCAGAACGGCTTGTTGCCGGACTGGCCGCAACGACAAAGCGTCACGCGATTGCGTTTTTCGTAAGCGAAACCGTCAGCAGATTCGATGCGCACTCTTCCCTTCACCCACAACGGTCCGCTGACTTTCTTTTGCGGGTCTTCAATCAAGCTAAGCGAAGCAACGAATTTGTTTTCTATTGGTTTCCCGGTTTTCTTGTCGCGGGCGACGAGCCGTCCCGAAGCGCAGTCGCAAGCGTTGGAAATCGCGTTTTTCCTGGATTCGGGCTCGCCGGAATTTTCCGTGAATTCCCAAACGCTTCCTTTGCGGTGGCAGAATCGCGCCAGCGCGCAGAAATCCTGCGCGTCGTCGAGAACCAAGTCTGGCCCGTTAATCGTTTCGGCTTGCCGGACAAACGGTTCGCGGCTCGCGGTCTCGGTTCCGTCGAAACCGTTTTTCGCGTGCAAGCCGTCGCAAAACGGCTTGTCGCGCGAGCCGCCGCAGCGGCACAACGCTCGCGATTCTTGCGCCGGAAACTTTTCTCCTTGCGCCCAACGCGAGGGATTGCCGTCGCTCCCAATCTCGATGATTTGCTTGTCGAGCGGCAACGCGCCAGAAACGAGGTAAGGCCCGTTTTCCGCGATGACGATTTTGGTTTTGCCCGCTTTTTCATCGCTCGCAGCCATAATGACCGCCTTGCCTTGGGAGAGCATTAGCGCACTACTTTTTCCGGTTTTCTAGGGCGTAGCGTTCGAGAGTCGCAATTCGCTCGTCAAGAGGCGGGTGCGTTTCGAACAATCCCATGACGGCTTTGCCGCTGAGGGGATTCGCGAAGTACATGTGCGCGATTGCCTGGCTCGGTTGCTGCACGGCGCTTCCTTCAGTGTCGGCTTTAATGCGTTTCAGCGCGCCGATCAAGCCGTCGGGATAGCGCGTGAGCATGACGCCGCTGACGTCGGCGAGTTCCTCGCGCCTCCGCGAAAGCGCGGCTTGAATGAGCGCCGCGAAAACGGGTGACAAAACCAGGAAAACAATTCC
>CAITNU010000025.1 GCA_903893865.1 uncultured Microcaldota archaeon
GAACCCGAGTTGCGCGCCTCTTGAGAACTGCGGCTTGGATTGCGGCGAAGCGGGTTTCTCTAAAGATTCGCGCGGCTGTTACGAATGTGTTTGCGCGACGCTGCCAGCGCCTGTCGTTGCAAGCGAACAATTCTTCCGCTTTTCTTTTGCAAGCGGCTGGAACTCTTTCTCGTTTCCGCTCGCTGTTCAGCGCAGCGTTTTCTGCGTGCCCGGCAAAGAATGCCTCCAACAAATGAGTTTCCTTCCGCGCATCATCGCAACCGACTGCGAATCGCAAAGCGTGTTGTGGGGCTGGATTGACGGAGGGCGCGCGTACTCCGAATTCCAATTGCCCGATTTGGGGAAAAAAGAACTCGTGAGTTTCGCGGGCGAGTTATTGAAAGGCTATTGGATTAAAGCGAAAACGCCTTGCTCGGCGACTATTGCGGGCGACGAAGTCGCGGTGCAGTTGCTCGACGGCAAGCAGTTGTTCAAAGGCTGGAACCTCGTTGGCGCTCCACTTTTAGCCACAGATTTCGCAAGCGTGAAAGGCGACTGCGTCGTCGAAAAAGGCCCTTACGCTTGGGATGCAAGCGCGCAAAAATTCGTTAAAGCTCCGCAACTCGAACCGGGAAAAACGGTTTTCGTTAAAGTCAGCCGCGATTGTTGGTTGTCAGTTCAAGGGTGATTTTGCTTTGGTTTTCGGCTTCGCAACGCGCATCCTCGCCGTAATCGGAATAATCGCGGTAATCGCCGCGGTATTCGTTTTCTACCCTAACCTGCTGCCGCTCGCGCAAAACGAGTGGAACAAAATGCAGCCACCGCGCTGCACGACGGCGAGCGACTGCATTCTCGCGAACAACTCGTGCTGCTCGAACCAAAGCGGAAACTGGACTTGCGCTGCGCTCGACGCGCACTGCGCGCCGAACTGGGTTGCGCGAGTGGCGGGCTGCTGGTGCGGCAGCGGCGTTTGCGCAGCGAATTACTCGTGCGAACCCGAACGCCCGACTCCGACGGTTGATTTGCCTCCGTTTCCTCCCGAAGATTTGGAAGCGAGCGTCGAGCCGAGCGCGGAAGCAAGCGCTGAAGCTAGCATCGAGCCTTCTTCAATTCCGTCTACGGGTTTGGCGAATCCCGCTTCCGTTCACTGCGTTGAAAACAACGGTGCCCTCGAGATTTTAAACGGGCTTGAGACGCCTGGCCAAGTCGGATACTGTTTTTTTGCTGACGGAACGGTTTGCGAGGAATGGGCTTTCTTCCGCGGGGAATGCAAGCCGGGCGACTGCAACGTCACTTGCATCGGCGTAGGCACTCGCAGCGAAGGCTGGAAGGACTGCAACGGCAAATTCTTGGGCTACGCGAATTGCGCTTGACGTTTCTCAACTGTGGTTTTCAAATTATAGTCAGGCGTTCGCTTGAAGAAAAGCGGCGCTTTAAAAAACGCGGGCGGCATTTTCTTTCTCGTTAAAACGCTCGAGGCAGTTCTATTGAACGAAAAGCAAAAACTGTTGTCGATTGTTCTCGTGGTGGGCTTGGCGCTACTGTTTTTCGGTTGCGTAGAAAAGCCAGTCGCCTGCACGGCAATAGCGAAAGTGTGCCCGGACGGTTCGACGGTCGGGCGCGTTGGACCGAACTGCGAGTTCGCGCCTTGCCCGAGCACTGCGCCTGGCGTTTCTGCAAGCTCGGTTATTCAAGTTAGCCTGCACTTGTGGAGTTCGGGAATCTGCAGCGACCGCGGGCCAAACGGCGAAGTCCGCGCAGCCGAACGCGATTATTTCGCGTACAACAACGGAACCGTCTTCTTCAAGCACGCTTGCATTGCTGCTCCGTCGACTAAAACGATTTCGCGCGCCGAGCTCGAGGGGCTAGCGCGAAAAGTTTTGGCTCTCAACACGCCGGAATTAATAGCGGAAAACGCGACTGGCTCGCAGTGCGTGGGAGGCAGCGGAACGCTTTCGATTGCAGTCGACGGGAAAACGCTTTCCTTCCGGGATTCGTGCGGTCGATCCAGCGCGTACGCGGAAGCTTACGATGCGGCGGAAAACCAGTTGACAAACTACTTTTCTTGATTTAATGAATTTTTGAAGGATTGAAGCTCAATGGAAGACAAGATTACTCTCGACAAAAACGCGTTCAAAGCGCTCGCGAGCGAAACCCGCGTCTCGCTACTCAAAAAACTTGGCAGCAGGCGCGCAACGCCGTCGGAGCTCGCCGCGAGCTTAGGCATAAGCGCGCAAGCCGCGAGCGAACACTTGGACAAACTCGCAAGCGCGGGCTTGGTGCGCCGAGAAGACGAGGGACGCAAGTGGATTTACTACTCGCTCACCGAAAAAGGCCGCGCGCTCGTGCGCCCTGACGAAAAGAAAAAAATTTGGGTTCTCCTCAGCGTCGCAGTCGTGCTCCTCGCGTTCGGCTTCTTCAGCCTCTTTGCATACTCGGGTTCAATCGGCTACGCCAGCTCCGCGGCGCCAGCCTCGCTCGAGCGCGTTGCGCAAGCCGTCGAAACGCCTGCGCCCGCGGCGTTTGGTCAAGACGCGCTTAAGGAACGCTCCGGCGCGTACGCCGTTTCCGCAGCGCAAAGCCAGTCGCTCACTCCTTCGCCAATCGCCGCAGCAGCGGCAAATTACGGTTTGGGCGCGGACGGTTTCGTTGCAGTCGTTGCTTTAGCGGGCGGCTTGGTTCTGCTCGCGGCTGCGCTCGCGTATTACTGGAAGTCGAAGCGGCAGCGAAACTAAAGGTTCACAGCGTTTGCGGTTTCGACGGTTCCTGCGGCGGCAGCGTCTTTTTTTCGCCCGCGCCTCGGCTCACCAGCCAAATCGCGCCGACTGCGATAATCGTGACGAAAACCGCGATGAGTATTTCTCCCACCCACGTCTGCGCCGGCGGAATGAAAGCGTTGATAGCGTCCTTTATCGCCGTATTCCAGAATAGCGCGGCAACGAAGCCGAAAGCCGCGGTTATAAGCGTCGCCAACTGCTTGCGAAATTCCTGCTGAAATTCGCGAGCCAACCGCAGCTCGTTCGCGAGGCGCTGTTCGCGCATTTCCTTTTGCAGCGCCTTGTTCGCTTGCTCGAGCTTCTTGTACTTAACCTGTAACGCCATCTTGTCTTCCAAAGCAACCAACTCCGCGACCGTTCGCTTCGCTTTTTTCATTTTTTGTAAACATTCTTCCGGTGCCCGACTCTCAAAACGATTATTTTTTTACGCTCCTCGTCAATTCTGACTATCGCCCTGTAGTCTCCGACACGCAGTTTCGAGTAATCCGTGCCAACAAGTTTTTCCAGGAAGTGGTACGGCGTTTCCTTGCAAGAATCGAGTTTTTCGATTACGCGAATTGCCGTCTGCTTTTCTAGTCCGGCGAGGTTTTTGCCCGCGTTCCTGGTGAAGGCTAATTCGTAAGGCAAGTTTCAAGCACCCAGCCGCTTCAACACTTCCTTTGTCGAAAAAGTTCGTCCGGCTTTGTAATCTTCTTCAGCTTCCTTTATCTGCTTCAAGGTCTCATCGCTCAATTCGCCTTCGTCGCGCGAAGCCATTTGAGCTATCTTCATCAGCTTGTTTATCACTTCGTCGTAAGTTTCGCGCGCGTATTCTTTGAACTTCGTCAGGTTTGCGCGAGTGCTGGAATCTATTTGAATAGTCGTATAACTCATTATATCACCACGTATAACGTATGCATAACTGGTTTTTATTGGTTTCGGCCGTTGGTTTCGACTGGTTTTTCAAGCCTGGTTTTTCTGCTTTGAAGCCAAAACGTTTTTTAATGCCGCCGCGCATAAACTTCATCTTATTCTGTGGTTTCAGTTCAACGAATAGCGTAATGCATTTAAGTTGACTTGCTTTGACTTTGGCGGGTTGGTGGTTGGTTTGGCTAAATTCGTTTTCGTAACCGGCGGCGTTCTGTCGTCCCTAGGAAAAGGAATATTCGTTTCCTCGCTAGCGAAACTGTTGAAGGCGGGCGGCGTTCGCGCGAACGCAATGAAAATCGACCCCTACTTAAACGGCGACGCGGGCACGCTCAACCCGTTCGAGCACGGCGAAGTCTTCGTCACGCGCGACGGGTTCGAGTGCGACCTCGACTTGGGAAATTACGAGCGCTTCCTGAACATGTTCGCCAAACGGGAACAAAATTTAATGATGGGAACCGCTTACAGCGCAGTACTCCAAAAAGAGCGGCGCGGCGAATTCCTCGGAAAAACGATGCAGCTCATTCCTCACGTTACGAACGAGGTAAAACATTGCATTCGCGAGGCGGCTCGTGTAACTGGCGCGGAAGTTTTAGTCGTCGAAATAGGCGGAACAGTCGGCGACATCGAGAGCGAAGTCGTGCTTGAAGCGATTCGCCAAATGCGTTTCGAAGAACCGCCGAACAGCACGGTTTTCGCGCACCTCGCGTTAGTGCCGACTATTTGGACCGGGGAACAAAAAACGAAGCCCATGCAGCACAGCGTTCGCGCCCTGCTCTCGCGCGGAATCTCGCCTGACGTCATAATCGCGCGAACTCCTGAAAAACGCTTGAACGAAAGCGCACGCGATAAAATCGCTTTGTTCTGCAACGTTTCGCGCGAAAACGTTTTCGCGAGCCCGCAGCTCGACGACGTTTACGCGCTCCCGTTGCTCCTCCACGAGCAGGGACTCGACGCGGCGGTGCGCAAGAAGCTCGGTTTGCCGAAAAAAACTCCGGATTTGAAGGAGTGGCGGGGCTTGACCGAGAAAGCAAAGAACGCTAAAACCGAAGTCAAGATAGCGGTAGTCGGAAAATACGCGGCGATGCGCGACACGTACACGAGCGTTTTCGAGGCGTTAAAGCACGCGGGCGTCGCCAACGGCGTGCGCGCGCCCGGAGTTTTAATCGACAGCGAAGCGATCGAACGCGGAGAAATCGATTTGCGGGGTTTCGACGGAATCGTGGTGCCCGGCGGTTTCGGAGAACGCGGAGTAGAAGGAATCATCACCGCCATCCGCTTCGCTCGCGAGAAAAACGTTCCATTCCTGGGGTTGTGCTATGGGTTGCAACTCGCCGTCGTGGAATACGCCCGCAACGTCCTAGGTTGGCGCGACGCGCACTCAACTGAAATCGCTCTTCGCACGAAGCATCCGGTAATCGATTTGCTGCCTGAACAAAAGAAAATAAAGGACAAAGGCGGTACTATGCGGCTCGGTGCGAAACACGTTCTCCTCAAAAAAGGCACGCTCGCTCACTCGCTTTACGGCAAGACGGAAATTTTCAAGCGGTTCCGCCACCGTTATGAGGTTAATCCGAAATACGTGGCTCGCCTAGAACGCGCTGGAATGGTTTTCAGCGGCCGCGATCCCAAGCGCGCGATAATGAAGGTCATGGAGTTGCCTAAAGCAGAATATTTCATCTCGTGCCAATTTCATCCTGAATTCGATTCGCGCCTGGAAGAGCCAGAACCGTTGTTCAATGGCCTCGTGGCGGCGGCGAAAAAGCGCGCTAGAAAATGAATTCCAGCCGTGAGCGTGTTTTAATAATTAGCTCCGAGTATCCTTTTTCATGACGAAGCAATTATTATTGTTCCTCAGTCTAGCGCTAGCTTTTTCCGTGCTTGTTTGCGCAGCGCCAATGCAGTGGGGCATTGCGATAAACGAGAAAACGAAAGAATGCGCGGGCTACTGGGGTGGCGACGAATTCGTTGACTATAAATTACCCTACTCGGAAGGCTGGGTTAGTTATTTTCCGGGAGCCTATGACGAAGCACAAACTCCTTACGGCGCATGTAGGATTCCGCGCACAGGTTTTAACGAACTCTCTGAAGAATTAAAGTTTTTAACTTCTTGCTGTATGCGGTTTGGCCTAACTCCCACAAACGTTGAAACACCTAAAGTTGTTTTAGTCAACAAAACACAGGAGTACGATATTTGTTATCTTCGTTACGGACACCAGGTTCTTGATGAAGACGTTGACCCTGCCTTCGACGCGAAAAAGAGCTGTGATTACGTCAAAGTAGAAAATGTCACTAAACTTGAATATTGTGAGTATCGTGCTGAAGCCCTAGTAATAGATGAAGCGCTAAAAACGTGTAGCATAAGCTTTATAGCAAACACCAAACGATTCGAAGACTATTTTGCAGACAAAGGCGAATTAAATTGGTCTAACCTGATCGATAGCGGTGGTAAATACCTTAAACCCGGCGAGTGCCCAGCGATAATGCCAAACGGAACTCAGTACGCTTTTAAAGAAAACCGTTCGACCGTACAGGCAACTTGCGTGCCCGGAAAAGGAAATTGCACTGGAAAATTTCAGTGCGTTGTAAACGGAATAGATGCGTTGTCCTGGTGTCCTGAATCCGAGGGGCAGTGCAAGAACTACTGTGAATTCGAAATAATTGCAACCAAAATAGGCGAGTGTTATTTTCAGCGCTATAACGAGGAACTTTGTTGCAAGCAGCTTGGTTACAAGTTCGTTTCAAGAAACATAGGCCAAAAAACAGTGACTAACTTAGGCATACAAAATGAGTTTTTCATATTCATTTATTTCGAAGCTATTCCAATAGTTGTTATAACACTAATATTGCTACTGGTAACACAAAAATTGAAAATAACCTTTTTAAGTAATCCAAAGTTGGTCGGCTTATTGGCGGGATTGTTGAGCGGCCTGTTTTCAGTTTTTATTGGATTTTCAGTATTTTCGTTGTTCTTCGCACTAGGCTTAGGTTTCTTAGTAGGAACCATTCTCGGAAAAATAATTAAGCGGTGAAATGACTGATCTCACTCGAAACTCCCGGCATTAAACTGCGTTTCGACGAAAAGCGCTTCGCGCTTTACTGCGAAGGCAGCGCAGTCAAACCGAATCTCCGCACGCTGGGCGACTTGGAAAACGTTTTGGCGGACGAGGAATTCGCGCGAAAGATAACACAAGCGATGGCGAAGCGCGTTCAATACTACATGTTTCGCGGAATCGCGGCGAAGTCCGCCGACAAAAAAATTTTCGCGAGAGCGCGCGTGTCTTTCGACGTGACGGTGCTTCCCAAACTCGACTTGGGCGGCGAGTACAACAAGACGCTCGGGCACTACCACGAACGCGCCGCGTGCGGCAAAGCGTACCCTGAAATCTACGAAGTCCTCGCTGGCAAAGCGATTTACTTGTTTCAAAAAAAGCGTGCCGACGGCGTCGTCGAAGACGCGGTTTACTGCAAGGCGAAGAAAGGTGACCAGGTCTTGATTCCGCCGGGCTACGGTCACGCGACGACGAACGTGGGACGTGGAACGCTCGTCATGGCGAATTTAATCGCATTGCAGGAAAGCGATTACTCGGATTTTGTCAAGCACAAGGGCGCGGCGGTTTACTTTCTGCGCGGAAAAAACGGAAAACGCGGCGAAATCAAATTAAAGAAAAACAATGCTTATCCTCGCTTGCCGAAACCGCGCGAATGGAAGGCGCGACGCATTTGGCCTAACGGATTGTACGCCTCGTTCGTCGCGAACCCGCAGGCTTTTGATTTTCTAACGAAGCCCGAGCGCATTCTCTTCGGTTGAAACCTGGAACCTGAACCGCTTTGCGCTAGCGCTGACTTATTTTAAAGAAAAAAATAAAAAAGAAGGGATTAAGCTTTTAGCTTAAAGCTCAATCCATGTCCATGCCGCCACCGCCCATTCCGCCGGGACCGCCTGCTGGCGCCGGCCTGCCTCTCGCCGCGATTATATCGTCGATTCGCAGAATCATTTCCGTTACTTCGCTCGCGCTCTGAAGCGCTTGACGCTTAACGCGAACCGGCTCGATGACGTGCGCGGCTTTCATGTCCCCGATTTTTCCTTCGAGAACAGCTACGCCGAGCGTCTTCTGCCCCTTCTCGTGCTTGCTGCGCAATTCAACGAGCGTGTCAATCGAATCGAGTCCGCACGACTCGGCGAGCGTGCGCGGAATCACTTCAAGCGCTTCAGCGAAAGCGGTTACCGCGAGTTGTTCGCGTCCCCCGACTTCAATCGCGTATTTCCTCAGCCTGTTCGCGAGCTCGATTTCAATCGAGCCGCCGCCGGTAGTGAAAGAGCCTTCCTCTATCGCGCTGCGCACCGCGCCGATTCCGTCGACCATCGCGCGCTCCGCCTCGTCGACGACATGCTCGGTTCCTCCGCGAACGAAAATCGTTACGCTCTTCGCTTCCTTGCACTTCTCGACGAAAGTCATTTGCTCTCCCGCGATTTTGCGTTCCTCCACGAGCCCCGCGTGGCCTAAATCCTTCACATTCAAGTCTTCGAGCGTGGTGATGACTCTTGCGCCAGTCGCGCGCGCGAGCTTTTCCATGTCGCTTTTCTTGACGCGGCGGCACGCGAGCACGCCTTTCTTCGCCAGGTAGTGCTGCGCCACGTCGTCGATTCCCTTCTGGCAGAAGAGCACGTTCGCGCCGGTTTTCGCTACCTTATCCACCATGTCCTTGAGCATCTTTTCTTCCTGCTCCAAAAACGCAGTCATTTGTTCGGGCGATGTTATGCTGATGCGGGCGTCCGTTTCCGTCTTCTCGATTTCGAGCGCCGAGTCGAGCAACGCGATTTTCGCGTTTTGCAGCATTTTCGGCATGCCGGGATGCACGACTTCCTTATCGATGAGAACCCCGTTTATCAAAACCGTCTGGCTCACGTCGCCGCCTTGCTTCTTCTCGATTTTAATGTAATCCTTGTCAACTGTAACTTTGCCTCCTTTTTCTTCCGCGACTTGCAGCACGGCGTTTACTATGAGTTTGGCTAACGCCTCATTGTTGCCTCCGCTCGTGACGGTTTTCGAGCCCATGCTGATTTGCGCGATTTCCTCGAGCCGCTGCTTGTCCTTGACGGTTACTTTTTCGCTGAGCTCGCCCAGCAACTCGACCGCCTTGTGGGAAGCGAGCTTGTAACCGCGAATAATCGTGCTCGCGTGAACGTCCTGGTCGAGCAAGTCGATTGATTTTTTGAGTAGTTCGCCCGCTATGACGACAGCGCTCGTCGTTCCGTCTCCCGCCTCTTCGTCCTGCGTTTTAGCGATTTCAACCATCATCTTCGCTGCAGGGTGTTCGACGTTCATTTCCTTGAGAATCGTCGCCCCGTCGTTCGTAATCACGATGTCGCCGAGTTCGCTCACCATCATCTTGTCCATTCCGCGAGGCCCCAGCGTGCTTTTAATCGCGCTTGCGACCGCATAGCCTACGGCGATGTTCGTTCGCTGGGCGTCCCTGCCGAGGATTCGGTTGCTGCCCTCGGGAAGCATTATCACTTGTTGTCCGCCTAGTTGTCCTTGCTGCATTTCAATCCCTCCTTCAAAAAAATTCTTTTAAATTATTATTTTAAAAAAAATTTTATTATTACTCGTAGTAGCTGGTTTGCTTATGCTCAGCGTTATGGTTTTCGCCCACCATTAAAACGAGGCTCCTAGTCGGAGCGGGTTACTATTAACGAACAAACTGTTTTTAAACGTTGCGAACTCGCGGAACTCGCGAACGAACGGCGGTTTAGACTGCCGCGGTTTGCAAAAAGAACCCGAGCGATTTTTCCTCGACGCTCGCTTAAAGCGAGGGTTTT
The DNA here is from genome assembly GCA_903893865.1 of uncultured Microcaldota archaeon. Taxonomy (GTDB): domain Archaea; phylum Micrarchaeota; class Micrarchaeia; order Norongarragalinales; family Norongarragalinaceae; genus CAITNU01. The sequence continues at coordinate 9,487 of CAITNU010000025.1, forward strand.
TTAATTATGCTCAGCTGTATCTTCATTACATTTTCTTCGACGCGAAAACGCACCAAGGTGATAGCATGAAAACGGGTTTTGAATCGTTTAAATCAATCGTGTTGAGCGCGCTTTTTCTAGCAACTCTTTTCTCCGTGTTCGCAGCGGCATCCACTTGCTTTGATTCGGACGCTGGCAGAAACTACAACATTTTCGGGCACGTGTACGGAGCTATCGGAACCCAACAATACGATTACGCTGACTCGTGCGTCAACGCGACTTACTTGAACGAATATTACTGCAGGCTCACCGGCTCGGGCCTCACTTACGCGAGCGAATTGCACGCCTGCGCGCAGGAATGCAGGCTCGGCGTTTGCTATTCTCCGCCGCAATTCCCGACTCCCTCGATCATTTACCCGCCGTCCCCGACTCCGACGCCTTTGCCTTCGCCAACGCCGACTCCGACTATTCCGCCGTACCAAAGCACTGTATTGCGAGTTGCGGCAAGCTTCGACAAGACGATCGTCGCTCCAGGAGAAACGCTGACTGCAACGCTTTCCTTCACCTGCTTGCAGTCGCCCTGCAACCGCGGCGGAGTCGCCTTCAATTATCCCACCGATGCATTCGACTTTGTCAGCTCAAGCGTTACACCAGCTTTTTACACTAACGCGAACGCGGAATACGAATGGCTGCATCAGGCGTATCCTTCTCAATACCCGTACAATCCCGAACGAACGTTCAACGGCGCAAGCGTCGGGTGCCAAGGCAACGATTGCTGGAAAATCCTCGAGTGGTACGACGTTCCCAGCGGTTGGAGCGTGCAAGTAAACCTCGTCGCTAAAACGCTCGCCCTCCCGCCCATGCCGTCGCCCATCCCACAATTAACGCAATTCCCGGTGCCGCTTCACTACAGGGGCTGGCTCCTTCTTTCCAACACGACTGGTTACATCGGCGACCCGCTCGCGAATCCTTCATCGAACTGCGACACCTGGGGCTTTTGGTGGCAGTCCGACGTTTTGAGATGCAATTACTACTCGCGAACCGTGCAAGTAACGATTCCGCAGCCGACTCCTCCAGCGCCTTCAATCACGCCATCTTCCGTTCCATCGATTTTCATTCCTTCAATTCACCCGTCGCTGCTTCCGTCTTTTAGTCCTTCAATGTTTCCTTCCATACAACCGTCAACGATTCCGTCAATCACCCCGTCTTTCCACCCGTCCATGTTTCCATCCACCATGCCTTCGTTCCATCCGTCGATTACGCCGTCACTGTTTCCGTCAACAGCGCCGTCTATAACGCCTTCAGTAGCGCCATCGACAACGCCAACAAACACGCCGATACCGTCAGCAGCGCGTCCCACTACCGCTTTGCCGACTGAAACGCCTTCACAACCAAGCGGCGTTTACTCGTGCGCGCTCATTCCCGGCTCTGCAACGCTCGAAGGCGGAACAACGCAAGAATTCCGAGCGCAATGCGAGCGAACGATCGAAGACGCGGTTGCAATCGTGGACTGCCCGACGATGAGTTGGACCACAACTGTGGCGGGCGCAACGATGAACCCAACAGCTGGTTCATCGAGAAGCGTTTTCACTGCGCCGAGAGCGAATGCGAGCGGAACAATAACAGCGTCCTACGGCGTCAACACCGCGCCGACTAACGCGCAAGACGCTGGAAGCGAAGCACTCGCTTTCGCGAACGCGATAAACTCTTTCTCGTGCAGCGCGAGCGTAAACGTGAAAACAGGCGCGATTGTTCCAACGCCGGTACCGCCGCGTTCGTGCATCATTCACCCGCAAAGCGCGACTGTTCCGCAAGGAGGAACATTCAACTTCGTCGCGAGCTGCTTTTCTACGGCAACGCCGACGACTGCTGCAGCCGATAGCGCGCCAGCGCGCGTTGCTTGCCCGGGATTGTGCTGGACTACTAGCGTCGCGAGCGGCGTAATGTCGCCGAACGCAGGCGACAGCGGAACGATTCGCGTCGCAGAAACAGCGCTCGCCCCGCAAAGCGGGCGTGTTACTGCTTCAAGCGATTTGCTGCAGTGCCCGCAAGCCGTCCTCGCGCCCGACGCTTCGACTCTTGCGTTTCAACAAGGTTTTTCGTGCAACGCGCCCGTGAGCGTGGAAAGCGCTTGCATTAATGGTTGGCGCATCGAAACGCGCGAAATCGCCGCAGGAAAAGAAGTCAGCGTAGGCGACTACGTTTTTAAACTCTACCTTGTGAGCAGCGACAAAGCGGTTGTTTACGGGAAAAGAGCCAAGTCAGCGATTGCTTCCACAAGTTGGGACTTGTGCGGTTCGATTGACGCGTGCGTCATAACTTTAGGCGGCACTTTGTCAATGCCTCTTACTGCGGCTGCAGAAGACCAGGAAGCGCGCGTAACGTTCACGCGATTTATTTCGAATTCGAATCCCGCAGCGCAAGGACAAAACAATGCAGTCAGCGCGGGCGCGAACGAAGCGAGTTTCGCAACCGAAACGCAGGCTACGCCAACCGCTGCGAGCGGCGCGAGAGCCGTTCTTACGATCGCGGTGCGCTGCGCCTCGACGGAACCGTCGTGTACGATAACGCCGAACCCCGCCGTAGGCAAAGGCGCGTTTTCACAGAAATTCACTGTCACATTCAAAAACATTTTCGGCGACGAGGCGGTCGCGGGAGCAAAGGCGAGCGTCTCGTGCAGGGAAGACGAGGCTGCGCCAGCGCAAGCTGACATTAGTTCGAGCGGAGTCGCGACTTTCACTTGCAATTACCCCGCAGTCGACCAACTAGCGTACTACACGGCCAGCGCGTCTTTCGGTAAAACTGCGTGCAAGGCATCGGTGCAAAACCAGCCGAGCTTGGGTCAACCAGAAGGAATCACGGTTGCTTCGCCGACCGAGGGCGGCGAGTACTGGGCGAAAACCGTGAGCCTGCGGTTCACCGTTAGCGGAAGCGATTATTACAAATGCGAGTACGCAGTGTACGACGCCAGCGGCGGTAAAGCTTACGCGGTCGACGGAGCGGTGCAAGCCGGAGTCGAGAAAAAAATCGATGTTCCCGTCGCGCCAAGCGGGCAATGGCTTAAAGTGCGTTGCAAGTCCGCGACAAACGCTGCGAATAGCGATGCCACGGCTGCTTCGGCGCAAAGTGGATGGCTGACTTCAAAAATGATTTCGTTCAAAGTCTTCGAACCCGACCGCCCCATTATTTTCGCGCCAGACCAGAATTACAGGCACTACGGATTGACTACGCCGGTGAAAGCTGAATTCAAAGTGGGCGGCTCAATGAGCGCGTACTCCTGCTACTACGTTCTCGACGGCAAAACATACCAAATCGGGAAAGTCGCTGCCGAAGCTGCCAGCGATTTCGCCGTCTCAAGAAAAGATTGGATTCACGGACAAAAACACTATTTGAGTGTGCGCTGTGCGTCTCCTTTCTCCGCAAGCGTAACTCCGACTTCGGCACCTACGGCAACCGCGCCCCCGTCCGCGGCGGAGTGGTCTTGCTCGCTCTCGCCTTCCAGCGCAACTGTAGCTAGCGGCGGAAAACAGGCTTTCGCCGTCAATTGTTTCTTCAAGCAAAGCGCTACGGCTGACGCGGCGCCTTCGAAAGTCGAGTGCCCGAAAAGCATTTCTTCGGCTTTACAGTGGCGCACTACTGTTGAAAACGGAAAGATGACTCCAGTATCCGGCGCAGCGAGCAGCACGCTGACGATCTCACAAACTACTGCTGGGCAAGTACAGCCTTCGTTGAAAGGAATGGTTTACGCGCATTATCCTACTTCGGCTCTTACCACGGGAGTGAACGAGTTCGAGTGCAGCGCGAGCGTTAACGGCGCAGCGAGCGCCACTCCGACGCCAAACCAAAACCAAAACGCGGCGGCAGCGAACGCGCAAACGCTTGAATTCGATTCGTACACGTCTTGGCCAGCTGTGCAGCCTGGAGAAAAAGAGTCGCCCATAATCGCGTTCTACACTTACGAGGACGGCAAGCCCGCGATTCTCGCGCCTGAAGAAGGAAAATCGTACGGTTCGCCAGTTGAACTCGCTTTCGTAGTTGGCGGAAGCCAAGCCGTATATTATTGCGTGCCCGCTTTCGACGGAACCGACGAGAAGAACGTCGAAGTCAAAGCAGGCGAAATCTCGAAGCAAGTGAAGGAATTCAATTCAGGCAACCACAAGGCAAACGTGAAGTGCGCTCCCCTGCGAGACAAAGCTGTTGGAACCAGCGCTCTGGTTTCAAGCGGAGACGTTTCCTTCACCGTAATAAACACTAACCAGCCGGTCATAGTAAGCCCGAAAGAAGGCGAAATCGTAAAAGAAGCCATAGACTTCACGTTCCTAATCGACGGCGATTACCTCGCTTACGACTGCCGAGGCACGCTGAAAAATCTGGCGGCAACCGTAACAACGCAATCAACTGCTTCAGTCGACTTCGGCCGCATAACGCGCAAATCGTGCGGCACGCCGGAGCAGGTTTCAAAGCACGTGAGCGGCTTGACGCCAGGAAAATACGAGGCGCAAGTGCTCTGCAATTCAGTCAACACGATTGCCTGCAAAGCAATAGCCGAAACCGCGGGAGCAAGCGCGCTCGATTTCGCTGGCTACTCTTCAGATATCGTTAGTTTCGAAGTCAACCCCGAAGCGACGCCGACTCCAACGCCTAGCGTAACGATAAGCCCGTCCTCGACTCCGAGCGTCACGCCCAGCGTTACGCCAAGCGCTTCGCCGATTCCGTCTTGCGGAAACGGGGTTTGCGAAACCAGCCTCGGCGAAACCGTTTCGAACTGCCCGACAGACTGCAGCACAAGCGGCGGAAACGGCGGCGGAGGCAGGCCTTGCACGAGCAACAGCGACTGCGGCATTGGAAGCGTTTGCGTGAACGGCGTTTGCAACGGCTGCTTGTGCCTGCTCGACGGCTACTGCAACCCTTGCTGCCTTTCCGGCACAGACAAAGACTGCGGGCAAACGAAGAAAGCGCAGCAAACGCTTGCGGGCAGCGGAACTAAAACGCCTACGAACGACAATTACGAGTGGCCTCCGACGACGCAGCCGAATTACGCGCCGCAATACGCGTTAAAGCTCAAGTGCGTGATAACCGACCAAAAGAAAATCGCGGCGACGCTCACGGCGGACGGCAGCCCGGCTTGCGACGCGAACATGCGCCTCACGATCGGCAAACGCACTCTCGCGCCGGACGCGTCGAAATGCGGCCAAACCGGAGTTCACGAGTTCGACGTGAGCGGACTCACGACGGGCGACTATTCCGCTAAAGCTTCTTCGCTCGGCGGTTCTACCGCGACCTGCAAGTTCGTTATAGCCGCGGCGGGATTCGCTTTCGAGCCGTGGATGTGGATAATCCTCGTTCTCGCAATCGTCGCGATAGCAGGCGGAGTGTACTACTGGAAGAAACAGCAAGACAAGAAGAAAGGCGGCGGAAGCGGCGGCAAAGGCAAGCGCGGCGGAGCGAAAGCTGAAGCAGAGGAAACAACCGACTTGCTGGAAGAAGAATGAAACGCGTGTTGCCTTCCGTTTCTTTTTTATTTCTTTTCTCCCTTTAACTCCTCTCAATTTCAACCACATTGTTTTTGATCAGTGGCTTTGGGGTATTGATTTTGGTTGAAGAAGCTGAACTAAAAAATTATTTGGAGGCGGCGCGAGTAGCGAACAGCGTGCGCGAAACAGCGCAGGAACTCGTCAAGCCAGGCGCTTCGCTTCTCGAAGTCGCGCGCGCGGTGGAAAGCGAAATCCGCGGAGACGGCGCCAAACCCGCTTTTCCCGTAAACATCAGCGTAAACGACGCCGCGGCGCACTACACGCCGAAAACAGGCGACCCGGCGGTTTTTTCGGAAAAAGACGTGGTGAAAATCGATTACGGCGTTCACGTCAACGGATTCATAATCGACGCCGCATTCACCGTAGATTTAAGCGGAGAGAACGGCAAGCTCGTTGAAGCGGCGGAAGCCGCGTTAAGCGACGCGACGAACACGATAAAAGCGGGCGTGAACGCGCGCGAAATCGGCGCGGTAATAGAAAAAGCGATTTCGAGCCGCGGTTTTAAGCCAATAGAAAATCTGTGCGGGCACTCGCTAGGCGAATTCCTTTTGCACGCTGGAAAGGAGATTCCGAACGTGGCGCGAGGCGACTACGTTTTGTGCGAAGGCGACGTTTTCGCAGTCGAACCGTTCGCTACAACTGGCGCGGGGCGAGTGGAAGATGGGAGTTACTGCGAAATCTACTCGCTAATCAACGTGCGCAACGTGCGGCTGCCGCAGTCGCGCAAAGTTTTGGAGTGGCTCGTCGACGAGTGCGAGACCCTGCCTTTCGCCAAACGCTGGGTGGATGAAAAGTTCAGCGAAGCGACTTCGTCGCTCGCGCTAGCGGACTTGCGCAGGCAGGAAATCGTGCGCGATTATCCGATATTAAAAGAAATCAACAAGGGACTCGTTGCGCAAGCGGAGTGCACGCTCGTAGTCGAAAAAGATTCTTGCCGCGTGCTCGGCTGATTCGATTCGAATTGCGCGCTACAGCGATTAGCTGGCGCGGCTGGCGTTTCGTTTTAATATTCGTAAAGATATACTTATACGACGACAAAGTTTAAGCGAGGCTAAAAAAAATGGCGTTGATGAAACAACCTCGGCATCAGAAAATAATTAATGCCGTATTTCGCGGCGTAGCCGCCCAGCAAGTAAAGTATCACAAAAATGAGTTGCACAAGTTGGATTATCTTGATAGAGCATCGAAGATGATTAGGATTATTGCGGTGTGCAGCGAAATGGCTCCTCGGAGTCTGCCGAAAGTTTCTAGCGAAGAAGATCATCGACGGCTTTTAGAAACATATGCGCTTATGAAAGTAGATAGCCTATTTCCAAGTCGCAATTCGTCCAATTATCTAAAAAGGTATAACGAGTATCGCAAAATCTATAACGCGATGATAAAAGAGTTAAGGAAAAAATTGCGGAAAACCAATGTAGCGAAGGAAGGAGCGCCCCTTTCACAAAAGGAAATAGATGCAGTCCGTGAATTTGTTGGTTATGACTTCACAATGACTATACGCGGTAGAAATGAGTATCATTCTAACTGCGTAGATGCTTTGGAAAAATACTCGAAACAATATTTGCGCTGAACGTCGTGCACCGTCAACAGCCGCGAGCCCTGATTACAGCCGTTCACTTCTTCAAGTTTTTCAAGTGAAACTTGTAGTACCACGCGAGCGCGGCGACTACGATGAACAATCCGAGGAAGGCGAGAAGCGAGTAAAGCGCTTGAGAATCGTCCAAAACCAAAACACCCCCGTTCTAAACGTCATTCAAAAATAATGCAAAATTCATTTCCTAGTTAATAGCGTTTGCGCTGCTTTTGCTTGTTTTGCCTTGCGAGCCTCGCTTTTTCTCCTGAAACGTAAAACCAAAAAGCGATTCCCATCGCGACGATGAAAACGCCAACCACGCCGTAAAGCATCCACGCGCCGTAATCGCTGTTGCGGTCGGGAGCAGCGAAAGCGTCAGCATCAACGCACGCGCTCGCCTTGCAGCCAGACGCGCACTCCTGGAGTTCTACGCGATAATAGCCGCCGCTGCAGGAATAATGCGAGAGCGTTCGGCCGCTGCTGCAGTAGTCCGTGAAAGCGTAGGTAGTGCCGTCGACTTTCGCGCCAGTAATCGCGCTGGGCGCCGAAGCGCTTAAAGCATTCACTGGCTTGCACCACGCGCGCGACGCTGGTGCAGCCTCTGGCGAAGGCGAGGGCGCAGCGCCAGGCATTTTCGTTACGCAAGCGCCGGCGTAGCAGCCAGCGTATCCGCGTTCTGAGCAGTCGACGTAATCGCGTTGCGCGAGGCGCACGCCGCCGGGCTGGTGGAGCGCGCAGTGGAATTTAGCGAGCGTGGCGTCTGTCGCGCAGTAGTCGACGCAGGAGTAAACGCCGCTAGCGGCGTCGAAAGAGCATTCGGCGTATTTTTCGAGCGTCTCGGTCGAGCGCGTTACGCTGCGCTGCGCGACTTGCGTTTGCCCGCCTTGATCTTCGCACCAAATCAAAGCGGAAGCGGGAGACGCAAACGCTAAAAGCGCCAACAAAACAAAAAAGCAAAAAGGAAAACGGAATGAACGAAACGCGTTGGAAGCGTTCGAAGCAGTTGAATCAGTCGAATCAGTCAAGCGGATTACCTCCTTGAAGCGTTAACGCGCCCGAGTTTTTAAAACGCCGCGCAAAACAACTATTTCCTCGAAAAAGAAGCGGCGCGACGCGGC
>CAITNU010000026.1 GCA_903893865.1 uncultured Microcaldota archaeon
ACGATAGTTGAAAAAGCGCGCGTGAAGGCGGCTACTCAAATGTACGCGCACGGCGCGAGCTTGGGTAAAGCCGTGGAATTAACCGGCGCAAACAAAAAGGATTTGGCGGCGTACATCGGCGGCACTCGCTTGCAGGAACAGTATTCGACTATTAGCGCGAGGCAGCGCTTCGACAACGCGAAAAAACTGTTTTCGTGAAACCGTTAGTATTTTCCGTGATTCAAAATGGCTTTCATCGTTTGCGATTCCAGCTCGCTCATCTCGCTCAGCGACACGTGCAACATCGACGTCTTCCGCTTCCTGCGCGGCCACGGCGGCGAATTCGCGATTCCGCCCGCGGTCGAAGAAGAAATCGTGGGACACCCGTCGCAACTCAAGCAATACGCTTTTTCCGCGGTGCGCTTGCGCAAGCTCGTTGAAGACGGAATAGTGCGAACTGACGCGCCCTCGCGGCTCGCGAGCGAAAAGCAGAGCATCGAGAGCGCTGCTAACACCGCAATTCGAGTTGACGGCAAGCCGCTGCAGCTCATTCACTCGGGCGAAGCCGAGTGCCTCGCGCTGCTCAAGCTTTCCTCGGAAAAGCAGAAGACGCTTCTAGTCGATGAAAAAACGGTGCGCCTGCTGCTTGAGTCGCCGAATAAGCTCGTCGAACGCTTGCGCGGCGAGTACGAGGGGCGAGTAGAAATTGACAACGCGGCGATGAATTCGTTCGGCGCAGGACTCGAGCGCGTTACTGTCGTACGCAGCACTGAACTAGTTGCTGTCGCCGCTTCCCTCGGTTTTTTCGCTGATTACGGACAGCTTGCGGGGGACGCGGCGCGGACCGCGCTTGGCGCGCTGCAGCTCGCGGGTTGCAGTATTTCGAGCGACGAGCTTCGCGATTACGCTTCGCTAGTCAAATAAAGCGTGTGGCAGTGTAAGCTATTTCCGTTTCCGTTGCGCGTCTTTGCGTATTTCTGCGAAAAATGTTTTGTACCCGAGTAAAGTTTTAAACGGCAAATTCCTTTTGATGTACCCTTTTTGGTATTTATTCAAACGACGGCCCTTTGCTTTCCTAGCCAACCGCAGACTCTCATTAGTAGTAGGATCTCCACTATATTTCTGCGTTATGCCGCTTTTCTTGAATAACCTTAATATCGTGATTTGCCTCGCTTTACGTCCTATACCGCCGTCCTCTCCGACACGATGAAACTCGGTGCCAAGCAAAAGCTCGTAAGGCAGTCCATCAAGCCGTCTAAGCGCGTATTGTAGGTTGCTTAAAACTATCGGCGAGTTGGCAGCGTTAATGTTTAGTTCATCAAGGCTGGTCTTAACTTCTGTTTTCACTTGTCCTGAATCTGCATCCACCAAATCGGCGTGTCTGTTAAGCTCAGTAACTACCAAAAGCTTTTCATCGCCGCGAGTACTGAGCAAGCGGGCTATTTTAAGAAGCGCGTGCTCTGAGGCGCGGCTATCGGGCGCTAACTCAGTTTTCCGGATGAGAGGAGTGGTGTTAATCTTTATCTGCTCTGGTTTTGACGACGTTTTGGAAACTGGCTTTCGCACTGGTTTTGGCTGCGGTTTTGGCATTCGCTTCAGCATTTGTATCGAAACCTCGATTCTAGCGAGCAACAATAGTTTTATTCGCGCCTGCTTTAAACCTTTTTCATGAAACTCCGTTTCGCCAGCATAATCGACTGGAACGACTCCATTTACGAAGGAAAAATCGCGAGCGTCGTTTATCTCGCCGGCTGTCCCTTGCGCTGTCCCTGGTGCTACAGCGGCGCGCTAGTCACCGCTCCGAGCGAGTGTTCGAGCGAGAAACCCGTCGAGTTCTTTCTGAACCACCTCGCAAAACAGCGCGACAAATGCAACGCCGTCGTCTTCACCGGCGGCGAACCGTGCGAACAGGAAAACGCGCTGGCCGAGCTGTGCGCGAAACTGCGCGGCGAAGGATTCGCGGTTAAAATCGAAACGAGCGGCTACTATCCCGAAGCGCTCGCGGGACTAATTCCGAACATCGATTTCGTGTCGCTCGACATCAAGACGCGCTTCGAGCAAGACGATTACGCGAAAGCCTGCGGATTCAAGGGAAACGCCGAACTCCTCGTCAGCAACGTCTTGCGAAGCATCGCGTTTCTAGAAACGCGCGGCGCGCAGTACGGCGTGGAATGGGAGGCACGAACGACGGTCGTGCCGCAGCTGAACGACGATGCGCAAATCATTCGCGAAATCGCTCGGCACGCGAAAAACGCCAGCGCTTACGCGCTGCAAGCGCTTGAAACGCAGGACCGCGAATTCGTCGATGCGGGCTTCGCTCAAAACGCGAGCGAGCCTTCGCGCGAAAAAATGTTGGAGCTCGCGGCTGCGGCGAAGGAAGTACTGGCAGCGCTCGGTGGAAACACGAATGTCATAGTGCGGATGAAGAACGCTGAAGCTAAAATCTGAACAGGAGAATTTGAAACGGGAGATTTTGAATGGATTTCGGGGAAGCGGCGGCCGTGATTCGCAGCGCGCTTGACGCCGAACAATTGTGCCTCGTAGTCGGTGCTTGCATCGTGCGCTACGAAGGCCGCGCTGCGAGCAAGCTCAGCGAAGGCGACCGCCTGCTCGTAATCAAACCAGACGGAACGTTTCTCGTGCACCAGGGCAAGGGAATGACGGCGATTAACTACCAAGGCCCCGGCGCCGTAGTAAAAGCCGAAGCGACAAATGAAGAGCTCGTCGTAACCGCGGAGCGTTCGAAGCCGATGCGGGAAGTAATTGAAGCGCACTTCAAGCGAATCGACTTCGCTCAATCGTTTTACATGCGCGACGACTCGAAACTCAAGCTTTTCGGTAGCGAACGCGAACTCGCGAAACTCCTCGCGCAAGACTTGCATTTGATTGAGAAGGGGCTCGTGCCAGTGCAGGAGGAGAGTTCGCTGCCTAAGGGCGCCATCGATATTCTCGCGCGGGACGCGCTTGGACATCTCGTCGTCATCGAGCTCAAGCGCCGCGACGCGGGGCTAGATGCGGCCACGCAACTCGCGCGCTACGTTTCCGAGTTGCGGAAACGCAAGGGAGAAGTAGTGCGCGGAATCCTTTGCTCGCCGAAAATCACGCCGAACGCGCTGAAAATGCTTGAAGAAAAGGGTTTCGAGTGGTTCAAGCTCGACTACGAAATCGCGAATCCCAGCGCGAAAATCCGCGGGCTCCAAAAAAAACAGAAGATGATGACCGAGTTTTGATTGAATTTTAACTGGGTTGTGACTGCATAGCGTTGCTGGCTTTGCGGCGAGTATTTAAAATCAAGGGCGCTTTAATGAAAGTCGAGGCGTTAAAGTTTTGCGCAACCTGCAAAAACAAGTATTCGTTTTGATGATTCTGTGCGCTGCAATAGCGCTCTTAGTCGGTTACCAAACCGGCGGAGTGATTTCCGCGCCCAAGCAGAGCTGCCCGGAAGCATCTGGGCAGGCGTTTCCGACCGTAATCGCGCCCAACTCGTGCTCGAAGCAAAACTTGAATGACGAATTCTCGGTGCGCTTGAAACTGCCCGCCGTCGACAGAAACGACCAAGGCGCGCTTGCCGACCTCGTAGTCGAGCGCAGCGCTGGAGACGGCGCCGTATTCGTGCGCTTCAGCGGCAGCAGCCCGTTGATTAATCCTGATACGCAAACTTCGCTGCGCACCGCTCTCGACGTCGCGCAAAGAATCTCCGGCAAAAACCTGAACGGCAAAAACTTGTACTACTCGATTTCCACGAGTTCCGACGTAGTCGGAGGACAAAGCGCTGGCGCGGCAATGACGATCGCAACGATCGCCGTGCTTAAAGGCGAAACGCTGCGTCCAGACGCGTTGATTACCGGCACAATCGAAGCGGACGGAGGAATCGGGCAAGTCGGCAAGGTTTTCGAGAAAGCGCAGGCCATCAAGGCAGAAGGATACTCTTTGTTCGTAGTGCCTGCAGGCGAAGGAAGGCAGAGCGTTCCAACGAATTCTTGCGAAGAAGTGCAGGCTCCGGATGGAACGACGACGCAGTCTTGCACGACCGTGTACAAGATTGTAGACGTTGGCGAGGAAACCGGTATACGCGTCGTCGAAGCCAAGAACATCCGCGAAGCTTACGCGCTAATGAAACGCGGTTGAACCGTCGATCATTCCCGCCCTTTCCTTAACGCGCTAAAACAACTGAAACTGCCGCTTTCTTAAAACGCGGGCTACTAATTCTCGCTTAATGGCAAAACAAAAGCGTTCGCTGAACTTCCTGCTCGTCGCGGCAATAATCGTTTGCGCGGCCGCAGCCGCGCTATTCCTGGGCTACGCGCTTTTTCCTTCAACCAAGGAAACGCGTTTTCAAGCCGCTGCGATAGGCGATTCAGGTGAAGGCGTTATCGTCGATTTCGCGTTGCGCTCGCGCCCAGGCAACGGCGCGCTGCTCATAAACGTGGAAAACGCTGAATGGCGCGCGGACGCTGAAAAGTCTTTCCGCGCAAGCCGCGAGCATGCCGAAAGCTTTCTCGGCGTTCCCCTCTCGAACCGAGATTTCGAGCTCGAGTTGCGGTCGCGGGAAGGCGGAGTGGAAGGCGAGAGCGCGGGCGCGGCGTTCGCAATAGCGATTATAGCGAATTACTTGAACGCGCAACCGCGCGAGGACGCGATTGTTTCGGCTGCGCTGGATTCAGAAAATTTAAGCAACGAAGCGCTGCTTCCAATCGGCGGAGCTGAAGAAAAAATTCTTGCTGCCGCGCGAGCGGGCAAGCGCGTTTTCGTAGTCGCGCAAGACCAGCCGTTGAAATACGAGGGCGAGCTCGCGCAGCGAATTCAAGTCGAGCGCGCGCGAACGCTGCGCGAGGCAGTGGCGTTGCTTCTCCGCCGAACGAGTTAAAAAGCCGTGAAGCAATATTTTAGTCCGCGCGGGGGTCGCCTAGTGGCTATGGCGGCAGCCTGCTATACGCGTTTTTCTTTGAAAAAACGCTGGTGGTAAGCTGTTAGCGCATTTCGCGCTGCGCGGGTTCGAAAGCACTTTTTTGCCTGCGGGCAAAAACCTGCGCTAAAAAGTGCCGAACGTCCCGCTCCCCGCGCTTTTTTCTCAAACCCAGCTCAAGCGGAGCTTTCCAGCTGCTCTAATCTTTTTGTTATTAGTCTAAGCCTTTTTTGAAGAGCTTCGCGATCAGTTGTTGGCGGAAAGCTCACTCCCATTCGGGGAAGAGAAACTTTTCGCAGCAGTTCTTTCAATTCCGTATCGCGCAGATTAGGCAGTCCGCCTCTAATCTTGGCTTGCTGAATGGCTATGTAATAGCCGGGCTTGCCCGACTCCTTAAATTGTTTCGCAAGCAGAGGGCGGCCAAGTTTCTTGTGAGTCGTCCTAACGAACTTCAGGATTTCAAGAATTTTTTTGCGGCTCCTAGGAGGTTTAACGTACGGATCGGGTTTTTTTAGAATGTCTAGAGCGTATAGCTCCTGCAACAAGCCTCGTCTGATAACATGACTTTGCAAACCGGGAGATAATTGTTTGAATAAAACGCGTTTGTCGCCCGTAAACTCCGTGATTCGTTTAATAACTTCTTCTTTGGAAAACGGCGGGACGCTCTTGTGACCTGAAGTTTTACTGGCTTTGTAAAGCGAAAGCACCACGCCGTGTTTTGTTTCTAAGCTCGGCTTTTCTTTTAGGACGCGCAAGTAGATTTTTGCGGCCGCACGCCTAGCCAAAAACAATTCAGACGCAATCTCGTTCAACCGCTCGTGAGAACCGCCGAAGTAGGGGGATAAACGCAAAGACAAAAACGCTGCCTCAGATCCGTGTTTTTGCGAAATTTCTTTAAAAACGCGTTGCTGGCTTTCCGTTAGATGCGGAAGGTTTTCGTAAAGCAGTTTTGCATAAAACTTGTCGGCAAATTCGGGCGGCGGCCGCGAAACTGGATCCTCTTTTTTTAATAGTTCTTTGAAGTAGGGTAGGCTTTGGTTTTCTATTTGTCTTAATCGTTCTCTTGTAAACCCCAAATCAGCTGCAATCTTTTTTCGAGGCTCATTAAGCAGTATTCGTCTTATCGGCACGCTTGACGTTATATTGATGTTTTGTGGATTATTCGGGGGATATCGCTTTCCCAACTTATCCCAAATTCTTCGGTATGCGGCGGTTACGTCGATGATATTCTGCGCGTAGGCCGGTGTTCGTCTGTCAGAAGCCAGCACACTTGAGGGTTTAAGAAAACCATTACCGAGTTCATCATAATAAGGCAAATTATTCGTGTTTATGCTTTGTCGGAGGTACTTTTGGTTCATAGATTGCAACCAACGAGAAAAAGTTGCATTAAACATGTCCTGTAAACTGCCTGGCTGACTCTTTTTGGAAACAAGTTTTTTGGGGTCGAAAACGCGAAGAGTTTTATTAAAAGCATCGGGAACAATTTCCGGATGCTTGGAATGGATATAGCCTTTCACGCGTCTTGACGATAGGTAAAAAGCCAGCGGGCGGTAAACGCGAAACAACTGTTTGGCTTTTTGCTTGAAACGAGGTGGTTGCGAGGCCAAAGGCACGCCGGGAACTCTTTCCATGAGTGTTTCGCACAACGCCTTCTCTTGGAGCAGTTTCAAGTGGCCATTGGGTTTCTGCGCGGTTTGAGCGATTTCTTTCATTTCAAGCTAAATAATTCCGCAAAAACTAAATAAAACTAACTGTTGCCTGCAAAACGCCTATTTAAGCCAGAATTCGTAAAATAAATCGCGCGACCGCGATTAAACGCGGTCAAACGCTGCGGGCTCGTAGCTCAGCCTGGATAGAGCGATTGCCTCCTAAGCAAGAGGTCGGGGGTTCGAATCCCCCCGAGCCCGCTTCAATTCCTTTTGCGCATTTCGAACGTTCCGCGCATTCCTCACTCTTTTTAATGCGAAAAGCGTTACTACGCGTTACTGAAGAAAAAGCACTAACCCACTGAATCGAGGGACCTGACTTGACGACGCCTGCAAACGCCGACGAAAAACAAAAACAACAAAAACAAGTTTTTCAGTGCATGAGCGCGAGCGAATCGCTGCGCGCGCTCGACTCGAACGAAAGCGGGCTCAACGCCGCGGAAGCGAAAACGCGGCTTGCGCGCTTCGGGCCGAACGCGCTGAAAGCGAAGCGCAAGCAAAGCGCGCTCGCGATGTTTTTCGACCAGTTCAAGGATTTTCTCATAATCGTCTTGATAATCGCCGCGGTAATTTCCGCGTTTTTAGGCGAAACACTCGACGCGGCGGCGATTCTCGCGATAGTGTTGCTCAACGCCGTAATCGGCTTCGCGCAAGAATACCGCGCGGAAAAAGCCATCGAAGCGCTCAAGAAACTCGCCGCGCCTAAGGCGCGCGTCCTGCGCGACGGAAAGGAAGAGCGAATCGACGCAGCCGAACTCGTTCCAGGCGACGTTATCGTTATCGAGGAAGGCGACAAGATTCCAGCTGACTGCCGACTGCTGGAAGCAATAAGCCTCGAGGCGGACGAAGCGTCGCTTACAGGCGAAAGCATTCCAGCGAAAAAAGACGCCGGCAGCCGAGTCGGCGAAAAAGAGCCGGTCAACGAGTGGAAGAACTGCTTATTTTTGGGAACGTCGGTGACGCGCGGCAGAGGCAAAGCCGTTATCTTCGCTACGGGAATGCAGACGCAAATCGGCGCGATTGCGACCATGGTGAGCGAAGCGGGCGAAGAACAAACGCCGTTGCAGCGCAAGCTGGACGCCATGGGCAAGCAACTCGGCATAGCAGCGCTCGCGATTTGCGTAATAATATTCATAGTCGGAGCGTTCGTGCAGAACACCCCTCTCCTCGAAATGTTTTTGATTTCAGTTTCGCTCGCCGTAGCCGCGATTCCGGAAAGCCTTCCCGCAGTAGTCACGATTTCGTTGGCCATGGGCGTGCAGCGAATGGCGCGCAAGCACGCGATTATTCGCCGCTTGCCCGCGGTGGAAGCCTTAGGGAGCGCCACCGTGATTTGCACAGACAAGACGGGAACGCTGACGAAAAGCGAGCTCACGGCGCGCCGTTTTTTCGTTGACGGCGAGTTCGTGGACGTGAGCGGCGAAGGCTATTCGCTGAAAGGCGGTTTCGAGCAGAAAGGCAAAGCGATTTCGCCGCTCAAGAATAACGAGCTTCTCGAACTAATGCGGTGCGGCGTGTTGTGCAACAACTCGGCGCTGTCGTTCAATAAAGGAGACAAGAACGCTAGCATTGTCGGCGACCCGACTGAAGCGTGCCTGCTCGTCGCGGCGGAAAAAGCGGGAATCGACTACCGCGAAACGCAGGCCGAAAACGCTTTCGTGAGCGAAGCGCCTTTCGACAGCAAGCGCAAGATGATGACCGTTGTGCGCAAAACCGGCGACGGGCTAAAGGCGTTCGTGAAAGGCGCGCCGGAAATGGTTTTGGAAAAAAGCGCGTTCGTGCTCGAAAAAGGCAGGGAACGCAAAATAACTGCGCGCGACCGCGAAGCGTTTCTCAAAGCGAACAAGGAAATGGCGAGCGCCGCGTTGCGCGTGCTCGGCTTCGCTTACCGCGACGTCAGCGAACGCGAAGCGAAAAATGCTGAGACAATTGAAGAAAAACTCGTTTTCGTGGGACTCGCGGGAATGATTGACCCGCCGAGGCAGGAAGCGAAGGAAGCGATTCGCGCTTGCCACGAAGCGGGAATCCGCGTGATAATGGTTACGGGCGACAATCCTTACACCGCGCACGCGATAGCGCGCGAACTCGGCATGATCACCGACGCGAAATACAAAATCGTGAACGGAAGCGAAATCAACGATTTGAGCGATGCCGCGTTAGCGCGAGTGGCGCGCGACGCGGTAGTTTTCGCGCGAGTGGCACCGGAGCACAAGCTGCGCATAATCAAGGCGCTCAAGGCGAACGGCGAAGTCGTCGCAATGACTGGCGACGGAGTCAACGATGCGCCAGCGATTAAGACTGCGGACATCGGCGTAGCGATGGGCATCACCGGAACGGACGTCGCGAAGGAAGCCAGCGACATGATTATTACGGACGATAATTTCGCTAGCATCGAGCGCGCTGTCGAGGAAGGGAGAATCGTTTACGACAACATCGTCAAAGCCGTGCGTTACCTGCTTTCTTGCAACATCGGCGAGTTGTTCACGCTTTTCTTCGCGATAATAGGCGGTTTGAGGAGTCCCTTTTTAGCGGGATTGCAGATTCCGCTCATGCCCCTGCAAATATTGTGGATGAACATCATTACCGACAGTCCGCCTGCTCTCGCGCTCGCGATGAATCCGGCAGATTCCGACGTTATGAGCCGCAAGCCGCGCAACCCCAAGGAAAATATTTTATCTCGCGCGTTCTTGACTCAAATGGCTTTTGTGGGCGCGCTGCTCACGATAGTCGTGCTCGGCGTGTTCGTCGCCTACTTGAATTGGGACGCTGTCGAAGCGGCGAAAGCGGGCACGATGGCTTTCAGCGTGATAATATTGTTCCAACAATTCTTTGCTTTCGAAGCGGGCTGCGCGAAAAACAGGAGCATTCTCGAAACCGGCTTGTTCAGGAACAAGTGGTTGTGGCTGGCGTTCGCATTTTGCCTGGCAACGCAGGTCTTGCTCACCGAGTGGGGACCCGCGCAAGCGGTTTTCAAAACCGTTTCGCTTAACGCGTTCGACTGGCTCGTCGTTCTCGCACTTTCGTCAACCGCGCTGATATTGCCCGAAATCGCGAAACTAGTTAAAAAGAAGCCTGGCGAAGCGGCGGAAAACGCTTGCTGAAACTCGCAACGCCGCCGCTACCTTTTTTTCTTGAGCGCTTTAAGCAGCGAATCCACGCGCTCGTCGAGGTAATGCTTGTCTATCTTGTTGTCGAGAGCCGAATCGATTTTGTCGAGTTCCTTCTTCAATGCGATCGCCGCGTCTTCCAGCCCAGCAATTTTGTGTTCGACGTCGGCGAAACCTGCGTCCGCAGCCTTGCGAAAATCGTACATCGTTTTGACGAGCCAAGCGAAAACGCCGAGAATAACGACTACGAGCACGAAAGCGATTACTCCGAAGTCACTCATTCAAACCACCCGCCCTTCCAACCAAAAATAAAAAACTAATTCGAAAACCCGTTCCGCTTAATCCTTATCCTCGCGCTCTTTACCTTGCTTCCGCTTTCCAGTCGCGCGCACTGCGACGACCCGCTCGCGCTGTTTCTGAAGTTGCTGCAACTCTTTCTCCTCTTCTAGCTCGCGCGCCGCATCAACAAGCTTTTTTTCGACGAGCGTGGCCGTAACCTTCTCAGAGGCTTTGACGCCCAGCTTAGCCATGGATTTGCGGAACTCGTTCAAGTAAAAACTGATTTCGCCCAACCGGCTGTTGGCGTCGCCGAATCTGCGCCGCGTTTTCCGCGAAAACCAGTAAAGCGCCAGCGCGTAAGCTACTAATCCGAGAAGAAAAAAGCCCACGACGATGGCGAAAAGCTCTATTGCGTCCATCAACCCACCCAAAAAAAAACTGCGAAACGTCAAACGCGTTCAATTCTTGTGCAACGACGTATTTAATTGTTGTTTATAATTGTTTTTCACTCAGAGATTGCTCTGCCGCTCATTTCAAGTTTCCGCCGCGAATCGCCGCCGCGTTCTGCCGAATCTTGAAAACAGCGATGCAAAGCAGCGCAACGCAAACGAACGCGAGAAGGAAAAGCCAGTCCGCACTCGCCGGACGCACGACGTTCAACTGCAGGTAAGCGCGTCCGAATACAGATTCGCCGCCGCCAGAAACCACCGCGTTAGTCACGAAATTCCCTTCAGCGCTCGGCGTCCACTCGACTTGAAGCACGCGCTTTTCGCCAGGCCCGACTTGCAATACCGGCGACTCGAACGAAGCAACGATTTCGCCGTTCTCGCCGCCGCTAGCGCCGTTCTCGTTTGTCGCGTTGGTTATCGCAATTTTCAGCGAGACGTTTAGCGCGTTCGAGCCGTCGTTCGAAAACAGCGCCGCAAACTTCACCGTGCGCCCAGGGTTAGCGCGCCACGAAGCGACGAGCGCATTTTCCTCGTTCTCCGCCCCGCTCATCACGACGAACCCAGAGAGCGAACCAGAGTTTTCAGGTAGGGAAGCGATAGGAGTCGAGTCGTTTGCCGTCGCAGCGGTCACGGTAAGGGAGCGCGTTTCGCTCTCGTTTTGCGCGTCTTCAGCGTCAACGCATTTGACTGACCAAATTCGTTCGCCTTCGGAAACGCTAGCGTGAACGAGGACTGGTAGGTTTTTGTAAGCCGTAATGTCCGAGAGCGCAACTGCGCCGTCTACGAGGAGGGAGCACGACAGCGGCGATTTTCCGGAAGCGCTGAATTCGAACTTGTTGTCCCCAGCTGAGGCGGTCGCGTTCGCCTCGGGTTTTTGCAGCGCGATTTCGAAAGCGCCAGCTGAACGCACAAGGAACGCGGAAGCAAGAAGCGCAAACAAAATGATGAAAGCGAAAAGCCGCACTTTCTCCAACCCGCGTTTTTTTACGCTCGAGAGATTAAATAAAGCCTTCGATTTCGGCTTCGATTTCGAACTCGCGCGCCACCGATAATGTTTTTAAAAGGCTGGCACTAATTCCCCCCACCGATTTTTTAAGATAGAGTGTTGTTTTCGAAATGCCTTTCCACGGATTATTCGCTTGGCTGCGCGGCTTGTTCGGCTCGCGCAAGACCTTCAGCCTCGGGCTTTACGGCAGCACCAACGTTGGCAAGACCACTCTCGCGAACCGCATTTCAATGGATTGGACGGGCGAACCAGTAGGCACCGTCAGCGAGATTCCGCACGAGACGCGCGCCGTGCAGAAAAAAGAGCGGATCGAAATCAGCGTGGACGGCAAACGCTTGACGATGAATCTCCTCGACATGCCTGGAATCGCGACGAAAGTCGATTACCGCGAATTCGTTCGCTTCGGAATGAAGCCGCAGGAAGCGCAGCAGCGCGCGAAGGAAGCGACGAAAGGAATCGTCGAAGCGATAAAGTGGCTTGAGCACGTGGACGTCGCTCTCGTCGTGATGGACGCGTGCCAAGACCCTTACACTCAAGTGAATCTCACTATTCTCGGGAATCTCGAGGCGCGGAACATCCCTGTCATAATCGTAGCGAACAAGATCGATAAAAAGAATTCCAAGCCCGAGCGCATTCGCGCGGCTTTCCCGCAGCATCGCGTAGTCGAAATCAGCGCGTTGAAGGGAGACAACATTAACTTGCTTTACAAGGAAATCGCCAAAACGGCTTGAAAACGGAAAAAGAATTTGGAAAATTAAAAAAACCGAGTGAACGCGAATGTCAGTTCAAATAGAATTCGTTTCCGCCGCGACTCTTGCGAACAAGACTGGCGCGGAAAAAATCAGGTTCATTTTGTCGACCGTACGGCAGGACAAGATAATCGTTCTCGAGCAGGCGCTCACGCCTGCAGAGGAGAAGGAACTAATCACGCAAACCATGGGCAGCGTGTCGAAGCGTTTTCCGGGAATCGAGGTTTCGTCGCTCAGCGACGCGCCAGCGCAGGATTTGCGTTCGATGCTCATAAAAATGCTCGGCGGAAAAACGGGACTCACGGTGGTCGGGCCGTCGAATCTCGTCAAGCAAATCAAGCGCGACCCCGGCAAACTGCGGCTGCTCACCAACGGTTGAAAACGCGCGAAAAACTAAAAACTGAAAACTAAACGAATTAAGCGATTGAAGGGATTATGCGTTATGCCTCACAAGTGCGTGCGATGCGGGAAAGTCTTCGTAAACAACTCGCCTGAACTGCTGAAAGGCTGCAATTGCGGGAGCCGCGTGTTCGTTTTTTTGCGCGACGACCAGATTACGCTGCGAGAGCTCGAGCAAAGCGGCATAACGCCCACCGCGGAACAAAAAGAGAAGGCGGCGGAAGAGGCGATTGACTCGAAGGAACTCGCGTGGCTTGAAGAGGAGCTCGCACCGCTGACTGTCGAAAAACCCGTGTCGATCGATTACGATGCGGCCGAGAATCTGCGCGTGCTCGAGGAAGGAGCGTACGAACTCAACATTTCTTCGTTGATGCATGGAGACCCGCTCGTCGTCAAGAGCGAGAAAGGCGTTTACTACATTCGTTTGCCCGAATTCGCGAAGCGCCGCGTCAGAAAGAAAAAGTGAAGAAGTCGAGAATAGTCGGGAATTCTGATTTCGCGTTTTTCAGCAAAACAGCGCAAAACCAAATCTAATTGTCGTTCGCGGTTTTTCCGGTTTCGGCAAGAGGCGCGTCATAAAAACAAGGCGAGCCGGCAGACTCAAACGTTTCGTCGCCCAAACCGCAAGACGGTTTCGCCGAACACACCGCGTATTCCTGGACGCAAGTCGCCCGTCGGTAGAAAACCACTACGCCACCGAAGTTTTCAGCGCTTTCCGTAGTGAAACCGTTCGGGCAAGGCGACAAAAACGGGAGTACGAGGCGGTAAGGCACAACAATTTTTTTCCTGCAGCGAACCTCGGTTCCGGCAACGCGCTTGCGTTCAACCGGCGTCGGCGTCGCCTCCGGGCTGGTTTGTTCAGCGGGCTCGGGATTGGAAATGGCTTCAGTTGATTGAGGCTTGCCTTCCAGAGAAAATTTCACTTCAGCTTGAAACGGATTAGTGCTCTTGCCGGAAACGTGTTTAGATTTAATCAGCTTGATGTTAACAGACTTGAGGGATGCTTCGGGGTTTTGCGAAACCAGTAGTATCTGCTCGCCACTTTTTTTCTCTTCTAAACGAACGCCGCCCTCGGAAAAGTCGTTTGCTTGAAAACTCATTCCGCCGATTGCAACCGAATCGCCTTCGCACAAACTGAAAACGCCAGAACCGCGGTAATTGTTGCTTAAAACCTTCAACTGCGCTTCCTCGTGAACGCCGAATTCAATTGAATCAACCTTTATTCGAGCGTCGTTTTCCGCAATCCACGGCTGATTGAGAGCCGCTTCTGCTGCGTTGCCCGTCAGTTTGACGTGGATGGTTGAGTCGGACGGCCAGTCTCGCCAATCTCTGCTAGGCTGCTGCGTTTCTTTTTGGGGTCTTCCTTTAATGCATTGATTGCCTTGAAGCACAGTCAACGCGTTTGCATTAGTAATCTTCGTTCCAGAGTTACTGTAATAAGCATCTGTTTCTCTTCCATCGGTGACAATAGTTTTTTTAAAGTAAATGCCAGACGGAAGATAATCGAAGCTGCGCACGCAAACGATTTTCGTGCTTAAAGTAACCGTTTGCGAGCCGTGTTCTTGCGAAACCTCGCCCGGCAAAAATGAAAACAGTTGCGCTGGATACGCATAAACGCCTTTCGAGTCACTTCGACTAATCTCGAGAAACGAGTCGGAAAACACTGTCTTCGTTTCCGCGTCATTGTTCGTCAAATACACTGACGACAAACTGACTTGTCCGCATTTCTTGACGGTATAAACTAGCGCGTTGGATTCGCTTCCGCTTCCGCCGTTTCCAGCTTCTCCACCTGCAAATGGAAAACCATTTGCCTGAGTCGCGCCCCTAAACTCTAAACTCACGCTAACGCTGGGCGTGGGAGTCGCTGGAGAAGCGTCTGCGTTAACCGCCCCAGCAAACAAAAAAACAGTCAGGCAAGCCGCGATGAAGCAAGCGACAGCAAAACGCACCATGTTTTTCGCCGATTAAATTCTTGAGCAGTTACTTCAAATACCTTTTGATGCGGCGCTTCTCGTTGTTCTTGAATACCACTGTGCCCGTCGCGTTGTTCGTCGTGCGTTCTCCGAAACCGCGCGCCCGCGCTAAATCGATTTCGCTCGCTTCCCACCCGCCTTGCCGCGTTTTTTGCGCTACTATCGAAAGCGTGTTTACGACGCGACCGCCCGCCTCGCCAGCGGCGCGCACCACGTCGCTCACGGCGGCGCGCGAGGCTTCGCCGTAACACGCTGAAAACAAAGCGATTTTCTTGTTGCGCCAAACGCCTCCGCATTTCTTTCCATTTTCTTGGTCTTCTTCTTTTCCCTTGCCGTTTTCTTTGCCGCGCAGCGCGCGCAGAACGCAGTCGCTCGCGTAATTCCAGAAGAATCGGCGGTGGGAAGTGAAACCAAGAAAAACTAGTTCCGCTTCGTTCAAGCAAGGCTCGCAAGCGTTTTTCGCGGTGGCGGGTTGTTCGCCTGCTTCGCGGCAGCCTTCGGCGATTTCGTGCGCCAAACGCAGCAAAACTTCGTCTTGCTCGCAAGCCACAACAACGATTTTCAAGTGCAACGCCTCCCGTAAATATCAGCAAGCGCCTATTAACCAGCAGCTATTAAACGACTTTTAAATATTAACGCAGCGTATTGCAAGGCGGTGGGTTTGAAGTGGGCGCAAAGAAAACAAAGAAAAACAGCACAAAATTCAAAACCAAAGCTAAAGCAAAGCGCAAGAGCGAAGTGCTGGCGCGCCGCGTTTTCGTTTCTCCGAGCGTTCTAGCGATTGACTACGGGCACGCGGCGGACGAGATTCAAAAAGCCGAGCGGCTCGGCGCGGACGCGTTTCACTTCGACGTTATGGACGGGCATTTTGTTCCGAATATCTCGTTCGGCCCGGATTTCGTGCGCGACTTGCGCAAGGCAAGCAAAAAACCGTTTACGGTGCATTTGATGATTAGCGAGCCCCAGCGTTACTGGAAGGAATTCGCTAAACACCTCCGCAACGGCGACTGCATTGAATTCCACGTTGAAGCTGCGGGCGAGGAAGGCGAAGCCAACAAGTTGTTGAGTGAGATTCGTGGTTTCGGCATGCACTGCGGAATCGCGATAGACCTCGACACGCCCGCAGAACGCGCGCTGCCTTTCGTGGCGTTTGTTGACGAAATCCTCGTCATGAGCGTGAAAGCCGGCTTCGGCGGACAGTCGTTTCACCTCGGTGCTGTAGAAAAAATCAGGAAGCTGCGCGGGGCAATCGACGCGTTGCCGCGCGGCTCGAAACGGCCGTTGCTTTCAGTCGACGGAGGAGTCAACGCGGAAAGCGGCGCGATGGCTGCGCGGGCCGGCGCGGACGTTCTCGTCGCGGGAACTAGCGTCTTCAAGGCGCAAAACGTGGGCGACGCGATTAAAGCGTTGAAGCACGCCGGCGGCGCTTGAAAACATATTTTTAATTAGTAGCGAATACAACAACTATTTAGAGGTGGTGATATTGGGTGCTCCACGCATCAAACAAAAGCCATTCACAATTAGCATAACCCGTTTTCCAGCGCATATAGTAAGAGAATCAAATCTGGCCACGTTTGGGAGTGGCGAATTTCGCAAAGCTTTAACCGAAGAAATTAGTACACACTTGCTGACTGAAAAGATTATTCAACACGTGTCGTCAGCGTTAATAAGCGCCGAGGAAAAAAGCAAACTCATTGAATTCCTGCGAAAAAAACTGCAAACGCACGGTACCAAAGAAGTTCTTGATGCGTTTGGTGGGAAATGCCCGACGCACGTGCGTGGAAGCCGAACAGAAGTAGGCAAAATAGAGTTTTTCTTTGCTCCAAAGTATAAAGACGAAAAGATTCGGGTTGGAGTATTTTCTTTCGCACAACCATTAAAATACGACTAAACGCTAGCTTAAACCACTCTAAAACGCTTCCCAGCGCCTCGACGCGCAATCATTTTAAAGTCGCGCTTCATTTTATGGCGAGAAGGTGGTTTTTTGGAAACCGCGCAAGGCACGGAAAAAACCGGAAACGAAAATGTTGACTACGCAGCTGAATTCTGCCGCGAGTTTTTCGAAGCGGGAATCGTCAAGTTCGGTTCTTTCACGCTGAAATCAGGAATGCAGTCCCCGATTTACTTGGATTTGCGCTTGCTCGTCTCGCGTCCGAAGCTGCTCAAACGCGTTGCAGCTGCGTTGTGCAGGAAAGCGCGCGGCGACAAGATTCACTACAAGCGCTTGGCTGGAATTCCTTACGCGGGCATTCCCATCGCAGTCGCCATGAGCCTCAAAAACGGAAAGCCGTGCGTTTACGCGCGGAAGGAAGTCAAGGATTACGGGACGAAGCAGGCGGTGGAAGGCGAGTTCAAGGAAAAAGAGAAGATCCTCGTAGTAGACGATTTGATAACGACGGGCGCGAGCAAAATCGAAGCCGTCGCTCCCTTAACTGCGGTTGGACTAAAAGTGCATGATTTCATCGTCATCGTCGACCGCGAACAAGGCGGCCGCGAGGAGCTCGAGGCGAAGGGTTACGCGCTTCACGCGCTGATTAAAATAACTGATTTGCTTGCCGCATTGAAAGCGCAAGGGCTCGTCGATGATGCGAAATACGCTGAAACCGTTTCGTTCATTCAGCAAAACAAGGTGAAGCCCGCTTGACGATAATAAAGGAAAAGAAGAGCGTTGTTCCCGCGTGCGATGTCGCGACTCTCAACGAGCTTGAAGCTCTAGTCAAGGCAGTAGATTCAGTGAAAGGCATCGGCGGTTACAAGGTCGGTTTCTCGCTTGCTTTGCCTTACGGCTTGCCCGCAGTCGTTAAAGCGATTCGCGTTCACTCGCGCAAGCCGATTATTTACGACCACCAGAAAGCGGGAACGGACATTCCGGATACTGGCGCGCAATTCGCTGCAGCTTGCGCGGCCGCGGGCGTTGACGCGGTTATTCTTTTCCCTCAAGCTGGACCTGAAACCGAGAAAGCGTGGATTCAACACTGCCAAAAAGCTGGATTGAAAATCATTGTGGGCGGGGAGATGACGCACCCCGCTTTTCTCGCGAAGGACGGCGGCTTCATAAGCGATGACGCCCCGCGCAGGATTTACGAACTCGCGGCTTCGCTCGGCGTTACCGACTTCGTCGTGCCAGGCAACAAGCCCGACAAAATCCGTTTTTACAAGGAAATAATCGAAAAAGCGGGCTGCGCTTCGCCCGTTTTCTATTCTCCGGGGCTTGTCACGCAAGGCGGGGACGTCACTGAAGGCGCGCGAGCCGCAGGCGAGCGTTGGCACGCGATAATCGGAAGAGCGCTTTACGGCGCTGGCGACGCTGCGGCGGTGCGCGCTGCTGCGGAAAAATTGTGCGCGAAACTAGCGAATAGTGTTTAACAATTTTTATTCCAGAACGGACAGTTGTGGCTTTCACTTTGAACTCCGTTGGCGCCAACTTGCGTGCTTGATTTTTCAACCCAAAGTCCGTTGTCTTTGCTTGATTGCGCTACCGTGCATCCGGATAAAACGACGGAACCGAGAAGTAGCCCAATCAACAGCACTAAAACGACGAGTTTTTTCACGCGTTTCACCTCAGCTGCATTCTTGACGGTACTTCGTAACTGGACGGTATTTCGTTACTTCGTGGCAGTCTTGTCGCGTCTTGATTACGTCGCGACAAACTTGTTTAGTCGGAATAGTGCCTTCATTGCAATAACAGGCTGTCGAATCCGCTTTTACGGAGTACTTGAAAGCATGAGACGTTTGGGGGTAGATATAGCTGGATTGTTGTTCTCCGACATTACTGCCCGATACGACGGCGCCTATGCTAACGGAGAACGTTCCGCCTTCAGAATCCAAGTTGTTTATAGTGCATTTTGTTACGGACCAGTCGCCTATCAAACCCTCGCGGGTACAAGTAAAATCGGTTTTTGAGTAAACGAGGGCTTGTTGTGCGCATTCCGTGTCGGTGTAAGGAACAGTCTGGCATTCTTGGTCTTGGTATGCTTCCGTATCTTGATAGGCTACTTGTCTGCATTGAGGCGCTTGCTGAACGTTGTTTTGCGCACCTTGCTGCGGTTGGTTCGCAGCGAAGGAATTTTGCGGGGAACTCGAAAATCCGCCGACAACCCAGAAAATCAACGCGATTGCGATTATTACGCCGACTAAAGCCAAGACGTTTTTGCTAATCGCAACGTGCGTTTTCTTATCGCCCTCTGTTGTTGCTTCGTCAGCCAATATTTTGGTTTTTCCCATTCAACCGCCCCCGTAACCCAAATTTATCAAGTATGTAGAATATAAATACCTTCTTAATATTCCAAACCCTAATTATTTTAGGTCAGGGTGGTGCTTTTGATGGACGACACCTTGACCAAGCGAGTAAAGAAAGTCATTCACTGGGGAAAAGGACTCGCGGTCTTCATTACTACTGAAGCAAAGCAACTCAAGTGGACGGACAAGGATTACGTGACGGTTTCAATCGTGCGGGACGGCAAAGAAGAAAAAATAGTCATAAAGAAAGCTCGAATAGAATAAAGTTCATCGAATCCGTTTGTGGCGTTCTTCATTTTTTCTTGTAGCCGAACTCGCGGTCTTAATCCGAACGCCTCATGATTTCGTAAAGCGTTTCCGTAGTCAAAACCTTTACCCCGAATTTCTGGAAGAATACGCCCTCTTTCTCGACGAAATGCTTGTCATTGCTCCAAATACCGCAATCCCCATCCCGACTCACAGTAGCGCTCAAAGCTATCGCCAAAGCCGCGAACGGCACGTCGCCAGAATCGCTGACTACCTTTCGGGCTTCCAGAAAATATCCTTCGTAAGCCCGCTTCGGAACGACCTCTAAAACCCGTTTCAAAACGAAAACGAAAACGTCGAATTCGTCGTCAGTTATCCCCGCTTTCTCCTCGATTTCCTTCCGGTGTTCCTCCAGTTCTTCGAACAAGTATTCCGGCGCGTAAAGCTTCAACGCTGGATAAAACAACATTTCCCGCGTCCTCGAGTTTTTCACTAAAGCCGAGAAAACCACGTTTGTATCCACTACGAGCTTCATCCAACCAGCCCATGGCGCTTGGCGACGCCCCGCTTTATTTTTTCCGCGAGTTCAATCGCGTCGCTAGCGCTCAACTTGCTTTTTCCCGCGATTTTATCTAGCGCGTCAAGCAAGTCGAGCCGCTCATCAATGGCTTTTCTTGCGACTTCGCTCCACTTTATTTCTGGGTGCGTTCGCATTCGAGCGTGAGCGTCATCCGTTACCGACAGAGTTATGTTCTTAGACATCACATCACCCACATAATTATGTGAGTTCACATATTTAAGTGTTTCGTTCATGGGTTTCGCCTCTGTTGCGTTCGTTCTTCACACTTCGAGTCCTTCCGTGATCGCTTTCTTCAACCGAGCGTTGCTGCTGCGAATCCAGACTAAACCTTTCCTCCCGTCAAGAATCCAACCGCGTCCTTCCAGGCAGTCAAGCGCGGCTTCAAGCGTCGAACGCTTCGTCCCGGCAGGCAACGCCTTCAAAACGTCTTTGCGAGTCACGATCAAATTTTCACTGCTCTTTATCGCGCGTTCTACTGCCTTCAAGGTCTTCTTCAAAACCGGGTAATCGCACTTCGCCGTCACTTCAACCACCTCGCCAAAAATCGAGCAGTTGTTGAGCGCAACACGGTTTTTAAGGCGAGCGCCGCCTCGCTTCCGGTGAATTCCGACGGTAAAAATAAGTTATTCGCTCACTCGCGCTCGAAAACGATTTCGCCGCTCGCAACCGTTGCGACAGGCCAGCCGACTAGCTTTTTGCCTTCAAAAGGAGTCCACTTGCTCTTGCCGTGCAAGTCTTCCCCGCGAACTTTGCGCTCCATTTTCAAGTCGACGAGAACGAAGTCCGCGTCCTTGCCTTTTTCGATTACGCCTTTGCCTTCAAAACCGTTGATTTTAGCGGGAAGCAAAGCCGTTGCCTGAACCACTCGCTCTAGCGACAGCTTGCGCTCGCTCACCGCGTTGAGCAGCAGCGGAAGCATTGTTTCGACGCCCGGAAATCCTGCGGGTGCTTTCCAGTAATCCTGCGCTTTCTCGTAATCGCAATGCGGAGCATGGTCGCTCGCCGCGATTTCTATTACGCCTGTTGCGAACGCCTTGAAAATCGCCGCGCGGTCCGCTTCGCTTCGAATCGGCGGATTCACTTTCGCGTTGTTGCCGATTTTGCGGGCTTCTTCGGAGTTCAAGAACAAGTGGTGTGGCGTTGCCTCGCACGAAACCGCAACGCCTTTTTTTCTAGCTGCCTCGATTAAAACGATTTCCTCAGCGCAGTTCAAGTGGCAAACGTGCAACCGCGCCTTGTGCTTTTCCGCGAGTTCTAGCGCTTTCTTCGTTGCTTCCACGGCGCACTTCGGCGGCCTCACCGCGTTGTGGTCGGTAACACCTTTCTTTTGAGCTTGCTCTCGAAAATGCTTTACTAATTCTTCAAACTCGGCGTGAACGAGAATGCGCTTCTTGAGCTTCGCCGCAAGGCTGAACGCTTTCTCAAGCACTTCGCCTTGCACTAACAGCGGGCCTGTGCTCGAGCCCATGAAAACTTTGAGTGCGACGAAGTCCGCAATTGCTTTCTTCGCTTCGGCTGAATTCACGTTTTTGCCGTCTTTCGATTCGACTCCGAAATGCGCGTAATAATTCACGCAACAATGATGCCTCGCTGCGGTTAGCTTGGCTTTGAGTGTCGCAGCGCTCGTCGTCGGAGGAACGCAGTTCGGCATATCGCAAACAGTCGTCACTCCGCCTGCCGCCGCCGCAGCGCCTCCGCTAGCGAAATCTTCTTTGTAATCCCAAGCGGAATCCGCGCCGCCGGAGGCGCGAAAGTGCACGTGCGAGTCGATGACGCCAGGAAGAAGCGCCAGTCTATGCCCTTCCAGTTTTTCATCGAAAGCAGCGTTGATTTCCTGGCGGCTGATTTTCGTAATCTCCGCTTCGCACAAAACGTTGACGTCCTCGAAAACGCCATTTCGGAGGATCTTTGAGTTTTTTATTAAGAGCGTCATAACGGCATCACCGCGCCGCTGGCGTCGCGCCGCGTTTTCCCGAAGTCGACGAGTTCCGGCAAATCTCGCGTCTCAAAAACCGGTCCGTCCGAACAAACGAGTTTGCTGCCGCACGCGCATTGCCCGCAAACTCCGTAACCGCACTTCATGAAACGCTCCAGCGAAAATTGCACGTTCACTTTATGCGTTTGGCAAATTTTCACTGCGGCTTGCATCATGCGTTCGGGCCCGCAAGCGAAAACCGCATCGATTTTCTCCTTCTTTAACGCTTCTTCCAACAAAAGCGTGCAGTAACCCTTGAAACCCGCGCTGCCGTCGTCGGTCGCAACGCGAAAATCAACGCCGAGAGAGCGCAAACGCTTTTCGAGAATAACGTTCGCCTTCGTCCTAGCGCCCTCGATGAAAACCACGCCAACGCGCTTAGCGCGCAAGCGCTGCGCGAGGAAAGCGAGGGGAGCCGCGCCGAAACCGCCTGCGACGAGGGCAACGCGCTTTGCGCGCTTCGGGATTTCGAAGGGTTTGCCAAAAGGCCCTTGAATGCCGACGCGATTCCCTTTCTTTAAGGCGAACATTTTTTTGGTGAACGCGCCAACGTTAGCAACCGTAACCGCAAAACCGCCTCGCGCCTTTCCCGTTTGACTCATTACGCCGAACGGCTTCGCGTCGACTCGCGGAATCCAAAGCATTACGAACTGCCCGGGTTCCGCGTTGAGCGAAGCTTCGAAGTAGAATGTCTTGACTTTAGGGTTTTCGTTCTCCACGCCGGCGATTTCAAGAAACGCGAGGTCATCCTTCTTCACGAAGGCGTCACTTTTTTTCATGAGCCAAACCCACCAAATCGCTCGTGCGGCCGAAACCGTTTTCCTTCATCCACGACGCCATTTCTTCGCAAACCAATGAAAAGACGGTCAAGCCGCGGTCGTAAACAGCTGTGCCGATTCCAACAGCGCTCGCGCCAGCCTCGAGCATTTCAATCGCGTCGCGCCCGCTTGCGATTCCGCCTGTTCCGATTATCGGGATTTCGAGCTTTTCGTAGAGAGAGTAAACGCAGCGCAGCGCGATTGGCTTGAGAGCGGCGCCGCTTACGCCGCCGACTTTGTTGCTTAGAACCGGCGCGTGCGCTTCGGCGCTTATCACCATTCCGGGCCCGAGAGTGTTTACGGCGGTTACTGCGTCCGCTCCGGCTTCCTCGCAAGCGAGCGCAACGTCAACGATGTTCGGCGCGTTAGGCGATAATTTTACGCTCAAAGGGATTCGCGGCGCAGCTGCTTTGACTTCCTCGACGATCCGCGTGCAAGCTCGCGCATCAAACGCGAACGGTCGCCCCAAATCGCTTTCCACGTTCGGGCAGGAAACATTCGCCTCGAGCAGGGACGGCTTTGCGGCAGCGAGAACGCGAGCGACTTCTGCAAACTCTGCCGCGCTCGCGCCGAAAAAGCTCGCGATAAGCGGCGCGCGCAAGCGCGCCGCGTCGAGCTCGCGCTTGGCTGCAGCTATTTCGCGGGCTTCTTCTTCGGCGCCTGGATTCGAAAGACCGACGGCGTTGATGAAGCTGGCGGAGCGAGGCAAGGGAAGCATGACGGGGTTCGAGTGCCCGCGGCGCGGCTGCAGGCAACATGATTTCGTGGTGACGGCGCCGGCTCCGCCTTCGCGGGCGGCGCGCACGAGCACGCTCGCGCTTACGCCTAGAACGCCTGAAGCGAGAATCGTGGGATTGCGCAAACGCGCGTTGCATAATTCGGTTTCGAGTTTAACGATTTTTGTTCCCACCAAGACACCTTATAGTTTTACCCGAACTGATTAAAAAGCGGTTCTGCTTAAGCGACTTAAGACGGCGTAGGTAATTTTGGTGTTTCAATTGAAGAACGGCTTAATCGCGCTCGCGTTCTCTTTACTGTTTTTAGTCCCGTTAAGCGGCTGCTTGAAAGAAAAAACGTCTGATTTAAGCCCTACCGGAATTATTTTGATTGGAGCGCTTGAAGACGAGAAAGAGGAGTCAATCGACGAAGCTTGTTCGAGAGCTTTTTCCAACTACTTGCAAAGTCCAGGTTACAGTAACTCGAGATTCAGTAACTGTAGCCTTGTTGAAAAAAAGATTGGCCTTAACGACCGCGAGTGTCTTGGTAATTTTTCTGTGACCGGATGCTACATCTGCGTTGTCGAGTGCAAGTAATTTCAAGCCTCGACTGCGGCGGCTTCGGCGCAACATTTAAAGGCGCGCGGCGCGTTGTTTTTTCGGATTTTCATGGTCGCTGTTGCTGAAGTAATCAAGAAAATGCGGGCCGACGGAATGACGCGCGAACAAATAATCGAGAGCCTGACCGAACTCGGTTTTCCCAACGCTGAAGAGTTGTACGACAAAAACGCGGCAGGCGCCAAGCCGTTAGTTCCGCAAGCTCCCGCGCCTAAATCTTTCGGTTTAGCGGAAGCTGCGGAGAAAGAAGAAAACGAGGAAAACGAGAAGGAAGAGGAAGCCGAGCCGCAGGAAGAAACAGAACCGCAGGAAAAACCTTTGTTTGATAAAACGAAAGAAAAGGAAACCGAGGAAGAATCTGTAGCCGCATCCGGCGAACAGGAAAACCCGCGAGCGCTAAGCATAACGCAAGTGGGTGACGACGGGCTTGAAAAGACGGTGAGCATCGAAGACATGCTCTCCAAAGAGACGCAAACGAGCGCAGGCGGCGCGGCGAACGCAGGCGGCGTGAGCGCTGCAACGCGCTTCGAGACAGCTTCGCTGCGGGCGAAACTCGATGAGACGAACGCGTTGTTGAAGGCGTTGTCGGACGTGAACAAAAAGATTCTCGAGACGGATCGCGAAGTTCTAATGCGGTTGAAGGCAAAGGAAACGAAACCGGCATAATTCGCTAAAATTCTGAAAAAAGTGGTTTTTCGCATGACTGAAGAATTCGATTTCCCGAAACGCGTTTTCTCGCCGAACCTCGTTTTCGGCAGGCACGCGGACACGACGCCAGTCCGCTCGCTAGTCGAACGCTGGGCGCGAACCGGCGCAAAACGCGAAACGAACCCGTTCGACGACGCTGACTTGCTCGCGAAAGCGCTCGAGGAAAGCGAGTGGGGCGACGCCGTAGTTCGTTACCCGCCTTTGCCCGACAAATCCTTGATTCCTTACGCGCGGCAATACTACTTGTTCCTGCGAGGCAGGACGGTCGCGCAACGCGGTAAAGGCAAGCACGCGGCAATCGCCAAGGCGAAGGCCAAAGCCAGGCTCGGCCGCGCAAAACGAAGGTAACGCAAAGAAGGCAAAAAGGAAAACAAGGCAAAATAAGGCAATGGCGAGCGCTCAAGCCATGCCTACGGACGCTAAAACCATTATGACGAAAGCGCACAATATCCACGCTACGGCGCCGTCGCCGAGCAGCTTGCCCAAGCCTTGGAAGTAAAACAACATTGCTATGATGAGGACAGGCAAGAGTATGCCTAAGCCGGCGCTGGTTAACGCGGACATCGCAGCCATGACAACGCCTAGAAACATGGCGAAACCCCATACCAGCGGATTATCGCCGTAAGTGCCGTTGCCAGTCCAAACGAGCAAAGCTACGAGTACGAAGAAGAAGATGACCGTCGTGTCTTCACTCCAACCGCTCAACGGCAGCCAACCCATTTTTTCAAAACACCTTTTCCGCCAGCCGCTGGCGCTCTGCGGCTTACGCCTGCGCCTGATGCTGGCTTAGCACTACTGTTAGGTAGTAACATGTTTAAAAAGGTTTCGCTAGGAGCTAGGAGCTCTAGCGCCTAGAAACGGGTTTGCCTAAATTGCCTTTTGCTTCAAGAGCCTTAAAGAGCCTAGACTGCCAAGGTGGTTTTCCCGATATTCCATACGCCGCCCAGAAATCGGTTACAACATTTACTTTTTGGAAATGGTTTGTTAACTTCTTGCGGAACTCGCTGAGACGATAAAAATCCTTTATGGATTCCGACCTACCTTCCTTTGCAGACCTTAAACGGCCAAAGGCATAACGGCACACTGCACCCAAAGCAGGTTCTCCGCCCGTTCTTCGTTCATCATCGATTTCCTTTTCAAATTTGGTTATGTCATTTTCCCATCTATTTATCCAGTGTTCTGATTCATACATTCCGTTTTCAGTGACTTTTAAAACATCGCCTATTGTTTTGCACTTTTCTAGATATTCTGAAAAAGGGCGATATTCCTTCTCTAATTTGAGACTAACACCAGAGGCGCCTGTTTTTTCAGCCGTCTTTTTAATTACAGTCAAATGCTCTGGTTTGAGTTGCAGTTTTAAGAGTTGTTGGGGTATGCGCCTAGTGGAAAGGGTTTTGACAGCAATAGTCCGACGAACGTTCATGTGCAATCACCAACGCTTACCAGCAGTACGGATAGTCAACATTATGAATTGAACTATTTAAAAATAAGACTTATTATTCAAAGCTGTTCGAGGCGGCTTTGCACACAAATTCGGCTGGTCGGCTTGCGGTTCTGCTCGGCGTCAGTCTTCCTCGTCTTCTTCGCGCCTGCGCTTGTAACCGGGCACGTGCTCGAGGTCCTTGCGCAAGTCCTTGAGTTCACTGCGTTGCTCGCGCAAGAGGCGCATCAAATCTTCTCTTTCCTTCTCCTCGTCCGCGTGCCTCTTCTTCTCCTGGGGAGTCATGAAGTGCGGGAAAGAGTGCTTTATGCTTTCCTCGAGTATTCCGTGCGTCAAACCCTCGGAGTGAGCCGGCGGCTGGACTATTATTATCGGCCTGCGAATTTTTTTCTTCTTTCTCGGCAGCCCCGGCGCTTGCATTTGATGCATGCCTTGGTGCATGCCGTGAGCCTGGATTTGGTGCGGCGCAGCCATTCCGGCAGGCAGCGGCCGCGAAGCTGCAGAGCGCGAGCCTGCGAGCGCGGTCAAAAGCAATGCGGCGAAAGCGACGTACAACAGCCATTCCGCCTGCAGCAATAGCGCCGCGGCCGCGATTACGATTATGAGCGCGTAAGCAATCTTCATTTTCACTGCGCGGTCGCCTCTCAACTCGCTTCAAATTCGCCTCAACGAAAACAAACGAAAACAAACGAAAAACGCGAAAAAACACAACTCGTT
Organism: uncultured Microcaldota archaeon; assembly: GCA_903893865.1. Classification (GTDB taxonomy): domain Archaea; phylum Micrarchaeota; class Micrarchaeia; order Norongarragalinales; family Norongarragalinaceae; genus CAITNU01. Next base: position 26,612 of record CAITNU010000026.1, read on the forward strand.
CGCGCGCCTGACGCGCTTGCGCGGCTCAACCGATGAACTCGGGCTCTTCCTCGGCGCCGCCTCCGCGCGGCTTGCCGTACTTTCCGCCGCTCGCGAAGCGCGCGATGCTTCTCCCGAGAACGTCGATCATTTCGCCGTCAGCCGCAAACATGTCTTCGAAAAGCGTGTTAGCCTCCCAATTCGGCTTGACTTTGATGTCGATATTAGAAGGGATATCCGGCTCTTCCTGTTCAAGAATCACGTCGGGACCCCCGCTTTCGCCGGCGAACGCCTGCGACGACTCGCGGCTGGGCGTGGAACCGCCGAGCGCTGCGAGCACTAGGAGCACGAGCGTGATGAAAGCAAGGAAAATCAAGCCTTCGTTTACGAAGAAGAACGCCAATGCAGCGAGCAGTAAAACCAGCAACAAATTCATTGACGTCTTTCACCCCTGCGCTCTCTCAACGCCCTCTCATCATTTCGTCGGTCTGGATATCCTTACCCCGTTCGCTATGCTTGCCGCTTGCTACGCGGTACGCTGTGCCTCCGAACACGTTCAATACTGGTCCCAAAAAGTTTTTGCCGAACTCGTCCCACATGCTGCGGTTCTCCCAAGTCGGGTAGATTCGCACGCGGTAGAGTTCAGGGTGCTTCTTGTGCTTTTGTCCGAGTTGCACTACCATCGGGCCCTCGCTTTGCACTCGGCCGTGAGCACCGCCGCGCGCGGTGCCGTGCGCTTGCATGGCGCGGTTGTCGCCGCTGGAATAGTAGTAGAGAACGATGACGAGTCCAACGACGCAGACTACGGCGAGCGAGAGCATGTCGCTCATTAGGAAATAAAACGCTGCTAGTGCGAGCAATGCGACGACGAGCAAATTCAAGTTTAACCGCCCTTATTCTCCTTACGCTTTCTTTCCGCTTTTTTCGTTTGTGTTTTTCAGTCTCTTAGTTTATTGCGTCGAGGCGGTTTTAATGCCTTGCGTTTGAGGGCTGAAGGCTCGGATTCAAATTCCTGTCAAAGCGCGGAAGCGCAGCGTCACATGCCGCCGTAGCCGCCGTACTGGTCCGGCGTAGGGTGCTCGGATTCCTTGCGCGAAATCAAGATTAGAATGAGAAACAAACCGCCCACGATAAGCCAAAGCCGGTATTCGCCTAAATCGGGAGTCAAGTAAACTAGGGCGGCGAGCACGCCGCCTACTGCCGAAGCGGCGATCAAGTACTTGCTTTTGCTCGTAACGAGCAGGACGACGAACAACCCGGCTGCTATCCACCACAAGTTGCTTTTGACGGCGAGCAGCATTAGCACGATTATGAAGAGGAAAGTGAAGTCCAAAACTCAAAACCCCGAAAGCTTCTTTTTAGTTTCTCGCAGTTCGTTTATGCGCGCGCCTTTTAAACACGCTGCGAAACGCTCTGCGTCGTCACCTGCCGCGGCCGGCTTTCCAAGGCTTCTCGCCCTCGTGCACGTGCCCGCCTGAAACCAGCCTGAACATCGAACCGAAAACCGTGTCGAGAACGTCGCCGGTGCTTTGCATCGTCATCTCCCAAGTGTTGCGGCGCTTGCTCTTCGGTTTGATGCGAATGTGCATTGATTTCGGAATCTTTCCGACCTTGTTGCGGATGAGTATTTTTTCCTCTTCATACTCGTCCTCATCGTACTCCTCGTCTTCCTCTTCTTCGGCGCTAGCTTGCGCGGCGCGCAACGCAGCTGCGCGCGCTGCCGCCTGCCTGCGGCGCTGGGAATAGTCGAGGACGACGATTATTACGAGCAGAATGAGGCACGCTACGCCGAGGAAGAAAATGTCCGCGTAAAAGAAGAACAAGGCGCAGGCGAGCAAAAGGAAGTAAGCGAGCGGATTCACGGCGCGTCACCGAAAGTCTTTACGCGTCCCGAGGTTAAAAGCGTTTTACCGGAACCGCAGAGCATCGAAGGAACCTGGAAGCAGTGGGGGAATCAGGAAAACCCTTGAACTGAAGGGGGAGGAGCGAAGCGCGGCCCCCTGCGGTTCGGGGTTCAGAAAGCCTTAAAAACCCGTTTCGTCATTAACGAACACGCAATTCTTTGTTTTTTAATGGCTACTGTGCTTCGGGAGAGCAGCCGATTTTTTGAGTCTTTAATCCTTAAACTTTCAAGGCGGCAGCTTGACGAAAACGGCGAGAAAGGAAAAAGCGCTTTTTTGCGTTTGTTTTTACGGTTGTATTTTGCGTTTTTAAATTCAAGGAGAGTGGTTAGCGATGACTGAAAACGAGAAACAGTTTTTGAAGGGTACGACGACGGTCGGCATCACGTTCAACGGAGGCGTAGTCCTTGCTGCCGACAAGCGCGCTACGATGGAGACGTTCATCGCGGCTAAGGAAGTCGACAAAATCCACGTTATCGGAGACAAAATCGCGATGACACTCGCGGGAAGCGTCGGGGACGCGCAAGCCCTCGTGCGCATGATGCGCGCGGAAATCGAATTGTATAAATATTCCAAGGGAAGCGACATCACCGTTTCAGGCGCAGCGACGCTGCTCGCGAACGTCCTGCAAGGAAACAAGTATTACCCGTACCTCGTCCAACTCATTATCGCTGGTTTCGACGAAAAGCCGCGTTTGTTCGATTTAGATCCGTTAGGCGGGCTTCTTCCAGAAAAATACGTTTCAACTGGAAGCGGCTCGATCACGGCGTACGGACTCCTCGACGAGAACTTCAAGGAAGGAATGAACGAAGGCGAAGCCGTGCGCCTGGCAGCGAAAGCTGTTGCCGCAGCAATGAAGCGCGACAACGCTACTGGCGAAGGAATCGACGTCGTCGTCATTACGGGAAAGGGCTCGCGCCGAATCGCGAAGAACGAAGTCGCGAACATCATCGCCTGAAAAAAGAAAACGCGAAACGCATAAACGCAAAACACGAAACGCGCTGAAACGCACTAGTACTCAAACTCAATTAATTATTCAGTCAACCCGCAGGTGCTTTATTGGTCACAAACAACGAACAAAACAACAAGGACGCAAAAAACATCATCAAGGAACTCCAAAAGCAAATCGAGGAAGTCCTCCCGCCGCAATGCGAACTCGCGCGAATCGAAGTCGAAGGCCCGCAAATTGTTCTCTACTTGAAGAACCTAAAATCGTTTTACGAAGACGAGAATTTAATAACGAAAATCGCGGGCAAAGTGCGCAAGAAAGTGTTGCTGCGAACTGACGAGACGGGACTCCACCCGCCTACAGAGTCGCTCGCGTTCATCAAAAGCGCGATTCCGCCTGAAGCGGGCGTGCAAGACATTAAATTCGACCCGATTTTCCACGAAGTCGTAATCGAAGCGCTCAAGCCCGGACTCGCGATAGGGAAGAAAGGCGTAGTCCTCAAAGCCATTATTTTGAATACGGGTTGGAGCCCGCGCGTGCTGCGCTCGCCGACGAGCTCGAGCGAAGTTTCGAAGGCGGTTCGCAGCGCGCTCCTCGTGAACGCGGAAGAACGCAAGAAATTCTTGACCACGCTTGGAAAGAAGATTCTCGCGCCGAGCCAAGGCTGCGAGTGGATTAAGATTACGGCGCTCGGAGGCTTCAAGGAAGTCGGCCGCTCGTGCATGCTGTTGCAGACGCCGAAAAGCAACGTGATCATCGACTGCGGAATCAACGCGGATACCAGCAACCCGCAAAAAACGTACCCTTACCTTACCGCGATGAATCTCGCTCTCGAGCAAATCGACGCAGTGATACTCACCCACGCGCACCTCGACCATTCCGGTTTTATTCCGTATCTTTACGCTTACGGTTACGACGGGCCGATTTACTGCACGCCGCCGACTCGCGATTTGATGGTTCTCCTGCAGCAGGATTGCATCAACGTCATGAACAGCGAAGGCAGCGGCGCGCCTTACGGCGAACGCGAAGTCAAGAAGGAACTCAACCACGTCATCACGCGAGAATACGGGGAAGTAACGGACGTCACGCCCGACGTGCGCTTCACGTTCCACAACGCGGGACACATTCTCGGCAGCGCCATGGTGCACCTGCATATAGGCGAAGGACTCCAAAACATCGTCGTTACGGGCGACTTGAAGTACGGCAGAACGAATCTGTTCGACAGCGCTGATACGCGTTTCCCGCGCGTCGAGACGCTCATTATGGAGAGCACTTACGGCAGCCGCGAAGACATCATGCCTCGCCTCGAGGAGTGCGAAGCGCGGCTCGCGCAAACCATTCGCGCGACCGTGGCGCGGCGCGGGAAAACGCTTATTCCTGTTTTCGCGGTTGGGCGCTCGCAGGAAATCATGCTTGCGCTCGAACAGCAGTTGCGCAACGACAACGTTTTGTGTTACATCGACGGAATGGGGCTCGAGGCTAGCGCGATTCACACGATTTACCCTGAATATTTGCGGCACAACGTGCAGCGCCGCATTCTGCAGAACAACTCGCCTTTCGACTCGCCCATGTTCAAGCGCGCGAACTCGAAAGACCGCAAGGACATCGTCGAGCGCGACGAGCCTTGCGTGATTCTCGCGCCCAGCGGAATGTTGAGCGGCGGGCCGAGCGTTAGTTTCTTAAAGCTCATGGCTCAGGACGAGAAAAACGCGCTTGTCTTCGTCGGTTATCAGAGCGCGCTATCGCTCGGACGCAAGATTCAGGACGGAGCGCGGGAAGTGCCTATTCTCGACGCGGTTTCGAAGAAGCAGGAGTCGCTGAAAATAAACATGAGCATTCACACGGTCGAGGGCTTCAGCGGGCACAGCGATTACTCGCAGCTCCTCGCATTCGCGAAAAACATCAGGCAAAAGCCAGCGCGCGTTATTACCGTGCACGGGGACGAGAACAAGACGGATAATCTCGCGCGCACGATTAACCGCATGCTTCACGTTGAAACGCGCGCGCCCATGAACCTTGACACGATTCGCTTGAGGTAACGCTGGCAAAGAGGTAATGCCTATGAACAAGCGCGGCAAACCTCGAAAAGGAAAATTTTTGCGCCCAGTCTTGCGTCCAGTCCTGCGCTTAATCATCACAGGCACGCCTGGAACCGGGAAGACGGCGATTGCGAAGGCGCTGGCGAAGGCGAGCGGCGCCAAACTGATTCAAGCAAACGAAATCGTCAAGCGCAAGCGATTGTGGTTCAACCGCGCGAAGCACGAAGCCGACTTGCGAGCGCTCAAAACCGAAATTCTTCGGGAAATCAAGGCTGCAAAAAAAAGCGGCGCCGGTTTCGTCGCGGAAGGACACCTAGTTTGCGAGTTCGCGTTGCCGTGCGACGAGTGCGTCGTGTTGCGTTGCGAACCCGCCGCGCTCGCCCGCCGACTGAAAAAGCGCGGTTACGCGCGCAGCAAAATCGCGGAAAACGTGCTTTGCGAAATACTCGATTACTGCGTAATACGCGCGGAGCGCGCTTACGGAGAGAAGCGCGTCGTGCAAATCAACGCCACCAACCGCGTTTCACCCGAGAAACTTCTCGAAGCGTTGCAAGCGAACGGACCTAAAAAATCGAGGCGCGAGGAGTGCGATTGGAGCTCCCTTTTGCTTGACGAAAGGTTTAAAAAAGGGTTGGGCTTATCATAGCGTTTCCTCCGGCGCTAGCCGAGGGCGTAACCGCGAACGCAGTCGCGAAAGCACTGCTCGCACGCAGCTCGCAAAGCGCGTCAAGAGGTGGGACTTTTTGGTGGCCAAGAAAAAGCAGGAAGAAGATTTAGACGAAGAAGAAGATTGGGACGAGGACGAAGAGTGGGGCGAAGAAGACGAGGATGAAGAAGTGGAGGAAGGCGACGAATAACCCCTCAAACGATTCCTTGATTTTAAAGAATTTCTTGTTTTTCGCGGCGCAGGCTCATGCAGCCGCGCTCTCCACGCGCTTTTCGCGCGCTAATTCTCGAAGATTTTCAAGCGGTTTTTCAGCGGTTAGCGGAGCGGCGGCGGAAAGCGGCGGAAAGTCTTGAAAGCGTTTATTAATGCGCGGCGCTTGATTTCAAGCGTGGCAAAAAAAACCGCGATCCGCAAAACTAAAGCCGGAAAAGCGAAAGCAAACGCAAAGAAAGCCATCAGCGCTGCAGTGCACTTGCGCCGCGACGCTTTCGGGGTAACGCGAAGCGTCACCGCTTTGTGCGACGCTGAACTCATCGGCAGCGTGCTGAAATCGGGCAGCGTAGGCGGATGCGTCATCGACTTGCAGAAATACAAGGCGTTTTAC
>CAITNU010000027.1 GCA_903893865.1 uncultured Microcaldota archaeon
CGGGGGGATTCGGACCCCCGACGCCTCGGTATCCCAAAAACGCGGACGCGACGCAGTCGCGCGTTTTTTAAGTGCCGAGTGCTCTACCAGACTGAGCTACGAGCCCAAGAAGAGTAAGAAATGCTGCGCTGAATATTAAAGCGTTTTCCTTAAACAAACCATGCCGAAAATAATCGTTCTCCGCCTCGGGCACCGAAAAAAGCGCGACGTGCGCGCAACCACGCACTGCTGCCTCGCCGCGAGAGCGCTAGGAGCGAATGAAATAGTTTTGAGCGGCGAACGAGACGAAACCCCGCTTGAAACCGTCCGCGGAGTAACGAAAAAATGGGGCGGCTCGTTCAAAGCGCGCTTCCAACCGAATTGGCTGCGCTTCCTGCGCGGATTCAAGGGAACAAAAATCCATTTGACGATGTACGGACTTCCCCTGCAAGAAAAAATTAGCGAGGTTCGCCGCGCCGGCCGAAAAAAGAATGTTCTCATCGTCATCGGCGCGGAAAAGGTTCCGCGCGTCGTCTACAACGAAAGCGATTACAACGTCGCGGTCGGCAGCCAGCCGCACAGCGAAGTCGCCGCGCTGGCGATATTTCTCCACGAATTCTTCGAGGGACGCGAACTCGACAAAAAATTCGGCGGAGCGCGAATCACTGTGACGCCGAACGCGCGTGGGAAAACGGTTTCGAAAAAGAAAAAAACACGAAAACCCGAAAAACGCGCAGAAAACCGCCGAAAAACCACTTAAACGCCGTTTTCACTACTCGCACGTGACGAAGAACCGCCTCGAGAAAAAGAATATATAGTGAGTCAAGGCGAGAGTATAGACATGGCTTTAACGAGAACCGCGCTCAGGCGTCGTTCAATAGCCGAAACATACCGAAACAAATCAAAACAAACCAACCCTCTTTCACAACACTTTTACGATTACGTTTCGCAAGTCTCCACCCAGCAAGGTCTCAAGGTACTGCAAAGCATAGGCGACGGCGCGACGGACGAACACATAGAAGAAAAAACGAAATACAAGATGGCCAGCATCCGCGCCTTGCTCAACGTGCTGCACAAGCACGGTTTCATCAGTTACGCGCGGGAAAAAAATTTAACGAACGGCTGGTTCACTTACACGTGGAAGTTCGACGTCGACCGCGCGATGCGGAATTTCTTCACGGCCAAACGCCGCGAACTCGAACTATTGCGCTCGCAACGGCAAGCCGAAGACGGCGCAATGATTTACAAGTGCAGGAAAGGGTGCGCGACGCTCGCGTTCGACGCGGCGACTGAAGCGGCGTTCCGTTGTCCGAAGTGCGATTCCAAGCTAGCTTGGCACGACAACGCGCATGAGCTCCGCGAAATCGAGCAGCGCATCGCGACAATAGAAAAAATCCTTTCCAACCAGTCCGGCTACGCGAACGTTTGAAGGCGCCGCGGAACAGACGCAAATTCGGTAAAGCGTATTTGTTAGGCGCCAAAACATCAAAAAGGCGTAATTAAATAACCCGCCCCGCAAAACTATTTTCTCCTGTAGTTATAGCGGGGTAGGGTAGCCAGGAGTGCCCGCTGGACTTTCGCGGAAAAAAACGCGAGGGGGCGAAGCTCATAACCCGGAGACCGGAGGTTCAAATCCTCTCCCCGCTACTTTTTATTTTTTCTTCACGCGTCAGTTCTTCAGTTCTTTAGCGTAAAGCAGAATTTTTTGATTCCAAAGCTTTTCGGCAAGCGCGCCCGCAAGCGCGAAATCGAGCTTTTCATAAAGCCCGCGCGCGCCCTCGTTATCCTCGCGCACTAAAAGAAAAATCTTGATGCAGTCGCGCGCTCTCGCGCGCTCAGCTGCTTTCGCCACGAGCCGCCGCGCTATCCCGCGACCGCGGAATTCGGGAAGCACGGCGAGACCCAGTATTTTCGCTTGCTTCGGTAAAGCGGCTTCGGGCGCTTCAGGCATCGCGAGAACCGCAGCGTCGCCTTCCTTCCTCAAGCCGGGAACGGACGTGAAATCGACGTCGATGAAACCCGCGAGCGCGCCGCTCTCGGCGTCGCGGGCAAGCCAATACTCATAATCGCCGTTTTCGAGCCGCGCGCGAATTTTTGCGGAGTCGAGCTGCGCGTAATCGAAATACTCTTTAGTCAATACGGAGAGCGCGTAAGCGTCGCGAGGCGTGGCACGAACGATTTTAATTGTTTTTTCTTCAACCACTAAATTCGGCTCCACTCCTATCAGGATGCCACAGTCGTAGCATCGGTCCAGTCGGCTTCAAAGACTCGTTCGAATTCTGCGGGCGCGTCGCCTCCGCAAACGATGAACGCGGCCTCGCGGTTCGAGTCAACCGCGTGCTGCGACCAGTTGATGCTGCCCGCGAGAACGCAATTCGCGTCTGCCACCGCGCTTTTCGCGTGCGTATTCGAAAACTTTTGGGAGCCCCACCGCACTAAAACGCCGCGAGAACCGAGAAAATCTGCGGTTCCGAGATTCGAATCCACTTTCGGTTCGAGAATCAAACGCACGCGCACGCCGCGTTGGGCAGCGCGCACGAGCGCCGCCTTTAGCGCTGAATTCGAAAACTCGTAAAGTTCGACGTCAATCGAGCGCTGTGTTGAATCGACGAACGCCACGAGGCGCGCTTCGCTTCCTGGAGAAAAAACCGTTTCAACTGTTTCCGCGCTCGGCGAGGACGGCGCGGCTTGCTTCGGCGTGACAGCAACGCCTATCAAAACGCCCGCCGCAAGCGCTGCTAGAACGAAAAGCAACGCCAGGAAAGCTGAAATTCGTTTTTCCGTTTCCGTTCGGCGCATTAAGACGTCACTCTTTCATAGTCCTTTCACGATTGGGGCCGACGCAGGCTCGAGATTTCGCCGCATTTTTTGCACGTCTTCTCCTTGTGCTTGAAGTCGCGCGTGAATTCCGTGCCGCCGCACTTCGGGCAATTGCTCGGCGACGAAGAGTGAAAATTCATCCACGCGTCCTTCGTGTCCCCGAAAATGCGTTGCCCGCCTTGCAAGCGCACTGGCGCCCTCGATTCCGGCGCTTGTTCGACGGGTCCGAGAAGCGACTTGGGTTTCGAATACTCTTCTTGCCCGTACGGCCGAACGTGTCCTGAGTTGCAGCGGGGGCATACGTCGGGCTCGGTTTCGGCTTCAAAACGCATTCGGCAGTTCATGCACTGCCACCATTTTTTCTTCGGCTCGTGATGATGCAAAGCAAACCAACCCCGCAAAACGAAGACGCGCGAAAACAAACGAAACCGCGCGGCAAACGAAAAATCAATGTTTTATTAACCGCTTTTCTTTTAATAAGAGTTCGCGAAACGCGCGAAACGAGCGAGGCGATTGCTTTGAAACAAAAACAGAAACACGGGCAAGAGAACCAATTCAAGAAACTCATTATCGTTCTCGACGGAGTCGGCGACAGACCAATAAAAAAATTCGGCGGCAAAAGTCCGCTTGAAGCCGCGAACTGCGCGAATCTAAACGTGCTCGCCCGCCACGGAAGAACGGGACTCGCGGTCGTGGCGGAGCGAGTCGCGCCCGAGAGCGACGTTGGAGTTTTCGCGGTCCTCGGTTACGATCCTGCGAAAGGACACGTGGCGCGCGGCGCGCTTGAAGCAATCGGGTTCGGAATTAAAATGAAGGACGGTTGGTGCGCGCTGCGCGGAAACTTCGCCACCGCGCGCGGCGCGAAAATAATCGACCGGCGCGCCGGTCGCACGCTGCAACCGCACGAGGCGAAAGCGCTCGCCGTGGAAGTAAGCAAGAAAGTTCGCTTGACGAGCGCGCCCGCAGCGAAATTCACGTTTAAAGCAACTGTCGCGCACCGTTGCGTCCTCGTCTTGCGCGCGGCGCGCCGTCTGAGCGGCAACGTTTCGAACACCGACCCGGCATACATGCGCGTGCACGGAATGGGTTCCGCAATCGTCGGCTACAAAAAGCACGTCGTGCGCTGTTTTCCCCTCGAAAATTCGTTAAGCGCGGAAGTAACGGCAAATCTCGTCAACGAATTCGCTGAAAAAAGCAGGCGCGTACTCGAAAACAGCGCGGTGAACCGCAGCCGCGAAAAAAAGAAGCTTTTGCCAGCGAACATAATTTTGCTGCGCGACGCGCAAAGCGTTTTGCCGCGCCGCAAGCAAATGCCGAATTGGACTATTATCGCGGACATGCCGCTGGAAGTAGGAATCGGCCGTTTCCTCGGAATGCACGTTGAACGCGTGCCCGAAACCCACCACCCGGAACGCGGCGAAGGACTGCGCGAACGCGTGAAGCAAACACTTGCCGCGCTGCGCTCGCCGGCAAACGAAGGCGTTTACGTTCACATCAAGGGACCCGACTTGCCGGGACACTGGGGCGACCCGCTCGCGAAACGCCGCATAATCAAGAAAATCGACGTCGAATTCATCGGACCGCTCGCGAAACGCATCGACTGGCGCAATACTCGCTTGCTCGTAACCGCCGACCACGCGACGCCTTGCGAACTAAAAGCGCACAGCGCAGACCCCGTGCCAGTTTTGCTCGTTGGGGCTGGCGTCCGCGCGGATGGCTCGCGCGAGTGGAGCGAGCGCGAGTGCTTCGAGCACGGCGCGATTCGCTGCGCGAGCAGCGCGCTGCGCAAGATGCTGGAAAAATAAACGCCGTTTGTTAAGGCTGCGGCATTGCTTGCAAGACGCGGTTGATTACGCCGCGGTAACGTTTGAACGCCCGAAGGCGGCGATAATAGTCAAGGCGTTCTTTTTTCTCTCCTTCTTGCGCCAGAGGAGAATAAAAATATTCGTGCTTCCGCCCTTCGTTACCCTCCAGTTTTTCTAAGTCTCTTGCGTGCGTGCCGCCAACAATTATAAGGGAACACCCTTCCTTTCGGGCTTTGTCAACTAGTAGTTTGCTCCTATAGACCAATACAGCGTTTTCTAAATCTTCTTGTTTGTAGTCACTAAGTTTTGAAGCTTCGGAAACCAGGCGTTCGGCAAAGCGCTGCTCCCGCGGGGAAAGCGGCGCCTCCTCCCGTGGCAGTTCAAGGTTCAGCAGTAGCTCTTGCGGTTCGCCTGTCTCTAAACTAATAAATGGTATTTTATTTCGCTTTGCGAGCAAAAACAGCCCTTTGGCAAACCGCTCTGTAGGGTTTTTTGGAACGCGCCCAAAAAGGTCCTTTTCGGTAAAGTTGCCTTCAAAACCAATTTTTAACGACTCGCGTTTAAGCTCGTTTACGCGCGCCAGAATAAATGCTAGTTCGTTGGTTTTCTTTGCCTCCTCTGGATGGATATTGTAAAGCGCCCTCTGCGCTAGCGACGCGGAACTAAGCGGCGGAATTCGTGTTGAGTGCAAAACACCTAAAACTCGCATAAAAAGATTACTAACAACTAGCATATTAAAGTAACTTGGACCGATTGTATTGCGGGCCGCTTCATTTCAAGTGGCTTTCGATTCGCAGGAGCTGGTTGTACTTCGCAGTGCGCTCCCCTCTGCACGGCGCGCCGAGCTTGATGAATTCCGCGTCAATGCCGACCGCGAAATCCGCGATAAACGCGTCCTCCGTTTCCCCGCTGCGATGCGAGACAACGAGTTTCCAACCCGCTTCGCGAGCGATTTTGCAGGCTGCGAGCGTTTCCGTAATCGTCCCGATCTGGTTCGCCTTGATTATAACGGAATTGCACGCGCGGCGCTTGACTGCTAGCGCGACGCGCGACGGATTCGTAACGCACAAGTCATCGCCAGCAATCATTTTCCCTTTAAGCCGGCCGGCCAGCGCCGCGAAATCATCGAACGCTTCCTCCTCAAACGGGTCCTCGAAATAAAGCAACGGGTAACGCGCCGCTAGACGGGCGTAGTACGCGGCGAGTTCGCCGCGGCTCAGCGTTTCGCCACCGAACGCGTAGCTCTTTTTCTTCTCGTTGTAAAACTGCGACGCGGCAGCATCGATTCCGAGCGCTATTTCCTTCGCCCAACCGCTCTCCTCCGCCGCAGCAACGAGCAAATCGAGCGGTTCTTCCTGCTGCGAGCAAGGCGGAGCGAAGCCGCCTTCGTCGCCGACGTTGAGCGCCCGGCCGCCGTATTTGTTGAACAATAGCTTGCGCAAGGCGAGCCGCGTCTCGCAAATCGCTAGCGTCGCGTCCTCGAACGTTTTCGCGCGAACCGGCAAAACCATGAATTCTTGAATCGACAACGCGTTCCCCGCGTGCGCGCCGCCGTTGATTAAATTCGCGGCGGGAGTCGGCATTCGCGTGCCGCTCGAACCGAAAAGCGACGCGTAAAACAAGCGTAACGGCGCGTCGGACTGCGCTGCAGCCGCGCGCGAGAAAGCGATGCTTGCGCCGAGCATGGCGTTCGCGCCGAGGCGTTTCTTGTTTTTCGTTCCGTCGAGCTTGATGAGCGCAGCATCGAATTCGTCTTGCGAAAACGATTTTCCGAGAACGCGGCGGCGAATCAGCGTGTTGACGTTGCTTACGGCGCGCAAAACTCCTTTACCGTCGAAGCGCTTGCCGCCGTCGCGCAGCTCAAGCGCCTCGTGTTTTCCCGCGCTAGCTCCGCTCGGAACAACCGCGTGGCAGCCGTTGATTGCGACTTCAACCGTCGGGTTGCCTCGTGAGTCGAGGACTTCGCGGCTGAAAATTTTTTTGATGCGCACGCGCGTTTTCTTCAAATCCTTAACCAAAACAATTCCCCTCGGTAACCGACTCTGCTTAAGCGACGTTGTTTTTTACTCTATTTTTTTTACTCTGCGCGCGTGCCTCCCGCCCTCGAACGGCGTCGCCAAAAAAACGCGCACGAGACGCAGCGCTTGCGGCGCGGGAGTAAAGCGCGCGCCGAGACACAAAACGTTCGCGTTGTTGTGCGCCCGCGCTAGCCGCACCGTTCGCGAGTCGCGCGCGACAGCCGCGCGCACGCCGCGAATCTTGTTAGCGCTGATACTCATTCCCGTTCCAGAACCGCAAACGAGTATACCGAAGCGGCAGCGCCGCGCGGCGACTGCCCGCGCCGCGCTGCGGCCGTAAACTGGGTAATCCGCGCGCCTCGTACTGAAGCATCCCTCGTCTTCAACTGCGTAACCGCGTTTTTTCAGGAACGCGATTATTTTTTTCTTGAGCCTGAAGCCGGCGTGATCGCTTCCAACCGCGATTTTCAAGACAACCCGCACCCCGCAGTTCCGTTAATCCGTTCTTTTTTCTCCGTTTCTGTTTTTTCGTTTTCGTTCTTCTGTTTTCCGCTTTTGTGTTAAGGCGTTTTTTGTTTAGCGTATTTTCCTTCGTACTTCGCTTTCCCGCGCAATTCCTCGAAAACGATTTGGCAGACGCGCGCCCCCGGCCGAACCACGATCGGCCGCGGCGAAACGTTCATGAGTTCGAGAACCTGAACGTTTTCAACCCCGGGCTGGACGAGCGCCGAAGAAACGTGAACGAGCAAACCCGCTCGCGCGATGCTGCTTCTTCCTTCTATTCTAGCACAAATAGTTTCGTTTAGTTTCAGTTTTTCAAGAGTACAACCGAGAACGAGCTCGAACGGCGCGAGCTCGGCCGTTTCGTTCTTCGTTAACGTTTTTTCTTCGTAAGCGTCGTCGCTTAAACGTTTGAAATTCGAATCGATTCTCGTTTTTTCTTTTGTTTTCTTGAAGAATTTGAAGTTGTTTCCCAAACGAAAATCGACGCTGCACGCGCCGACAAGCGCGGGCTCGAACGGAGTAATAACGATTTTCTTTTTCTTTACTGCATTCAAAATTTCTTTTTTCGAAAGAATCACGCGAGCACCGAAGCGTTTACGCTTGCGCTTATTAAAACCGTTCGCGTAAACCAACCGCGATTAACGGAAGCGAGGGGTCCGTGGTGCGTCAACTGAACGCGGAAAAAAGCAAACCCGCAGAAAACGACTTAACCGAGCATTACGGCCGCCAAAAAAAAGAGAGCGCGGCGCGCTTGCGCGTGCGCGTCGGCGACGCCGACCGCATAGCGGCGTCCCGTTACACGATTTACGATTTCGCGGACAACGCATTCTCCTTCTCGCCCGCACGCAAAGAACTCGCAATAAAAATTTTGACCGCGCTGCGCGAACGCCCGCGCCCCTTCGCCGAGCTTGAGAGCGAGTTCAGCGCGCCAAAAAGCACGCTTTTCCTCCTCGTTACGGCGCTAGAAGAAAGCGGTTTGGTGGTCTTCGGCGGGGGCCGCGGCGAACCCATTTCGTTGAGCGCGGAATTCAGTGCGTCACTGCGCGCGAACGCCGATTGGTGGCGGAAGTGGAGCAAAAAATGAGGCGCGCGCGTCGAAATCGTTTTTGAAAAGTTTTATTAAACCGCGAAGAATACGAATAGCAACTCGTTTTAAGAGTTGAATCTTTAAACTCCGCCAAAGGTGTGTTTCAAATGGGTTTGTTCGAGTTGTTTGGAAAAAAATCCGTCGTAGGCCCCTCAGCGTATTCACTGTCGTGCAGCATACACCCGTTTCGCATCGCCGCCTACAAGAACGATGCCGTCGATCTCGAAGTCGATTTGCAGAATACGGCGGACAAAGAACTGCTGACGAGCGTAGTCGTCGAAGTCAAAAAACCGTTGGCGCTCGACCAAACGGGCTTGACGAACACGCGCGAAGTCCGCCTCGGACCGCTCCAACCCGGAGAACGCAAGAAACTCAAAATCGCGGTTTACAGCACGCCGCGCGTGCAACCCGACTCTTACGACGTGCGCATCTTCGCCATCGAGCACTACCGCGATTACGGGCACGTGATGAACGAAGTAAAGAAAACGCTCGTGCTGCGCGCCGCGTAGATGCGGGTGGCTCGAGCATTGCGCGTACCGCGGTTCCCGTTTTTCCCAAAGCTTTTAAACGCGAGCAGAGTGAAAATAACTCGTCGCAAAAGTCGCGCTTAATCGCGCAGTTTTTCAAGAGGTGAAACCCCGCATGGCAGTGAAAGTATCCCAATTAATGGGAATGGACGTCTACACTGACGGAGCCAAATTCTTGGGCAAAGTCTACGACGTGATAATCGACTTGCAGAAAGGCGAAGTCGTACGCCTCACGCTCGAGCCCATAAAAGCGGCGAGCAAGGAAGAGGCGAAGCGCGTCTTCCACGAGAAGACGATAATGTACAAGAGCGTCAAGGCGGCCGACCGCATTATCATAACCTCGCCGAACACGTTCGTCGAAGAAGAGCAGGAACCCGCGCCGTCAGCGCCAGCGAAACCGCTTCCGTACTCGTACAAATACCACCGAACGTAAACCGTTCGTTTTTCTTTTTCGTTTTTCCTTTTTCTAATTATTTTTCTTTCTTCAGCCAGTTGTCCGTTTATCTAACAAAATGAGGTGTTGCAGTTACTGGATGGAAAAATCCGTAGCGGCCAGTCGACGTGCGATAAAACGAAACGTTAAAAGTGCCCAGCGCGCCAGTTAAATTCGAAAGGCGCTCCAAATACCCGTTCTCTCTTAATTCCGCGGCAACGCGTTTGCCCGTTTCTGCATCGGTTTTGATGACACGCGCAGATCTTGCGTTTTCCACAACCCGCCAAAGTCTGCCGGGTTCAAGGACAAGCGAATGGCTGGGCGTTTTTGTTCCCTTGCTGAGTTCGTGGTAGCTTTTCAGTTGCGCTTCTACGCCGTTAGCGCGCGGCAGAACGTCTACAGTGATTTGTCCTCTTTCATCTACTGCGATTATTCCAAAATGCGATTTTAGAGAAGCAGGATCATACGACCACACGATCGCGGGAGAGCCGCGTCGCCCTATTTCTTCAACGATTTGCGGTATTTCTTCTTTTTTGAAAAAAGTTTTAGCTGTCGCGGCGCCTACAATCGATTCAGACATGTTGTCCGCAGAAACGACGCCGCCCCCGTATCTTTTCAAAAAATGGAGGAGCACTTTTTCTGCGGCGCCATCGTTGGCGGGCAGTCGCTCTGCCGCGCTAGTAGGCAGTCCCGCTTCAGCCAGCTTGTGCAAGGCTTCATAAACAGATAACACGCGTTGTGCGCCCCAAATATTTACTGTTCTGCTTTAATATATTGCGGCAGCTAGGTTTTGCTTACTTGCGGCGCTAATGAAACGGTTTGGCGTGCGCCGTTCTTGCGCTCTTACTTGCGCTTCATCGCCGGCGCGGCTGTCGCAGTTTCTTCAGGCATTCCGCCTTCGCCGCCAGGCGCCTGTCCCACGGGGATTTCCACGAAGCGAACGTTGTCGCCGTCGCTCGTGTAAATCACGCGAATCACGCCGCTAATCATTTGGTTTTCGTCGAGCTTGTCGAGAAACGCGAGCGTCGTATCCTCTTTCACGCCGACGGCACCCTCGAACACCGCGTCAACCGGATTGAAACCCGCTTTCTTCAGCGAATCAATAGTCTTCAAAACCTCGTCCTTGATTTTCATTCGCCTTTTCACCTCTCCCGTCCAAAACGATTCCGTTTTTTAACGCGCATTGCCCTAGAACAAACGGAAGAAAGTTATTTAAATACTCTTAACGAAACCGTATTGCTTAAAATCGCGCTGTTTACTCAGGGTGATGTCTTTGGTCAAGTACGTAATCGCGAAACAACTCGCTGGAAAGCGGGTAATCACTACCGACGGAGAAGAAATCGGCCGGGTAGTCGATTTGTATATGAACGAATTAACGGGCAAACTCGAAAGCGTGCTCGTCGAGCCGAACCCGGACTCGAGCCTCGCAGCACGCGCCAAACACGAAGGCAAAGACCTCGTTGCGGTTCCGTACGCCGCGGTCCTCGACGTAAAAGACGTGATGGTCGTCGACAGGCGTGGGCTCTCGAGCCCAGAATAAGCTGAAACCGACGGGCGCTTTTTCTTCCGCCAGCAACAGCGCCGCTTGTTTTGAAACGTAAAACGAGCTGTAGGTATTAGGCGTCGATTTCAACGAACGCGCCGCTTCGCCGCGCCTTAAATTTTTTGAGAACGCGTTCGTCACTTTTTTTCGCTGCACCGATTAATTCCTCGCACTCGGCGCGGTTTTCCTTAATCCACTTTCCAGCGGCAAGCGCCTCGCGTTCTTCGCTTTCAAGCGCGGGCACCGCCGCGTGCTGCGCCTCGAGCGACTTCTCGAGCGCGCGCAACCGCGCGCTTTCGTGCGTTTCCGTTTTGTCGGGCGTCGCGTTTGCGCGCGTCTGCCAATACTCTTGCTCGATTTCAGTGCTCGAGCGAAGAGCACGCGCTTCGCCGCCCGTTGCGGCTCGCGGTTTTCCGCCTTGCGGCGGCGGCGCGTAAAGCTCGCGCAGCGCGAGTTTGCGCGCGGCGTAAACAGCTGGCTTCCAAACGAAAACTATTTTTTCGTTCGAGTCGAGCAAGAGCGCGTTGCCGCTGCCGACGAATTCGAATACGAGCGCGAAACGCTCTTGTTTTTCGAAGTCGAAGCGCATTACGCGGTCGCCGCCGACGAGCGTCACGCCTCGCAGAGCGGCGTTGTCGAGACGCGAGCGAACCGCTGCAGCGAATTGCGTCGGCGCAGCTGGTGATTCGGGAACGCGCGTTGCGAGGAACGCGCCGAAGTTCAGGTCGCACAAGACGTTGGCCTCTCCGTGCGCCGGGCTGCTGAATTTTAGGCGGAAAACGCCTGGCGCGAGCTCGAAGAACTTCGCGAGACGGCTGTCCCGCAACGCGGAATCCGTTTCGCTCGCGACCGCCTCGAGTTCGGCGACGCCGAGCTTAATTGTTTTAGCCATAATGCATCAAACGCTTAACAGTTTTTTAGTTGCGCCGCGTATTTATGCCCCTCGCTTTCTTTCTGTCGTTTCTGCGGCTCTTAAATATTTGTTTCAACCTAACAGTTTCCCTATTTTCACGAGAAGTGTTTGTTTTGACCAAAGAAAAGGAAGAAGAAAAAGAGAAAAAAAGCGAAAGCAAGAAAAGCGGGCCCGTAATCGAGCTGCGCGGCGTCAGCAAGACGTACCGCATGGGCGGAACGCAAGGCGTAGAAGTGCGCGCTCTCTCAGGAGTAGATTTGTCGATTCGCCGCGGCGAATTCGTTGCCATAATGGGACCAAGCGGAAGCGGGAAATCGACGCTCATGAACTGCGTGGGCGCGCTTGATTTGCCGACTCAAGGAAGCATTTTACTGGACGGCGAGGATATCGCGAAAATGAGCGAAAGCGACTTGGCGACCGTGCGCGGCGAAAAAATCGGTTTCGTGTTCCAAAACTTCAATTTAATTCACTCGCTCACCGCTTACGAAAATGCGGAACTACCCCTGCTTTTTCAAAACATTGAGGAAGGCGAGCGGCGCAAGCGGCTGGAAAAAATCTTTTCTCGCGTTGGTCTCACGGGTCGGTGGGATCACCGGCCAATGGAATTAAGCGGCGGAGAACAACAGCGCGTCGCGGTAGTGCGCGCGCTCGCCGTAGACCCGGAAGTCGTTCTCGCGGACGAGCCGACCGGCAACCTCGACTCTAAAACGGGGTTGGAGATAATGGAGTTGCTGCGCGAGTTAAACGAAAAAGAAGGCAAGACGGTTATAATCGTAACGCACGATGCGGGGCTCGTCAAGCACGTGCGAAGAGTAGTGCGAATCAAAGACGGGAGAATAATCTCGCAGTAATTTCCGCAATCGCGTTATAATGTTTCGCAGAAAAACGTAGAAAAAAGAGGTGTTGTTGAGAATGAAGAACGAAAAAAACCAGGTTTTGTTTTACACGGTTTTAGTGCTCGCCGCGCTAGTTTTCCTTGCGCGCGCAACCGCCGCGGCGCAGCTCGTAGGCGGAACGCTCACCATAAGTGGGCTGAAGTACTCGCCTTCCCCGGCCGAGCCCGGACAATACGCCGATGTTTTCATAAGCGTGGACAACGGCGCTTACCCCATAAGCGGAGTAGAATGCAAAATCGATTCGTCTTTCCCGTTCTCCGTAGACGACCCCGCGGACGCAGTGAAAACCATTGCCTTTCTTCCAATAGGGCAAGGCAGCGTGCTCAAGTACAAAGTCCGAGTCGCCGACAACGCGGTA
The DNA here is from genome assembly GCA_903893865.1 of uncultured Microcaldota archaeon. Taxonomy (GTDB): domain Archaea; phylum Micrarchaeota; class Micrarchaeia; order Norongarragalinales; family Norongarragalinaceae; genus CAITNU01. The sequence continues at coordinate 12,884 of CAITNU010000027.1, forward strand.
ACCGGATACAATGACCTGGGCTTCTCGTGCCGCTCGCAAGGAACGGATTGGGTGAGCGTCAAAATGCAGGTTTACGTGCAAGTGCAGGAAGCGGTTTTGAGCATAAGCGAAGTGAAAACCACGCCAGAGGAAATCAAGCCAGGCGACAAAGCGGTTTTAAGCGTGAAACTAGAAAACACCGGCAACTCGCCGATAAAAGACGTTTCCCTCGAACTAGCGTTCACCGACGACCAACCGTTCACCGCAATCGGGAGCTCGAACGTAAAACGCGTTGCGCTGATAGAACCGAAATCCGTAAGCGAAGTTTCTTTCGACGTTCTAGCGTACCCGAATGCGGCAATAAAAGCGTACCGAATTCCGCTGGAACTCGCGTATTACAGCGCGAACGGTACGAAACAATCGCGAACGGATTATGCGGGCATCCTCGTCGAAGCGAAGCCCGAACTCGGCGTTTCGCTTGACTCGAGCACCCTCTACAAAGCCGGCGCGGTCGGAAGCATCATCCTGCGCATCGTGAACAAAGGCATTGCGGATGCGAAATTCCTTGAAGTAAACGTGCAGGAAGCGCCAGGCCTAAAAATAATTTCGGGCGAACAAACGTACGTTGGCGCACTGGATTCCGACGATTACCAAACCATCGAAATAAAAGCGTACGCAGAAACCGATGCAACCGAAATCCGTTTGCCCGTGGCGATTTCCTTCAAGGACGCTAACAACCGTGCGTATTCGGAAACTAGCGAGGTCGTCGTTCCGCTCTACTCGCAAACCGAGCTTGAAAAATACGGTTTAGCCGCGCCGCAAGGAATGCTGGCGAGCATTGCGCTCGTGATAATCGTTCTCATCGTCGCCTACTTCGGCTAC
>CAITNU010000028.1 GCA_903893865.1 uncultured Microcaldota archaeon
AAGCAAAAAGTAATTTTTTCAATTTTACGGAGTGGTTTTGGAAATGGCAACGAAGGAAAGCGTCGCGGCGCACGTTTCGAAGCTCATGCGCAATCCCAAAAACATTCGCAACATGGGAATAGTCGCGCACGTCGACCACGGAAAAACTACGTTAAGCGACACGCTCGTCGCGCGCGCGGGACTCATTTCGCAAGCACTGGCGGGCGAACAACGCGTGCTCGACTACGACGAGCAGGAACAAGCGCGCGGAATCACGATAAAAGCGGCGAACATTTCCATCGCGTTCAACCAAGGCGGACAAGACTATCTAATCAATTTAATCGACACGCCTGGGCACGTGGACTTCGGCGGGCACGTCACTCGCGCAATGCGCGCCGTAGACGGAATAATCCTCGTCGTCGACTGCGTCGAAGGCGTGATGCCGCAGACGGAGACGGTTCTGCGCCAGGCGATGAAAGAAAAGGTCAAGCCCGTGCTTTTCATAAACAAAATCGACCGCTTGATGAACGAACTCAAGCTCGACTTCAACGGAATGCAGCAGCGGTTCGTCAAAATAATTAACGGCGTCAACAAGCTCGTTGAAGACTACGCGCCGTCAGAGCACAAGGAAGACTGGAAGATGAAAGTCGACTCTGGCAACGTCGCGTTCGGCAGCGCTTACAACAAGTGGGCGATAAGCTATCCCATAATGAAATCGAAAGGAATCACGTTCAAAGACATTTACGACAAGTGCGTTTCCGGCGACCACGCTTCGCTGCAGGCAACGGCTCCGCTCGGAGACGTCATTCTGGAAATGGTCGTCACGAAGCTGCCGAACCCGCTCGAGGCGCAGAAGTACCGCATTCCAGTCATCTGGCACGGCGACTTGAATTCGTCCGCTGGAAAAGCGATGATGAACTGCGACCCGAACGGCAAAGCGTGCTTCATGGTTACCGCGATTCAAGTCGACCCGCACGCTGGCGACGTCGCCGTAGGACGCCTTTATTCAGGCGTAATCAAGAAAGGAACCGAACTCTACCTCGCCGCGCAGTACGCTCGTGAAAAAATTCAGGGAGTCGCGGTTTACATGGGAATCGACCGCGTAACCATCGACGAAGTGCCCGCGGGAAACATCGTCGCGCTCGTCGGACTCAAGGAAGTTTACGCGGGCGAGACGGTCAGCGAAGAAGAAATCGAGCCTTTCGAGAAAATCAAGCATCACTCCGAACCCGTCGTCACGAAGTCAATCGAAGCGAAGAACCCGCGCGACTTGATGCGCCTCGTTGAGGCGCTGCGCCGAATCGCGAAAGAAGACCCGACGGTGCGCGTGACGCTGAATCAGGAAACGGGCGAACACTTGCTCAGCGGAATGGGTGAGCTGCATTTAGAGATCATCGAGTACAAGATTCGCAACGAACGCAAAGTCGAAATCGATACGGGCCCGCCAATCGTCGTCTACCACGAAACCGTCGTCGGTGAAAGCCCTGAAATCGAAGGCAAGTCGCCTAACAAACACAACCGCTTCAAAGTCATAATCAAGCCGTTAGAGGAAAGCGTGTTGAAAGCTTTTCGCGAAGGCGAAATCGACGAGAAAGCGAAAGGCAA
>CAITNU010000029.1 GCA_903893865.1 uncultured Microcaldota archaeon
CCCACGCTCGGCGTTCTCGTCACGTTCGTCGTATCGCTCCTCGTGCTTTTCGCGCCTCAGGCGATTGTAATCGACGATTTGGGCGCGTGGCACGCGGTCGAGATGAGCGTTAAAATCATGAGGCGCCGCTTTCCTTACTTCGTATTCTTCCTGCTTTTCGCCGGGTTTCTCGTCCTCCTTAATTCCTGGATTTTCCTGAAGCTTGAAGGCTTTTTCCTCGGCGCGCGCTACGTCGCGCTAGTAACGAATTCGCTGCTGATACTGCCGTTTCTGGAAGTGTTGAAAGTCCAGGTTTACTTGAGCAAGTACACGATTTTGTGAAGTGCATCCGTAGTCTCCGCTTCAAAAGCGGCTTATTTAAATTTAGTTTCACCAAGAATTACTGTCGAACAGTAAAAGGCGTTTTTGGAATGCGAGAACTGCAAAGCGCGCTGACTGATGCGAAACTCGGCGTAAAAAGGAACGCGAAATCTTTGCTAGTGACGCCCTCGCTTTTAAAGGAAAAGATTCCGCTTGTTTTTCATCTTACCGCAGAGCAAGTAGCGTTGAGAGCGCCTGAAAACGGAGTTCGCGCGCCTAAAAAACTTTCGGGAAAAACGTTGAGCTTTCTTCACGAGAAAAGCGGACTCAGGCTTAATGCGGTGGTGAAGGGAGGCCGCGTAGTCGGAATAAGGGTTCCTTGGCACGAGGGCGAATTGTTTCGAGGAGACAGGCTCGCCCTAATTCGTTTCCTTCACAGGGCGCTTACGTCGCCGGCCTTGTCTTTGAAGGAAGAGCTGCAGTTGCACGGTTTCCAAAAAATTGAGTTGCGCGAAGACGGAACGATTCACATTCCGTTTTCCCTAGTTTTCAAGCGCTTACCACACATCAAAATTATTACCGTATCGCCGTTGCTGAAATTAGTTCGCGGACAAACAACCGAGATTAGATTGCCGGGAACAAAACCAAACGAGAAAGGCGATTTATTGGTTTCTTTTGATATCACTCCAAAAGATACAATCTCGAGCGCGACTATTCACAAAACCGAAGACTACGAGAATTATCCGATGAGCTTCGGCGCTGAATTGAGAGATATTTTCAGGCAATTCAAAATTCCGGGAGAAAGCACGAGCGTAACAAAAGTTCGCAAATTTTTTAAAACGAAGTGGAAATTCGAATGCTAGTCGCGAGCCCACTCTTTTTTAAACCCCTCGCAGAAAACGCTTGCATGCCTTCAATTGAATTAATCATCGCGGAAAAACCGAACGCGGCGACGAGTTTCCGACAACTAATTTCACCGGAACCGAACCCGCTTCAGGTTTAAAAATAGCCGTTGCGACTTGTTACCTGATGACGAATGATTCTCGATGCTTACGAGTTGCTGTACAAGTATTTTCCGACAAACGCGCGGCTAGCACTAAACCAAGTGTTTCTTGAGAAATTGCTGGAAAAGCGAGTAGTGGTTGGCAGGAAAAAATTGTGCGTTCAGCCAAACAGAGTCAAGCGGTGGCTGAACAAAACAAGTTACCCGACGTTCGCAGAAGCAATGGAGTTGTGCGTCTGCTTCGGGGTGCGGAAAAAAGATTTGTTTGACGCGATAGAGAAAATGACTCGAGGAAAGAGGACGGTTTTAGCGAAGATAAGCGAAAAAATTGTTGTTGACGAAGACTGCGCGTATTTTCTCGGATTATTTGCGGGAGAAGGCACAAAGGAAATCAACAGTCAACTTTCAGTTACCAACACGAACGAGGAAATCCTGAAATTCATCGCTTGGTTTTACGCTGAAAAATTTCACGCTGAAAACCAGACGACTGCGTTCGTCGGCGTTCCAGGCGAGAAAAACATTCCAGCGGCAAAACTGTTGTTGGAAAAACTCGGCGTAGCCAACGAACAGATTCATTTGCGCGTAGAGCCACATCGGCGCAAAACAAAAATAACCTTGAGACTCGGCGCGGGAATACAGCGTTTGCTGTTGGAGTGTCTGTTCAAAGAACTAGCTAAAATAATTAGCGATGAAAAACTAGGCGTTGCCTTCGTGAGGGGCCTTACCGACGCTGAAGGTAGTATCATCAAATGCCGTTCGCGCGCGGTCTTTACAATCGGGATGAATGACAGTTACTTTTTGGATGCGGCGGAGCTTGTTTTGAGCAGGGCGGGTTGTTCGGTGCGGAGAGAAAAACCCGGGGAAAAATTTCCGAAATCGACAAAGGATTTGCTCATAGTTCACGCGAGAGATTTTGACAAACTACTCGAGCTCGGAGTGTTTAGATTCCGGGAAATCGCTTTGAAACGCTTAGAGAACGCGGCCAGCAAAGTGAAAGAACGCCATTTTGTCAAAGGCAAACGACTTGAGGAGTTTCTTTCTGCGTTTTATGACGAGTTCGGGGAAACCGCTTGCACTACGGCGGACATTGGAAGAAAATTAGGCCGCACTCAAGGGCACGTAGATCATCTAGCGAAGTTAGCTGAAGACAAACGGTTATTAATTAGGCGCAGGATAAAACCAAACCAGCCGCACATCTGCGAGTTAAGCGAAGCGGGAATAAAGTTCGTCAAGGCGGTAAAAGACGAAAAACAGAATAAAATGAACGCGTTGGTTGAGAGAGTCAGCAACTATGAGCTACACACTAATAATTTCAGAGAAGCCTAACGCGGCAACCAAGATAGCGCAAGCGTTAGCCGACGATCAACCCAAAAAAGTTGCGGCCGGAGGCGCTTACTGGTTTGAATTAAAGCGAGGCGACCGCGAAATCAAGGTGGCTCCGGCGGTAGGCCACTTGTTCGGGCTAAAACAAGTAACTGGAAATTCCGATTACCCAGCTCTAGAAATAGCGTGGCAGCCGTCTTGGGAAGTCAACAAGGAATCCGATTACGCGAAAAAATATTTTGACAATATAAAGAAACTAAGCGAAAAAGCCGACGACTTCGTAGTTGCCACTGACTTTGATGTCGAAGGCAGCCTGATTGGTTTCAATATTCTGCGCTTCGCTCATTGCGACGAATCGAAAGCAACGAGAATGAAATTCTCGACGCTGACAAAAGAAGAATTAATTGACGCGTTCGAAAAAAAAAGCGGGTTGGATTACTCGAATATTTGGGCGGGTGAAGCGCGCCATAAGTTAGATTGGTTTTGGGGAATAAACATCAGCCGCGCGCTCATGAGCGCGGTGCGTCGAGCTGGCGCGTTCCGCGTGCTAAGCATTGGCCGCGTGCAAGGGCCCGCGCTCGCGTTGCTCGCCGAGAGGGAAAAGAAAATCGCTTCGTTCGTTTCAACGCCGTACTGGCAGCTCGTCGCGCTTTATGAAGGCGTGGAATTTTTGCATCGCAAGCAGCGTTTCGAAAACGAGCGAGAGGCGGATGAAGCGCTTGCCCGTAGCGAAAAAAGCGGTTTCGTTTCCCTGCTCGATAAGAAGAAAATGAAGCTGCGACCGTTGCCGCCTTTCGACCTCACGACTCTGCAGACCGAGGCGTATCGTTGCTTTTCGATTAATCCGGCGCGTACTATGCAAATCGCTCAAGGGCTTTACGAGGCGGCGCTGATTTCTTATCCGCGCAGCGCGTCGCAGAAGCTGCCGCCGCAACTCAATCTAAAGAAAATAATTTCGCAGCTTGCCGCGAACCCTGTTTACGAGGAAAAGGCGAAGGCGTTGCTCGCCGCGGAGCGCGTCAAGCCAGCTGAAGGCGAAAAAGTCGATCCAGCGCACCCCGCAGTGCATCCGACTGGCTTGAAGCCGAGTGCGGGCGCGCTTAAGGGCGAGGCGGCGAAAGTCTACGATTTGATCGTGCGGCGTTTTCTGCAGTGTTTCGCCGAAGACGCTGAAGCAGAGCGAGTCGGCGCGGAGCTTACGCTTGGGCGCGAAAAATATTTCGCTCAAGGGGACCGCGTGACGAAGCGCGGTTGGATGGGTTTTTACGAGCCGTACACGAAGTTCGAGGAAAAACAAATGCCTGAACTGCGCTTAAACCAAAAACTCACTGTTGACGAGATAAAGAAAGTGAAGAAAATGACTCAGCCGCCGAAGCGTTTTACGCCAGCGAGCATAGTCAGCGAACTCGAAGAACGCGACTTGGGAACGAAAGCGACTCGAGCGGAAATAATCGAGACGCTTTACCGGCGCGGTTACGTGGAAGGAAAAAGCATCGCGGTTACGGCGCTCGGGCTCGCAGTCGCGGATTCGCTGGAGAAGCACGTGCCCGAGATTATGAGCGACGAACTCACGAGGCACTTCGAGAAGGAAATGGATGAGATTCAGGAAGGCAAAACAACGCAGGAAAAAGTCGTGGCGGAGGGAAAGCGCGAGATAGCGAAAATCTGCGACGAATTCCGTCCTCAAGAGGAAGCGATCGGCCGCGAACTCCTCGGCGCTGTAAACGAAATGCAGCGCAAGGCGAGCGTGCTCGGAAAATGCAACAAGTGCGGTAAAGGAGAAATCGTTGTGCGCCGCGGAAAATTCGGTTTGTTCGCCGCTTGCAACGCTTACCCCGAGTGCAAAAACACTTTCCCGCTTCCGAAGGACGCGGCGGTTCTCGCTACGGGCAAAACATGCACGTTCTGTTCGCTTCCTATCGTTAAAATCGTTCGCCGCGGCAGGCGTCCGTTCGAAATGTGTTTGACGCCGAACTGCGAGAGCAAAGCTAATTGGGGAAACAAACGCTACGCGAAAAAAGAAGAAGCGCAGGAAACCAAGCAACCAACGCAAGAAGTCAAGCCATTGCCTCAAAAAGTTACGGCAACCGCGCAAAACGTCAAGCCCGAGGGGAAGCTCGAGGGAAAGCCCAGGAAGGCGCCGAAGGCTTCAAAGAAAAAAGCCGGGAAGGAAAAGAAAACGGGAAAGAAAGAGGAAAAACAAAAGGAAAAGAAAGAGAACGAAGGCGTTGCTGATGCGGCAGCGTAGTGAAAAACTTTTTTTCAATAACTCGCGCGGACAACGCCTGGCGGGAGTTTTGCACGCGCCTGCGAAATCGTTCGCGGGAATCGTTATTCTGCACGGATTCGGAAGCAACAAAGACGGTAAAGCCAAAAAGCTCGCGCGCTTTTTCGCGAGCCGCGGCTACGCTGCGCTGCGCTTTGATTTCACCGGCTGCGGCGAAAGCAAGGGAGCGTTGCGCGGGAAAATCGCAGCGCAGGAAATAAGCGATGCGCGCCGCGCGATCAGTTTTCTTCAACGCCGAGGCTTCAAGCGAATCGGCGTAATCGGCAGCAGCCTCGGCGGTTTCGTCGCGGTAAACGTAGCCGCGAGCGGTGCGCGAATTAAAGCAACCGTTGCTTTGTGTCCGCCGACGCGTTTCGACGATTTCAACGCGCTGGCTAACGCCCGTCGAACAAACAAAATTCTTTTCATTCACGGAACGAAAGACGAAGTCGTCCCGGTTCAAGAAAGTCAAGCGCTTTACGCTGCCGCGCGCTCGCCCAAAAAAATAGTTCTCGTGCGTGGGGCCGATCACCGCTTCTCGAAAACGGCGCACCTCCGCCGCGCGGAGCGCGAGGCTGCCGCGTGGTTCAACAAGTATCTAAGCGCGTCTTAATCCAAGGAGTTTGCCTTGATGTATTACGCGTTTGCCGTCGAAATAAACGGTTGGCTTGAATAAAATGTAGTCTCGGTGAACATTGCAGTCAATCGAACCGCCAAAACCAGTGTTTTTTCCTAAGCCTAAGTGAACGCCCGGAATCTTTTCGTCAGGCAACGGGTTTCCAGTAATGTGGCCGTAATTAAACGCGGGGTTAGCTCCAAAACCGAGTTCGCCCAGCTTCAAGCCGTTCTCGCCGCCGTGTTTTCGCTGGTAACTGATAATCGCCTTCGCCGCTTTGTTTCCCCAAACAATCTTGCCTTTCTCTAAACGAAGTCTAGCCAGGCCTTCGCCGGGCTTCTTTCCCTTCCACCACTTCAAGACGATTTTTCCGGTTGCGGTTTCTTCTAAAGGAGCCAAACAAACTTCGCCGAACGGCAAGTTTTCGAAAACTCCCTGCGTATGCAATGTTCCGTCCATAACGTCGAGCTTCCGCTTCGCTATTTCCATCGTAACATCAGAACCCAAAGCGTCGATGATGCGCACGCTCTTGACTCCGGTTACTAAGCCGTCCGCTGTTTTTCTAGGCTTCAAAACGTGCTTTAAGCGTCCGACGTACTGCCTCATTTTTCTTAAATCCATGCTGAGCGCTTGAACGAACAAGTCGGGAGAAACAGCAGCCATGGAAAGAAGCCGCGCGCCTCGCTTCAACGCGCGCTGCGTTTCAGGCGAATAACTGATACTAGCGGCGGTAGGCGCGATTATAACGTGCGATTTAGACAACGCTTTTGCAGCTTCAGGAATTGGCGAACTTGAAGCTCGCTTGGGGTTCAATAAATTAACTACGTGCATTTGCGTTTCAGGATGGCTGAAACTCGTTTTTAAAACAAGCCGGAGCGCGTTGACGACTTTCGGATTCGAACCATCAGTGATTATTGCGACGTGTTCCCGTGGCTTCAGCTTGAAATAATCGTCAAGCAAAGTTTCTGAGGCGGTTAAAATGTTGGGTCCGGCTCCAAGCCAACTAGCCTGCAAGCGTCTGCTGCTGCGCAAATCCGATATAGCCATGACTGAATACTATTTGAACTTAAATAAAAAAGCTTTCAAAAAAGCGAAAAGCAGTAATTAATCAATAATGCGAGTCGTTAGTGTATTCCGCAAGTTCGTTTGAAAAAAGAAAAAAGTTATTTTTTCTTGCTGAACATTTTTTCGGCTGGGCAGCCGATTCGCCTTTGCGCGCAGTGCTTGCACGCCAGCGAACCGCGCACGAACGCGTTTCCTGCAAAACCGAGCAGCAACAACAAAACGATTGCGCCGAGCAAAACCCAGTCGAACGCTTGAATCAAAAACCAAGCGCCCACCGCGACGGGAATGACGAAGATAAGAAAGTCGGGTGCAACGTCCTTCCAAGACACCTGCCTTTTTGCGAATGACTTCGGATTCCCGCGCGAGAAAAACAGCGCCGCGAGCCTTCCTTTCCCGAAAGCGCACGTTTTCCCGTAGTAACAGCAGTTGACGCAGCTCTTTTTCAGCACTCGCGCCTCCAAAACAATGACGCAAAGCAAATACGCTAAAAGCCAAAGCACGCCGAGCCTGAACATCAAGAAGGCGCCTAGCGCGTAAACCGCGAGCGACACGGCGTTAGCCAACAAAACAATCCAGCAAGGATACTCTTCGAAAAACACCTGTTTTTCCATCAACTCACCTCTAGACTCCAGCCAGTATCGCCTAAGTTTTAAACCAACCAATGCATAATAAACCGAACGGTGCAGCAAAATGAAGATTCGGCTGGACGTGCGCAAAACGGTTTGGCAGAACGCGACCGACTATTTCGACAAAGCGAAGCAGGCGCGAGCGAAAGCCGAAGGCGCGCGCAAAGCGATAATCCAAACTGAGGTGCGCCTCGAAAAAATGCGGCGCGAAGACGCAACCGCGCGAGCGAGCGCAGCGGCGGAAGCTGTTGCGGCACGGTCTCGCTTCAAAATCAAGCCTTTGCGCGAGCGCGAGTGGTTCGAGCGCTACCGTTTTTTCAAGACTAGCGGCGGATTCCTCGTAATCGCCGGAAAAGACGCGAAGCAAAACGAGGACGTCGTCGCGCATCACCTTGAGGACAACGACTTGTTTTTGCACGCTGACGTGCACGGCGCGCCAGCCACTATTTTAAAAAACGGCGCAACTGCGGGCGAGCAAGATGCGCGCGAGGCAGCGCAGTGGGCTGCGTCGTATTCTAGCGCTTGGAAGGCGGGGAGCGGCGCTTGCGACGCTTACGCCGTCCGCAAAGAGCAGGTTAGCAAATACTCGCACGGCGAGTTCGTCGCTAAAGGCGCGTTCGTTATTCGCGGAACGCGGCAATGGTTTAAGAATATCGAGCTCGCGCTCGCAATCGCCAAAAACGCCGACGGATTCGTTTTTGCCCTTCCCGCGGTTCACGCCGCCGCGCCGCGCAACGCTGTGCGCGTCAAACCAGGTGTTACCAAAAAAAGCGAGGCGGCGAAGAAAATCGCCGCGCGACTAGATGCGCAATCGAGCGACGTCGAGAAACTGCTTCCCGGCGACTGCGAAATCGTTTGAAAATCGTTTTGAGTAGATTCGAGCCTTCGGGCTGGCGAAAACAAAAACCTTATTATTGCGGAAAGCGTAATCCAACGCATTCAATTCAACTCAGTTCAACGAGTTTTTTAATAAACCAACAACCTACTAGTAAGAGTCTAAAAAATCGTTCTTTCAAAAGGTGAGCGTTGATGCCCGAGGAACTCAAGGAAGTAACGCTGAAGGTAGCGGAAGCGCTGCAAATCGATTACGCGAAACGCATCGTTCGTCTCGACACGAACGCGCGCAAACTGCTCGGCGTGACTACGGGCGACGTCGTCGAAATTCGCGGCAAAAAAACTACGGCCGCAATCGTGCTTCCGGCGCATCCGCAGGACGAGGGCTTGAACATGATTCGCATGGACGGAATTCTGCGGCAGAACACGAGTGTGGGACTCGGCGATTCCGTTCGCGTCAAGAAAGCGGAAATCAAGGAAGCCAAGAAAATCGTTCTCGCGCCGAATCAACCTACGCGTTACGCTCCCGGCTTCGAGCAATTCGTGAAAAAGAATCTCGTGGGCAAGCCATTGAGCAAAGGCGACATTTTGTCGATAAACGTTTTTGGCACCTCGTTTCCGTTCGCAGTCGCGCAAACAGTTCCTGCGGGCCTCGTGCTCGTAGGCGGGCAGACGCATCTCGAATTGCGCGAAGAACCCGTGAAGGAGCTCGGTAAAATCGCGACGATTTCTTACGAGGATATAGGCGGACTAAAAGAAGAAGTGCAGAAGATTCGCGAAATGGTTGAACTGCCCATGCGTCACCCCGAGCTTTTCGAACGCCTCGGAATCGAGCCGCCGAAAGGAGTCTTGATTTACGGCACGCCTGGTTGCGGGAAAACGCTTCTCGCTCGCGCGGTTGCGAACGAGAGCGAAGCGCACTTCATCACGATAAACGGCCCGGAAATCGTTAGCAAATTCGTCGGCGAAGCTGAAGAGCGTTTGCGCGCGATATTCAAGGATGCTGAGGAAAACGCACCGAGTATCATCTTCATTGACGAAATCGATTCCATCGCGCCAAAGCGCGAGGAAGTAATTGGCGAAGTCGAGAAGCGCATTGTCTCTCAATTATTAAGCTCGATGGACGGGCTGAAAAGCCGCGGGCAAGTAGTCGTCATCGCAGCGACGAATCGGCCTAACGCGATTGATCCCGCGCTGCGCAGGCCAGGGCGTTTCGACCGCGAAATCGAAATAGGCGTGCCCGACAAAATCGGGCGCAAGGAAATTCTGCAAATTCATACTCGCGGCATGCCGCTCGCTGAAGACGTGTCGCTCGACGATCTCGCGGCGCACACTCATGGCTTCGTTGGAGCGGACCTTCAATCGCTGACGAAGGAAGCGGCGATGAAAGCGCTGAGACGCACGCTACCGAAAATCAAACTCGAAGACGAACAAATCCCGCAGGAAATCCTGGATTCAATGCGAGTAACCTCCGCGGACTTTGAAAACGCTAAACACGAAATTCGTCCGAGTGCCTTGCGCGAAGTCTATATTGAAGTGCCGAACGTTAAGTGGGAACAAATAGGCGGGCTAGAGATAGCGAAAAGCGAATTAAAAGACGCGGTTGAAAGACCACTAAAAAAACCAGAAGATTTCACGAAGTTTGGAATCAGACCCGCTCGCGGTATTTTGTTGTACGGTCCCCCAGGCACTGGCAAAACGCTTCTCGCGAAGGCGGTCGCAACCGAGAGTGAAGCGAATTTCATTGCGATTCGAGGACCCGAACTGATTTCAAAATGGGTGGGCGATAGCGAGAAAGGAGTGCGCGAAGTCTTCCGCAAGGCGCGCACATCAGCGCCCACGATTATTTTCTTCGATGAAATCGACGCGCTTGCACCTCAACGAGGAAGCGAAATCGGAACGCATGTTCTTGAAAGCGTTGTTAACACGCTTCTCGCTGAGATGGATGGATTACAAGACTTAAAAGGAGTAGTGGTAATAGGCGCAACAAATCAAGAGCAATTGCTTGATCGAGCACTACTACGCCCAGGAAGATTTGATAAGCTGGTATACGTTCCCGCGCCCGACGAAACGGCACGCCTCGCGATTTTGCAGGTGCACACGAAGAAAATGCCCCTCGCAAAAGATGTTGACCTCAAAGCAATCGCAAAAAAAGCGGAAGGCTACAGCGGAGCCGACCTTGAAGGACTCGTACGCGAAGCTGGAATGATTGCATTGCGCGAAAACGAAATAATTGAAAAAGCAGGCCCGTTTGTGACAAAGGCATTAAAAAACAATTGGGATTTCAAACAACTTGAAGAAGAACTAAAAAAAACAATAGTTAACCAGATTGAAGCGGATGAAGTTCTAGGAATAGCTGAAAGCGAAATACAAAAAGCTAAGAAACAAGGAAAATATGCGCCTACAATACTAAAAGAAGTGCGCGCTGCGCACTTCGCTAAAGCGCTCGGCGCGGTGCGGCCGACGCTCCTCATAAAGAAAGCCGAGGCGCAGGCGGGTTACGGTTAAAGTTAAAAGCGGGAATCGAGCAAAAATAATCTCTCGAATAATTTGCGAGGAATCGAAAAATGAATTTGCGCGTGGCGGCGAACGCCGCAATGCTTTGCGTGACGCTCGCGCTCATACTCTACGGAATGAGCAGTTGGATTCAAGCCTCGCTCGGGTGGAAAGACAATTTGCTCGGCGACGTTTGGCGGCTGCTCGCGATCGCGTTAGCGCTCGCAATAATCGCGGGCTACGCTTGGCCGCGCGTGCGCGGCGTGCGCAAAGGCGACGTTTTGATAACGTTCGCGCGCAGACACCAACAAACGCCTTTCGGAATCGCTACTATAAACGAGCCGATTTTCGTGAACGCGCTCGAGGCAGGGCGCGTGGGCAAAAAGATTCGCGTTTCGTTTCAAAACGGCTCGCTCGCCGAAGGAATAATCGAGGAATACGCTGGCACGCTTTCGCCGCCGACTATTCGCTTGACTGAGACGGAGAATATCAGCGGAGCGGAAGTGCGCTTCGAAGGCGGAAGCGGCGGAGGCGGGAGCGGCGGGAATTCAGGCAAAAAAGGAAAGCAAGACAATTACGGGGAATTGAAGGAATGAACGGCAAAATCGGTTTGTTTTCGTTCAGCGCAATCGAAGTGACCCACATTCTCGCGTCAGTGATAACGATTTCGTTTGCGTTCTCGCTCTTCAAAGGCGAATTGTTCGACCCGAATTATTTTCTCGTCATTCTCGTCGCAGTCGGCTCTGCGTTTATTCTCCACGAACTCGGGCATCGAACGGTCGCGCGAAGCTACGGCGTGCATTCGGAATACCGCGCTTGGACGTGGGGCTTGTTTCTAGCTATTTTAATGGCGTTCGTTACTCGCGGCGGATTCGTTTTCGCAGCGCCTGGTGCGGTATACATTTTCGGCCGCGTCTCGCGCGAACAAAACGGAAAGATTTCGCTTGCCGGTCCGCTTACGAACCTCGTGCTTGCCTTGTTCTTTTTGGGAATGTATTTCGTGACGCCTTACAAGGAACTCGCGGCAACTGCGGCGTACGTTAACGTGCTCCTCGGCTCGTTCAATATACTGCCTTTCGGTCCGCTCGACGGAACGAAAATCTACGCTTGGAACGCGCGCGTTTGGGGAGTCGTCTTCGCCTGCTTCCTCGCCTTGTTTTTAGCAATTTGGGTGGTTTGAATTCCGCTTCATGGCGCTCGATTCAACGGAAGAGTAGTCACGAAAAGTATTTAAACCCTAAAAACCTAGTCCTAAAACGCCGAAAAAACGGCAATCAACATATAGTAGTGGGCAAAGCGTCGACAGCGCCACATATTGTGGTTTCAAAGCGAAAATAGCGGAAAGCTAGCATGTGATTTTTCGTCGTTTGACGTAAAAAATAGCGGTTTTAAGCGGTTTAAACTGTTTTTTTTGGGTTTTTCGGATTTCTCGTTGTTTATTGGTTTGCAGGTTTTGTTTTGCAGGTTTTTTTGTTTAGGTTTTTGTAATTTTTTTGTAGGAGGTTGTTTGCTTTGAAGTGTCCTTATTGCGGTAACGCGGATACTAGCGTAGTCGACTCGCGCGATGCGGAAGGCGACGAAAAAACGCGGCGAAGGCGCGAGTGCAAGAAGTGCGAGAAACGCTTCACTACTTACGAAGAAGCGGCGATGGAGTTATTCGTTATAAAGAAGAGCGGGAGGCGCGAGCCTTTCGACCGCAAGAAAATCAAGATTGGAATCGATCACGCTTGCTTCAAACGCCCCGTCAGCGAAGACAAAATCGATTCCCTCGTCGACGAAGTAGAACGCGAATTGCGTTCCCGCGACGTCAGCGAAGTCTCGAGCCGCGACATAGGCGAGCTCGTGATGGACAAGCTGCGGGGAGTAGACGACGTCGCGTACATTAATTTCGCGAGCGTTTACCGCCAGTTCCGCGACCTCACGCAGCTCGAGCGCGAAATCAAGGCGTTGAAAGTCATTCGCGAGGAAGCCGACGGCGAAGCGAAAGACTCCACCGACTTCATGCAGTTAATCGTCGAAAGCCCTACTGCGGGCACGGCGCAGCCGTGGGACAGGACGCGCATCGCCGACGCGCTAGTCAAGGAAACCGGGCTCGCGCAAGGCGAAGCCGAAGACATCGCGCTCGCAGTCGAACGCCGCGTAAGCGTTTCCGGAATAAAAAGCATAAGCGTGTCGTTGCTGCGCGAACTCGTCAACAACGAACTCTTCGAGAGGGGACACAAAAAGAAACTGAGTAAGCAAGAAATACTGGGAATCGCGGTTTACAACCTCAACCAACTCATTTTCGCGAAAACCAACGAGAACAGCAACATCATGACGAACAACCCCGAGGCGGTTAATCTCGCAATAGCTGAAAACACGCTGAAGCAGTACGCGCTCAAAGAAGTTTTCTCGCGCGAAGTCGCGGAAGCGCACTTAAGCGGAGCCGTCTACCTACACGATTTGGGCTACATAATCAGAGTTTATTGTAGCGGGCATTCGCCGGAATACATCAAGAAGTACGGCCTTCAACTCAAAAACCTCGCGTCGCACTCTTACCCGGCGAAACACGCCGCCACGTTGACGGGACACTTGAATACGTTCCTCGCTTCGATGCAAGCGTACTATGCGGGCGCGCTCGGACTCGCGTACCTAAACATTTTTTACGCGCCGTTGTTTCGCGGCGCGTCTTACGAGGAAATGAAGCAGCACGCGCAACACTTGATTTTCGCTTTCTCGCAAAACGCTTTCTCGCGCGGCTCGCAAACGTTGTTCATCGACTGCAACATTCACTTCGGAATACCTGACTATCTCAAAAACGTTCCCGCAGTCGGGCCCGGAGGAAAATACCAATGGGTTCACGCCAACGGCGAAATCGAACGGCTCGACGACGTGCCTCGCGACGCGCAAACGAATTTAGTGCAACCGACGAACGACGGACACATCCTCACGTACGCCGACTACGAACGCGAAGCGCAACAATTCACGCGCGCGCTCTTGGAAGTAGCGAAAAAAGGCGACAGCGAAGGAAAACCCTTCGCTTTCCCGAAACTCAACTGCCACGTCGACGCGTCAACGTTTACGGACCCGGCGCAAGACGAACTCCTGCGTTACGCGTGCGAAGTCAGCGCCGCAAACGGCTCGCCGTACTTCGTCTTCGACCGCGATGCTGCTACGCTCAGCCAGTGCTGC
>CAITNU010000030.1 GCA_903893865.1 uncultured Microcaldota archaeon
CTGCCAACGGTTTCGCCAGAGTGTTCTTGCGCGATGACGTAAATCTTGCGTTTGTTCGTGTCGGGAATCGCCGAATCAGTTATTTTAGCCAGCGTCAAGTTTATTCCCGAGGGCAGCGTCCCCAAATTCTCGATAGTCAAGTACGGGCTTGAAGCGTATTCTGTAAACAAAGCGTTGCGGCGCGTCACGTTGTAAGGCGGTATCGGCGCAATCCAAGTCTGGTTTTGCGACGCGTCGCTCGCAAACGAAAGCGTCACGTTGAAAGTGTTGCCGCTGCAACAACTGTAATTCGCGGCAGGCACTCGGTACCACGTTTCGTTGTTGTCGAAACTGTATACGGGTTCGATGTTCGGCCAACGGTCTCCCGAGATGTCGATTGCCGCGAGATTGTTTATGCTCACTGTAATCGTTTTGCCGCTCGTGTTCTGCATTTGGTAGTAAAACCACCAGTGCTTGTCGCTGAAGTTCGCGGTCGAGTAATTCACTTGCGCCGTGTAATAACGCGCGCCAGCCGCGTCTCCGCTGACGAAAGTCGCGTTAATCAAGTTGCCTTGGTCGAAGCTTGAATTGAAGATCACGTCGTCGTACGACACAACGTAAAACTTGTAAGTCGACAAATTGCTGCCCCAATTGCCCGCGGAATCGTTGACGTAAACAGTGAAATTCGCTTGACCAACAGACTGACTCGTAACGTTGAAGTAACAGTAAGGTGATGCGCCCGTAACTTTCGTCATCGTTAGGTTGACGTTCGTGCTGTTAGGGTAAACGTAGTTCAGCAGGCAGGTGTCGGGATTCGTTTCAGTAAACGTCGCGTTAACGTACGCGTAAGAATAGTTTTGGTAAGAATTGTTTGACGGCGTTGGGTTCACGTAAGCGATGCTCGCAGGCGCGGTCTTGTCGACTATAAAGTAGTAGTAAGTCAAGTTGCTTCCCCACACGCCAGCCGTGTTGTTTATGTAAACCGTGAAATTCGCTTGCCCGTCAGGTTGGGCCGTAACGTTAAACCAGCAGGAAGCGTTATCGATTTTCGTCATCGTGAAATTCACGTTCGTGCTGTTCGAGTAAACGTAATTAAGCAAACACGTGTCTATCGCGGAATTGTTTGTAAACGACGCGTTGATGTAAGAATAATCGTAGTTGCGGAACGAGGCGTTCGACGGGCTTGGCGAAACGTAAGCGATGTCCGAGGGCGTAGTCACGCCCAAAGTAATTGTTCTCGTTTCAGTCTTGTTTTGATTCCCAGCGGCATCAACCGCAAAACCATAGTACTGGTAAGTTCCGCTCAAGCCGGTGAAATTGTTTTCCAAACGATAAGCGCCGTTGTTGTAAGACGCGTTGATTTCCGCTGCGCTTAAAGCGCGCGTGTGAATTGATACTTCGTCAATCGTTCCATTGAAAAAATCGTTACTAGCGTCGTAACAACCAACGTATAACGCGGTTGGACTCGTGTACACTAAACCACTCGTGTGAGCCAAAGAACTTTTTAAAACACCATTAACCCAAATCGAAATATCCGTGCCGTTATACTGACCCGTAACGTAATACCACTGGCCCGTACTCAAAGCTGCAGGCGAAGTCGTCAAAACCCAAGAACCGTTATAAAGCCGGAAATACGGGTTTCCGCTGGCATTCGTAACGATCTGGTAAGCAACCCCGCTAGCCCTACGATAATTTACGATGCTTCGATCATCCCCCGTCAAAACATTAGCGTAAACCCACGCTGAAACAGTAATGTTTGATCCCTGCAAACTATTGCTGGTAGTAATAGTAAGGTAATCGCCGCTTCCGTCTAAACTCAAGCCCCGGCCGTACTTTCCGGAAGCAGTGGTAAGCGCGCCGCCAGTGAAAACCCCGAAATTACTCCAAGTACCGTTATCGTAAACCCCCGTGCTGTTGTAGTAGTCCATCGCCCAATAACCTGCGAGCGAGCGGTTCCAGTCAACGAACGCGCCGCCGGGATTCGAATCGGTTGTGCTGACGTTAACGTAAACTGAAGTGTTGCTCGTCGACGAAGCGTTGTCCGGCGTTGGCGGAACGAAGCTGAGCGAAGGTTTAGTCGTATCTATCGTTACAGTACGCGTTTCCGTCTTGGCTTGTACTCCATTGACGTCAGTTACGAAAGCGTAGTAATTGTAGTTACCGTCGCTCAAGCCACCGAAATTGTTTTCCAGGCGATAAACGCTGTTGTTATAGGAAGCGTTGATTTCCTGCGCCGACAACGCGCGAGCGTAAAGCTTGACTTCGTCGATCGTTCCGTTAAGCCAGTTGCTGCTTTCCGCGCCGAACAGAAAATAATCGTTGCTGTTGTCTAGAAGCTGCGTGTTCGTTGAAGAGTCAGTAGACATCAAACTGCCGTCCAAGTAACTCTTGATACGCTCGCTGGAAGCGGCAGAACCGTTGAAGACGATTGCAAGATGATGCCATATTTCAGGTGAAACACTGAAGGATGTTGGGTTAACGAAGGTTACCTCGCTGTTTCCACGCAGATATATCGTGTACTCGCTTCCTGTTTTTGACGGCGTCAGCGACCAGCGCATGAAGCTCGGCGTGAAGCCAGAGCCTTTGGACATCAACCCGTATTCTTGAGAGTATGTGGTGCTGATGTTAACCCACAATTCCGCGGTGAAGCCAGTTGCGCCAGTGAAATTCAGGCTGTCGGAGTGAGGAACCTCAATATACTCCGCGTTGCCGTTCAAATAAACGCCGTTACCGAATCGTCCGACCTTCCGCATGTTTTTCGGCGTGCCCTGTAGAGTGCCATTATTTCCCCACGTGGAATTATCAAACGCGGTAGAAGCCGAATTGGCTTCTTCGAAAGCCCAGTAGCCGCGCATCGTGCGGTTCCAGTCGATGAAAGCGCCTCCTAAAGGCTCGCTGTCATCAGTCGTAGCGTTGACGTAAACCGAAGAATTGCTAGTAATCGTAGCGTTTGCCAGCGTAGGCGAAACGAATTCAATAGTCGGTCCCGTAGCGAAATAAAGCGCGTAAGGATGATTGCGCCCGGCGTCCGCCGCCAGTATCGCATGCTTGCCAGGGGCGAAAGAAGTCGTCGGTTGATTGAAAACCAGGCTCGCCAAAACAAGCAAGAAAACGGTTAGCAAAACCAGTGCGAACGCGAACGGTTTTTTCGATGAAAACGAAGTCAATCTAATGCACCATGTGCGTAAAGCAAACGCCAAGCGTAGCTCGACAGCACTATCTTCAATACGCTTTGACAAACGTAAGTAAATTAGACGCTTCCGCAAGTTTTAAAGGTTGTTTAAAACGGAAGCAATCAAGCAGAACCTAGCTTGAAATCGCCGCCGAATTTCGAAGCTTTGCTTTTTCCCGCGCCTCCAGTTTCTTGCGGTGCGAGCGCGCCTTGCTGCGACAGGATTTGCAGCGTGATAACATCTGTCGGAATAACGTCGTCCTTGCGCAAGCCGAGCTTCGCGATGAGCGCAAAAGCGACTTTCTCGCTCGCCTCGCGCGCCTTCTCGAGCTTCGTCGCCGGCAACGCGATTTCCAAAAATTTGCCGAAGCCCGCAACGTCGAAAACGCAGGCGCGCACCGCGCCGTAAACGAAGCGCCATTCTTCGACTCGGCGCTCCAACGCTTTCTCGTAACCGAGCTTGGCGAGATCCTCGTCGACGGGGAAGCCCGCCGTAAGATCGAGTCCGAGCTTGTCTTCCTCTTGCAGCATGTAAGCGTCGGCGAACAACGATTCTTTCTCCGTGCGCACGTCCGTTCGAACGATGAAGTATGCGTAGACGCCTTCCGCGTAAGATTTCGCGTGCACGACGTCGTTGAATACGCCTCCGCCGGCGAAGCGCGCCTTCGCTTTTTCGAGCGAAGCGACGGTTTTGTTGCAGTGTTCTATTGGAATCGAAAGCCTCGCTTCGGGAAGAGACCATTTCAGCGTGTGCTTGGGTTTCTTGCGCAGGAAGAGCGAGTCGAGCGACAGCGAGCCGGCGACCGAGTCTAGGAAACCCATGAACTCACGATTAAAGCAACGCCGCCGCGCTTAAAAACGGTTTTGAGTTCCCCGCGGTTCCCGGGCTTCCTGCGGTTCCGGAGGTCACGAGAGTTTTTTCCCGCACCCGTCGCAGTATTTTTCCCCTGGTTTCAGCCGCGCGCCGCAGTTCTCGCAAAACTTTCCTTTCTTAGCAGCGGGCGCAGACTGTTTTGGCGATACTGATGAAAGCGAAAATCCGCCTTCCTTCTTCTTGAAGAAGTAAAACGCGAGCGCCGCCACCACGATGATTACAAAGACGATTAGCCCGGTTACGCCGAGGTCCAAGGGCTTCGGTATTTCGCCGGATTGAATCGCCTGCTCGCACGTGTTGACGTAGTCTTGCGCGTAAGGGTGTCCCGGGTACGAAACGAGGACTTCCTTGAGTTTGGGCACGGCGGCATAACAATCCTTGCTCCAAAACGCTTCGAGAGCGTCGGAATACTCCGTGTCGAGCGCGGTCACCTCGTTCTTCACGTTCAACTCGTTCAAGTACTCTTTCGCGAGATTAATTGGCATCGCGAATTTTATCGCCTCGATTCCTTCCGCTGGCCCCGCGCCGAAAGTGGCGATTCCGATTACTTCACCTTTCTCGTTGAAAACCGGTCCGCCGCTGTTTCCGTGGTTGATCGCGGCGTCAGTCTGAAGCGTCTCCAAACCGTTTTTTAGGGTGCGCCGCGCGCTGATGATTCCTTGCGTTACCGTAGGCTCCAGCATAGATTCCGGCTTGAACAATTCCGACGCGCCCGTGTCCGGGTATCCTATTATGAAGACTTTTTCTCCCGCCTGCACCGCGTCCGAGTCCCCGAGCTTGACTGTAGGCAAATTCGTCTTGTCAACTTTCAGAACCGCGACGTCCCTACCCCAGCTGTACTCCGAACCGATTTTTTCGAAGACCGTTCCTTCTTTTTTGACGACCGCCACCCAGCTCTTGACCTTCAAGTCCTCGCCTGGACTCGCGACGCCGTTCAAGACGTAATAGTTCGTCGTGACATCGGTAATCTGCCCGTACTGGTAAAAATAGTCGATGAATTTTTCCAGCAGTATTTTCGTGACCGCGTCCTTGTCTTCGGGCTTGATGTTGTAGTACTGCGCGGCTTCGCCGTAAAGGCTGTTGGCGAACTCGTCGAACAAGGCGTTCACGAGCATTTCCTCCGGGTCCTGCCCCGCGAGCACGACGTGCGCGTTCGTGACTATGTAACCGTCTGGCGACACGATGAAACCAGTTCCGCCGACTCCCGTCGTCAAATCTTCGCTCAACACTTTCGCTCCGGCTCCTTCTTCCTTTTCCACAACCAGGTTTTTCGCCGCCTCGACGATGTCGCCGCTTGCCGCGGCGCTCGATGCACCGACTCGCGTGTAAGTGAGCGTTCCTACTTGCGGGTGCGAGATTTGAAGCGTGTCTCCCGAAATGGAAAACGTGAAATCGACCGTAAACTGCCTTGGAACGACGTAGTTGACCGTCAAAACGTTTCCTTGAACGGAGTAAGTCCCTGTAATAGTCCCCGAACTGCTGCCGACGCTGCTGAACTGCCCGTTCGCGAGAAACGTGAGCGTTTCCTCGGTTGACTGCCACGTTCCAACGATTCCCGTGTCGCTTCCCGCGGCGCCGCCGCCTGGAACCAGTTGGAACGAGGGCATGACCGCGGTGCCCGTTACCATGGAGTTTATCAGGACGATCGAGGCCTTGTCAATTTGCGCCGTTTTCTCGACTACGTCCAGTTCTTTCGCCGGGAAAGCGGCTGCCAAGCCCGTCTGCTGGCCTACGGTTGCGGCTGAAACATTCGAAACCAGGAAAGAAAAAACCAGCAACAGTAAAACCGACGCTAAAATTTTTTTGCTAACTCGATTCACTTGAACCGCCTCCGAATCGCAGCCGCCGCAGTCGCCGCCCGAAACAAAATCCTGAAACAAAAAAATCTGAAACGGGCTAGTCGTTATTGAGAGAAAAGAAACCATCCTCCGCTTAAAAACATTCGTTTTTCCAGCTTTTCTGCCTGGGGCGGGCGCGCAATTCAGCGTTTTCAGCGCTTCAAAAAGATTTTGACTGCCGCACCGTCGATTTTCGCTTCGCTCGAGAAATCGCTTGCCGCGTGCTCGGCGAGCGCGAACGTGCGCGCTCGCACTGCCGACGCCAGCTCCTTCAGCTTGGGCTCCAACGCCTTCTTCTGTTCCGCGTTCAGTCCCCCTACGGCGGCGGACTCGATTTCGTCGAGAACGCGCAGCCCCGCTTTCTTGCGGCAGTCCTGAACGTTGCGCGAAACTTCGCGCACTAAAGCCAATGCTTTCAACTCAGCGTCTTGCGTCGTGTCGAGAAAAACTTTAGCATTTTTCAATTCGTATACGGCGCTGAGCGTTGCAGGTTCTTTCTCCGCAAAACGCACTGCCAACGAATTCGTGGAATCGCGCATAATCTGTTGCAGCGAGTCAACCGCGGCGCGGGCTTTCGCGTCCCCCACAACCACTATTTCGCGCACTGGCGCGCGCAGCTTGAGTGAGTTCGCGCGGCGCAGCGAGTTGACGGCTTCGCTCACGCTCGCGGCGAAAGCCATTCGCTCTTCCAGGGCTTCGTCGCTGGCTCCGTCGCGCGCTTTCGGATAATCGCAGTAGTGAACGCTTTCTTCGGCGGCTCCGCCGCCGGCGTACTCGCGCAATTGCGAATAGATTTCTTCTGAAATAAACGGGCAGAACGGCGCAATGAGCTTGGAAAGCTGCGCTATGGTGCGGCGCATTGCTTCAGCGCACTCGCGGCGGCTCGCGCTGTCGTCGCTTTCGGTCATGCGGTCGCGCACGAGCTTGATGTACCAGCGCGAGAAATCGTTTACGGCGAAGTCGACGAGCTTGCGTCCAGCGTGGTGGAACTCGAACGCTTCCAAGTGCGCGGTAACTTCCGTCGTGACTGTATTAAGCCGCGAGAGAAGCCACGAATCCTCGACTCTCGTGAACTTCGCCGCGTCATTCGCTTTGAAGCCGCTTGGCGCGTAAGTTTTTAGGAAGGCGAGCGAATTCCAAACTACGTTTAGCGAGCGCTGCACTTCGCGCGCGCTCTGGAGAGAGAATTTCTGGACTTCCCACGGCGCGAGCTCCCAGCAATAATAAAGGCGCACGACGTCGGCTCCGAGCGCGGCTATTCCGTCTTTAGCCCAAATCACGTTTCCCGCGCTCTTGCTCATTTTTTCTCCTTTCTCGTCAAGCACCCAACCCATCATAGCGCACGCGCGATAGGCAGGAGCGTCGAACGCTGCTCGCGCCGCGAATTGCAGCACGTAAAACCACCCGCGAATCTGGTCTTGCGACTCACACACGAGAGGAAGAGGAAACATGGATTCGAACAACGCCTTGTTTTCGCGCGGGTAGCCAAGGCTCGCCCACGGCGAAATCGCCGAGTCAAACCAAACGTTGAAAATATCCTTCACTCGCTGCATTTCGCCTTTGCATTTCGGGCACCGCAACTTAATTTTGTCGACCGTGTGACGGTGCAAGTCAGCCAAATCACCAGGATCTTTCACCGCTTTCTTGCGTAACTCTTCAACGCTTCCAATGAATTCTTTGTTCCCGCATTTGGCGTCATCGCATATCCAAATCGGCATTGGAATGCCCCAAAAACGCTGTTGCGAAACGCACCAGTCCTGCGCGTCAGCAAGCCAATTGTGAAAAGCTTGGCGGCCGAAAGCGGGAAGCCAACGCGTTTTCTCGTTGTCTTCAATCATTTTGTCTTTGATTGCTTCGACGCTGAGATACCACTGGTCGCTTAAACGAAAGACGAGCGGTGACTTGCACCGCCAGCACAACGGGTAAGAGTGCGTTATTTCCTGGAAAAGAAAGAGTTTGCCTTCGCGCTTGATTTTTTCTACGATTCCTTTGTCAGCAGTTTTAACGAAAACTCCTTTCCACTCGCCGACTTTATCGGTGAAGCAACCGCGCTCGTCAACAGGCGAAGCCTCCGGCAGGTCGTACTCTTTTCCGATTAGATTGTCCGTCTGCCCGTGGCCCGGCGCGCAGTGAACGAGCCCCGTGCCGTCCGTCGTAGTCACGAATTCCCCGAATTCCTCGTGCGCACCGCGCGGCTGTTCCTCCCCGTTTTTTTCAGCGCCCGCATTTCCTTTGCTCGCGGTTTGGTTTTGCTCGCTCCTCATGACGTGCTTCTTGTAAATTTTCCCTTTCATCAGCGGAAGGCTCATGTAAACGCGCAAGCCCTTCGGATGCGCTCGCACTTCGTCTTGCTGTTCGCAATCGAGAAGCGATTCGTACTCCAAGCCATCCAATTTTTTGCCGGGAAACTCGTCAAGAATTTCGTAATCGCGCTGCGCGGCTTCGAAAACCGTTTTCACGAGATCTTTCGCGAGCACGAGAATTTCTTCTCTGCCTACGTCGTCTTGAGTCTTGACTTTGACGTAGATGGCTTCAGGCGCGGCGAAAACTGCAACGTTTCCCGGAAGCGTCCAAGGCGTCGTGGTAAAGACCAATAAAAATTCGTTGTCCTTGCCCTTCAAGCGGAATTTAACGTAAACTCCCGGATCCGTAACGTCCTTGTAAGAATCGCTGACTTCGTAACCTGACAACGCCGTCTCGCACTTGGGACACCAGTGAATTGCTTTCTTTCCTTCATAGAGAAAACCGCGTTCTTGAAGGCGTTTCAGCGTCCACCACGCGCTCTCGATGTAATAATTCTTGTAAGTGAAATACGGCTCAAAGTAAGCGCGCAGTGCGCCGAGATCGCGATAAACGCTCATCCAAATTTTTTCGTTGTTCAAAATCTTCGCGAGGCACGCGGCATCGAACTTGTCGATTCCGAGTCGTTCGATGTCCTTCTTGGCGCGCACGCCGAGCTCGTTCTCCACGATGACCTCGACTGGAAGCCCGTGGCAGTCGAATCCGGGTTGCACGTAGGCGTCGAAGCCTTGCATATACTTGAAGCGAGTCCAAATATCCTTGCACGTTGTCGTTTTCACGTGCCCAACGTGCGGCATCGCGTTGATGTAAGGCGGACCGTCGAGGAGAAAGAATTTTTCTTTTCCTTTCCTGTGCTCGGCCAAACGTTGCGGAATCCGCTTTTCTTCCCAGTAACGCCTGACGCCGTCTTCTATTTTCTTGGGTTCGTAAACAGTTGGTAATTCGCTCATTTACTCACTAGCATTCACCGGAAAGCGCGAACAAAAATTAGGAACGCGCCGCTTTTTAAGAGATAATGATTCGCGCGGCTGCCTTGACGTCGCACAGTTTTTCTTCGCCTGAAAGCATGTCCCTTAGTTTGACGACGCCTTCTTTTAATTCTTTCTCACCGACAATGATGACGAACGCAAAACCTTGCTTGCTAGCGTATTCCAAATTTTTAGAAATCGACCTGTCAAGCAAATCAACTGCGCAGGAAACGCCTGCGGCGCGCAGCTCGCGAGCGATTTTCAGTCCCGCTTCAGTCGCTTTAATCGGAATAACGAACGCCCGCGCGGGCGCGGCGTCCTTTTCGTTTTTGTTTTCTGCCGTTAGCGCTTCGAGAATGCGTTCAAGCCCGAAACTAACGCCCACCGCTGGGACAACTCGTCCTCCGCCGAGGAAATTGCCTATCAAATTATCGTAACGGCCGCCAGCCGCAACGCTCGCCTTGATTTTCGAGTTGCGAAGCACAGCTTCGAAGACGGTGCCCGTATAATACGCTAGACCGCGCGCGAGGCTCGCGTCGAAACGCAAATTCTTGGCTCCAAGCGTTTCCGCGTAAGCGAACGCAGCTTCGAGTTCCGCCACGCCTTCGCTGGCCAGTGAGTTCTTGACTGATTTCTTCACGAAAGCCAATGCTTTTTCCGTCGGCATTTCCTTCAAATCCGCCAAGAGCTTCAACAATTTATCTGCCGCGGCGGAGCCGATTCCGCGCTCTTCCTTCAATTCCTTCAAAACTCCTTCTTTCCCGATTTTCTCGAGCTTGTCCACGCTGAGAAGCGCAGGAATCCATTTTTCTTTTTCCACGCCGCAATACTCTAAAAGTCCGTCGAGAAGCTTGCGGTTGTTAACCATGATGCCGAAATCAAGCCCCAATGCGCAGAGCCCGTCAGAGATTATCGCGATTATTTCCGCGTCAGCCTGCATTCCCGCAGCGCCCGCAACGTCGACGTCGCACTGAACGAACTCGCGCAATCGCTCGCTGCTAACCGGCCCGTCCCGCCAAACGCTCGCGATTTGATAGCGCTTGAAAGGCATTGCGAGTCTCGGATTCGCAGCGATGAACCTGCAGAACGGCACGGTCAAGTCGTAGCGCAACCCGAGCGAGCGGCCGCCTTGGTCGACGAGCTTGTACGCTTCCTTGAGAATCTCGTCCCCGCCCGCGCCTTTCGCTGCGAGCGTCCCCCAATTCTCGAGCGCAGGCGTATCAAGCGCCGCGTAACCGTATTTCTCGAAGACGAAGCGAAGCTTTGCTATAGCTGCGTCCCGCGAGCGCTTGTCGGCGCCGCAGTAATCGCGCGTGCCGCGCGGTGGTTGCGCGTTCACTTCAATTTTTTCTTCACTCATCGCAATCACTCAAAGTAACTAAATCCTCAATTATTTGCAGGTTGGGCTTTAAAATACGTGAGAAAAAAGAAAAAAGCGGAACGTCGCCAGCTAGTGCGCGCGCTCAGCGCGTTCAGCTAATTCAACGATTTTGCGCAGCGCGCTTTCGAGCGACGCGTCATCACCCGCCAGCGACAAGCGGAAAAAGCGCGAGTAATCGCCGAACGCGGCGCCGGGCACGATTGCTATGCCCGCTTCGTCGACAAGCGCGTTCGCGAACGCCACGCCGTCGCCTTTGATGCCTGCAGGCAGTTCCGGGAAAACGTAGAATCCTGCGTCAGGCTCGGCGTAAGCGAGCTTGCCGCGCAAAATTCGCGCGGCGATGCCGGCGCGCTTCTTCGACAGCGCGCGCGCCTTCGCCTCGATTTCGGCCTTCATTTCCAGCGCTTTCAACGCGCCGATTTGTAAAAATACGGGAACGTTCGTTACCGTCATTTGGTTGAACGCCACGATTTTCTTGATTGTTTCCTCGCCCGCGAGCATCGAGCCGACGCGCCAACCCGTCATCCCGAACGCTTTCGAGAAAGTCGTCGCGATTACGACGCCTTCGCCGAGCGGCCGGTCGCCGCGAGGCGTGAAACACAAGTCGCGGTAAGCGTCGTCAGCGAGCACGAGCACGCCTTTTTCGCGGCAAAAATCTATGACTCGCTTCTCGTCCGCCTCGCTCCAAGCTTTGCTCGTTGGATTATTCGGGCTGTTCATTATGACGACGCGAGTGCGCGAATCTATTGCTGCCTCGAGCGCATCGAAGTCTGGCGCGAAATTCTTCTGCAAATCCAGGTTGACGCGCTTGAGCTGGCAGCCGAGTTGCTTGCACATGAGATTGTAAGCCGTCCAGTAAGGCGCGAACGCTACGGCGTTATCCCCGGGCTTCAGCGAAAGCGCTAGCAGCGCATAAATCCCGAACTTGCACCCCGGAGTGATTACGACGTTCTTCGCTTCGCAGGAATGATATTTCGCGATTGCTTCGCGCAATTCCTGTTCGCCGGCAGCGCTCGAGTAACGCGCTTTGCCTGCGCGCAGCGCTTGCGTTGCCGCGTCAATGACGCTCGGCTCCGCCAGCCAGTCGGGCTCGCCCACGTTGAGTTTGATTATGCGTTTTCCTTGCTTTTCGAGCTTGTAGACTTTTTCGATGATGTCGTAAATCACGCGAAATCACCTTGAAAACGAAAAGAAATTAAAGGGCGTAGGCCGAGATTTGAACTCGGGTCACAAGCTTGCTGCAAAAACCGCTTTTGCGCAGTTAATCCCACAGGCTTGGATCCTAAACCAGGCTAGACGACCCACGCCACTCGTAAATTTTTGATTTTGTCGTTTAATAATCCTGCTTTTCTCACGTATTTCGGGTTACTCCAACCGATTACTTTGCAATACCGCTCGAAATTTGCGTAGCCATACAATTGAATTTGAAAGCACGGCCATTTCACTCGCAAATTTTCCGAGTAACAACAACTGAAACCGAGCATGCGAAGAATTTCTAGAACATCCAGAGTAAGCGGCTTAGACGCCGAAGCAACTGTGATTAAGGGATAGTAGTGTTCGCGTCCGTAACGCGAATAAGCTACGAGACAGCCGTCAGTATCGAAGTAACCGCGAAGCAAACCGCAGAGAACCGCTTGATTGTTGACTTTAAACGCGTCGGGAATGCGAATGTTGGTTTTCGGGCTCAATTGGATTCCGAGCACGCGCGACTTGAAAGTCCACAACGCTTTAGAGTAATACTCGAAGCCGTAAGAAGCTTCGAACTCCTGAATCTTAACGTCCGCATTGAATAGCTTTTTGTAGGTTTGTTTTACGAACCCATCGTAAAAATCTTTCTCGTCTTTGCCGCCTTTCAAACGGTAATCAAACTTGTTCGCCGAAAGAAAACCATCGCCTAAATGCATTCCGACTTCCTGCGCTAGAAGCGGAGTTATCTTTTTCGGAAGAATTAGCCTGCGTTTAACGTCATACGAACTGAACTCTGCACGGGAAACATCTAAATCCAAAACAGTGTTTTCGAAAGTAATTCTCGGTTCGGCTAGGCGGTTTATCGACTCGCCTAGATGGCTGTAAAATCCGCGGCGCGGTTCTTTGAAATTGTTTTTTTCCAGTAGGGATTAGAAGAAAACAGCGGTTTTAAGCTTTGCCCGACCTCGCTTCCGGTGAAACTCGCGAACCACTAATTTAAAAGAAAGAATCGTAAACTCTTAGGCGAAACAAAAATGGGTTTGCGCACTATCGCGGGTTGGATAATGATTATCGCGGGCTTCGCGTTCCTGCTGCAAGGAATGAATTTCTGGTTCGAAGGCAACCCGCTCCTCTTCGGCTTGAAGCTCTTGAAAGGCGTCCAGGACTCGCTCGAACCGTTCATCATCGGTTTTGCGTTGATAGCCGCCGGTTGGATAATCAGAAGAAATTAATAAAAACGAAAAAAACTAAAAAACGAAAAAAACAAGGAACGCGCGCTTTTAGAACAATGTTTTTTCATTTGCAGCAGCAACAGCACTTCTTTTTCTTCGCAACCTTCTTCTTGGCTTTAGGCATTAACAACCACCTGCAAGCGTTACGGCAAAAAAGAATATAACTCCTTCGCTTTCCGCTTTACGTTCAAAGCTTCTTCTTTTCCTCAAGCGCCATAATAGCTTCAGCGATGTCCCCCGCGCTTTCTACTAGCGCTTCCTGTGCTTCCTCTCGGCTCACGCCCGCCTGGCGCGCGACAACATCGACGTCTTTTTCATCTTCCTTCTCCTCGTTTTCTTTCGCCTCTCCAGCCGCAGCGCTTTCCGCCGTGCCGCCGCTTTCCTCTTCGCGCACTGCGCCGGCGATTTGAAAACTCTTCTGTCCTTTCGCGTCGATGAGCGTCACGCTCGGGTTCTCGATGACGAGGCGGCCTCCGCCGCTCGCCGCGGTTTTTTCTATGACTACGCGCTCCGCATCGATTTCCTCTGTGCGCACACCCATTTGCTGCATCAGCTTAGCCATTTGCTTAGGATCCATTTTCGGCATCATCGTAAAATCACCTTTCACTGCGCGTGCAGCGTTCACCGCGCGTGCAGCGTTCACCGCGCGTGCAGTGCAACCGCATTATTAGCGGGAAAACGCATTTAAAACGATTGCGCACTTATATTGCAGTTGGATTGCGGTCGGTGGAATAACGTGGGAAACGGTTACGAACTGCTCGAGCACAAGGCGGACGTGCTCTTCGAGGCGAGCGGCGCGAGTTTCGAGCGCGCGCTCGAGAACGCGGCGCAAGCGCTTTTCGACACTACCGCGAAAACAGCTAAACTCAAAGGCGAACGCAAAATCGAAATCACTCAAACCGCGGCCACGCTAGAAGAACTCGTGGTTTTCACGCTCGGCGCGCTTCTCAGCGAAGGCGACGCGAACGAGGTTTTCTTCAAGCGCTTCGCCGTCAAGGAATTCAAGGAAAACAAGGAATTCGTTGTCCGCGGGGAAGCGTGGGGCGACGCCGAACGGCCCGAGCTCGGCGGCACCGTCGTGAAAGCAGTGACGTTTCACGAATTGCGCGTAGCGCGACCAGATGCGAAAAACAAGGAGTGGCGCGTCCGTGTTTTGTTGGATGTGTAAAAAGATGAATCCTCCTCGAGCTAGTAACGCGGCGGGAAAAATCGTTTACTCGCACCCCGCGAGAGGCAAAAGCGTTTACGTAAACCTCACTCCCCGCTATGCTTGCACCAATAAATGCGTTTTCTGCGACAAGCTGGCGCTCGAGCAACTAGTCGACGCCAACTTGTCGCTTGAACGCGCGCCGAAAGCGAGCGAAGTCTTGCGCGAGTTGCGCGAGATGATTACACGAAAAACTCCGTGGATCGTTTTTTGCGGGATCGGCGAACCCACTCTTTACTTGAACAGCTTGCTCGAAATAACGCGGACGGTGAAAAAAGATTTCCCGCGGGTTAGAGTGCGGGTTGACACGAACGGGCACGCGAAACTCATGCCGCAAAACAAGAAACGCGACGTGGTCGGCGAATTGAAGCAAGCGGGGGTAGACGCCGTGTCGGTGTCGCTTAATGCCTTGACTCCGGCGGATTACAAGCGAGTTTGCAGGCCGCAATTCAAAAACGCTTTCGCGGGAGTCCAAGAATTCGTTCGCGAGTGCGTAAATAAGGGACTGAAAACGCGAGTCAGCTTCGTGAAGGGAGTACGTGGATTAAAAATGGGTAGGAATGAAGCAGTCGCGTTGGCGCGAAAACTGGGTGTTGAGAAAAAAAACGTGTTGTTCAGGGAATACATTTCTAGGAAAGAATTCGGAGGGATTTAGAATGAGCGAAGCGGAAGGAAAATACGAGCACTTGAAGAAGACGATTCGCACGGTTCCTGACCACCCGAAGAAAGGAATTCTTTTCTACGACATAACGACGTTATTGCAGGACGCGAAAGCGTTCCGCGAATCAGTGCACGCGCTCGCCGAACCGTTCCGCGGCAAAGGAATTGACGTCGTAGTCGGCATCGAGTCGCGCGGCTTCATTTTCGGCGGTGCGGTGGCTTGCGAGCTCGGCGCAGGATTCGTACCCGTGAGAAAGAAAGGCAAGCTTCCGTGGAAAAAAGTCTGCGAAGAGTACGAACTCGAGTACGGCAAGGACGTAATCGAAATGCACGCGGACGCAATCGGCAAAGGGCACCGCGTCCTAGTAATCGACGACTTGCTCGCCACCGGCGGCACCACGAAAGCAGTCATTCGAATGATCGAGAAACTCGGAGGCAAAATCGTGGCGCTCGCTTTCCTCGTGGAACTCGTCCACCTCAAAGGACGCGAAAAACTAACGGGTCACGAGGTTTATTCCGTGCTGAAATACAGCGTTGGATGACGGTCGGCAGTTCGCCTCTTCCGGCGCTCAAGCAAAAGGGTTTTTTAACTACGAACGCATAATAAAAGCACGGACTCGTTTTTCGTTTGATTGACGTTGACTGAAGGTGTTTTAATGGCGACCGTGCGTTACCTCGGGCACTCAGCGTTTGAGATAAATCTCGAAGGCAAAATCATTTACACGGACCCGTGGTTCTCGAAGCGCATGGCGGACGGAAACGAACGCCTGGTACCGTCGGCGGGAACAACTGACGGGGTGCGCAAGGCTGACTTGATTCTCGTTTCGCACATTCACAGCGACCACTGCGACCCGCTCGAAATCAACGCGCTCGTCGGACGAACGGCCGCACAAGTAGTCGCGCCTGAAGACGTCATGAGCGAACTAACGATTCCCACGCGCTGCCGAGTGCCAGTCAGCGTGGGCGACAACTTTTCATTAATGGGCGTCGACGTGCTCGTCACGCAGGCGAAGCACCCGCAAGCGAACTACGCAGTCGGCTTCGTGTGTTCGCGAGCGGGAAAATCGTTTTACTTCGCCGGCGACACTTACGATTTTTACGAGATGCTTAACATAAACGTCGACTGCGCCATGCTGCCCATAGGCGGAACGTACACGATGGATTCGCTCGGCGCCGTAAAAGCGTTGAAAACGCTGCGCTCGCGATTCGTGATTCCGATGCACTACGACACTTTCCCGCGAATACGCGTGGACACGCGCGATTTCGAGAAGCGCGTGCGCGCTTTCACGAAAACCACGCCGGTGGTGCTAGCGCCGGGCGAGAAATTCGACTTTTGACGGCTCGGGTTTTGATTTAAGTTTTCCTTGCGTTCGTTTTTTGTTTTGCAAAAGAGGTGTTTTGAAGAATGATTGTCGGGGGACGCGTGCTCGAAGCGAGCATCAAAAAGAAGAACGACGAGAAAATCGAAGGAATGAACGTGAACGTGAACATCGAAGACGTGCGCGTGGAAAAAGAGTTCGTGGTCATATCGTACGATTATAAAATAATTTACATTCCAGATAACGCGGAAATAACCGTCAAAGGCGAGCTCCTGGCTGAAGAAAGCGACAAGGACAAGAAGGAAATTGAGGAAGAGTGGAAAAAGAAAAAGATTCTGCCAAACCGCTTCGCTGAAGACGCGATTAACGCGATAAGCTACACTGGAACCGCGGTTGGCACCATGCTTTCGTTCACGCTCAACATTCCCGCGCCGCTGAATCTGCCTCGCGCTAAGATAGGCGCGCCCCAGGAAAAAAAAGTTAAGGCGAGTTAAAGAAAAGCAAACAAGCGCTTCTGCGAATCAAGCAAACAGCGAAAAACAGCTAAAAAGCGAAAAAAAGTTTTAAGGTGGTTAGCCGTGGCGATTAGGAAACGAAGGAGTTTCGGTTTCTTCGGGGACGGCGACGATTACGAAGACGCGTTCGACGCGATGCGACGCGAAATGGATGAGATGCTGAAAAACTTCGCGCAAATGGATTTCGAAGATTTGGAAAACATGCCTCAAGGCGGAAGCGGTGGCGGCAGCGGTAGCAGCGAACCCAAAGTCTACGGATTCAGCTTCCGCGTCGGCGAAGACGGAAAACCCGTCGTTCAAGAGTTCGGTAACACGCACCGAGGCAAGGGAAGCGAGAAAGAACGGGAACCGCTGGT
The DNA here is from genome assembly GCA_903893865.1 of uncultured Microcaldota archaeon. Taxonomy (GTDB): domain Archaea; phylum Micrarchaeota; class Micrarchaeia; order Norongarragalinales; family Norongarragalinaceae; genus CAITNU01. The sequence goes on from CAITNU010000030.1 coordinate 16,991, forward strand.
CGACGTCATCAAAGGCGACTGCGAAATAACCGTTATAGCGGAGCTTCCCGGCGCAAGCAAAAACGAAATAAAAGTGCGCGCAACCGAAGAAACTCTCGAAATCGAGGCGGAAGGCGCTGGCGAGCGAAGGTATTCGAAAACCATAAAGCTGCCTGCGAAAGTGCAGAAAGGCAGCGCGAAAGCCTCGTTCAAGAACGGCATTCTCGAAGTGCGCTTGGCGCTCGCCGAGCCCGCTCGGGGAAAAGAAAATAAGCCGAAGGTTTGCGGCGACGAAGTCAAAATCGACTAGACTGGAAGCGAAAACGAAAAGCGGGAGAGCTAATACCGAGAGTTCGGGTCAACGGGGTTTTCTTCATGAAGGAAAGGCTGCATACGGCAGACCATATTTTATTTACGGTTTTGGAGAACAAGTTTAAGGTGAGAACGAAGGCAATGGAATTTAAGGAGGACTCTTGCAGGGTTGATTACGAGTGTGAAAATGACTTGCGTCCTCTCAAGGAAGAATTAGAGCAAGACGTCAACAAGGTCATCAGTGAAGCTCGCGACGTAGTATCGTATGAACTCCCGCGGGATAAAGCGAAAGAAATAACAGACCTAAGCCTGGTTCCCGAAACAGTCGGGGAGATTAACGTCTACGAAATTGTTGGATTCAACAAGGTTGCTTGCGCGGGTTCGCACGTCAAGAATACGAAAGAAATCGGGAAATTTAGGATAACTAAAATTGAAAAGAAAGGGAAAAACAGTTATTCCATAAAATACACCGTAGAATGAAAAAGCGTCGCGTTCTGTCACGTTTTGGACAAAAAGTTTTGCATTCGGCTGGCGCGGCTTGCTCCGCCTATTCGGTTTTCATTACGAGCGAGACTATGCCCGTGCCGCACGGAATCGTCTGGCCGATGATGATATTTTCCGCGATACCGCGCAGCTTGTCTTCCTCCCCGTAAACGCAAGCGTGCACTAGATGCTTCCCCGTTTCCTCGAACGCGGCGCGCGCGAGAACGCTCGTCTTCTTGCCCGCCAAGCCGTGGCGACCGACGCTGCAAACTTCGCCGCTGAAACACATCGCGTCAGCAATAAGCGAAACGTGCCTCAAATCGATTTTGAGATCTTGCGCGTCAAGCACTTTCTTGACTTCCTGAATAATCGCGTTGCGCGCCGCCTCTATTCCGAGCACGCGCCCTATCTCCATTATGTCGTTCGTCGTCGTGCGCGAAGCGTCGACTCCAGGAACTTTGAGCACGGCGCTCAAGTTCGTTCCGTCGGTCGCGAGAATGAATTCTCTCGCGTCTCGCGCGCCTGCATCGTGCGCGCCCGCCTCGTGCATTTTCTTTTCTACGACGATCACGCGGTTGATGTTCGGAACGCCTTTGAGAATGATTTCGCCGAGTCGCGTCGTCATGCGCCGGATATTCTTCAACGAATCGTCCTTGACTTTAATCTTTATTTCCGGCCCATCCTGCGAATAGTCGGGCGTGACCTCCGCGATTTTGTGTAGAACGAGTTTTTCGGAAATCTCCTTGTCCCGCAAAACCTGCCTGTCGAGCGTAATCAAAACGATTTTGCGCGCGAAATCCTCCTCGATTTTCGCTACTTTGCCCATGGACACGCGCTCGATGCTCGCGGCGATCGCCTTCGCCTTATCGTAACTCCGGCCCGCGTCGCCTTGCAGGTAAATCTCCATAACCGGTTTTTTCGGGGTCTTTCGCGCGTCAACTATTTCAACCATGCGCGTGAAACCCAGTTGCGCTAGGCTCGCGACTCCGGCGTAGTGGAACGTGCGCAGCGTCATTTGCGTGCTAGGCTCGCCCAAGCTCTGCGCCGCGACTACTCCAGCCGCCTCGCCGTACGAGATTGGCGCGCCGCCGGCGCTCGGGTCTTTGCCGTCGTCGCCGAAAACGAATTGAATGATTTGCCCGTTAGCGTCGCGCACGCTCAAATCCTTCGAAACCACGAAGTCCTGCATCGCGTTGATGAGCCTGCGCTGCATGTAACCCGTCTTCGCGGGATTAACGCCTTTGTCGACTACCGAATCGCGTCCTCCAGCCGCGTGGAAGAAATACTCGGTCGGCGTTAGTCCGTAAGCGTAATTGTCGCGCACGAAACCGCGCGCTTCCCCGCCCAAATCGCCAGGCCTGTAGTGAGGAAGAATGCGCTGGTAATAACCCGCAGTCATGCGCTTGCCGCGCACCGCCTGCTGTCCTACGAGCGCAGCCATTTGGACTACGTTTATCGGCTTGCTTTTCACGCCGGCGCCAGCCATCATGATAGCGTTGTTGTGGTCGTACTCGATGTTGTTGAACGCAACGCGCGTTTTCTTGATGTTTCGGCGAACTGCTTTCCACGACTTGTGGCGAATCGATTCGACGACGCCCATCACGTGCTCTTCAAGCGTTTCCTTCTGCGTTTTACCCGGCTGGCGCTCGAGGTGCTTTTGGCGGTATTTGCGAATGAGTTCGCGCAATTCTTTCCTGCCGTTCTTGTAAAGCGAAGAAATCTCTTTTCGTCCTTCAAGCGACAAATCGTAGTCGTCGAGACTCAACGATAAACCGAAACGCGTCACTAGCGCGACGCTCAAACGCGACGCAGAATCGATGTAACGGCGCGCCGCTTCGGGACCGTATTTCGTGAATATTTCGCGCACTATCAAACCGTTGATTTTCGAGTCGAAGGGCCCGCTAACGAGCCTGCTCTTCTTTATGCGCACGAACGCGTCGTGCTCGCACTTCTCCTCCTTGCATTTCTCGCATTTCACGCACGCCTTGTTGCGCGACTCGAGCTCGAAGCCCTCGGGCAGAAGCAGCGAGAAAAGCTCCCTACCGCTGAGTCCGCCTTTCTTGACTTCTCCTTCGAGTCCGGCTGCGTTAAGCAGCGCGCAAGCGTCCTCTCGCGGCAGAACAAGGTCCGGCGAAAACGTGAGAAGGAAAAGCCCCGTAATCTGGTCAAGGTCTGGCGCGATCAAGGGGTCGCCGCTGCGAGGCGAAAGCAACTGCGATTCCACGTTCATTAAAATGTCGGCTTCGCTCTGCGCTTCCTCGTTCTGCGGCACGTGAATGTTCATTTCGTCTCCGTCGAAATCCGCGTTGTAAGGAGTGCAGACGGCGACGTTGAACCGAAAAGTTTTTCCTGGAAGAACGCGCACGCGGTGGCACATCATGCTCACGCGGTGCAGTGAAGGCTGGCGGTTGAATATCACGACGTCCCCGTCCATCAGCTGCCTCTCGACGATATAGCCGGGCGCGAGTTCCGCGAGCACTTCCTCTAAATTCGCTTGCGTGAGTTTCTTGCGCCTGCCGTCCGGGCGAATAACGTAATTTATTTTCTCGGGATTCGCACGCAATAAATCGCGCAAATTCTCTGCGTTCCACTCCGTCACGCTCACGGGCACGCTGAGTTCGCCCGCGATTTCCTTCGGCACGCCGAGCTCGTTGATACTCAGAACGGGGTCCGGCGAAATGACGGTGCGAGCGCTGAAGTTCACGCGCTTGCCGCTGAGATTGTAACGAAAGCGGCCCTCCTTGCCTTTCAAGCGCTGGAAAAGCGTTTTGAGCTGTCGTCCCGAGCGGTGGCGCGCTGGAGGAACTCCCGCGGTTTCGTTGTCGAAAAACGTCGTAACGTGGTACTGCAGCAACTCCCACAAATCCTCAATAATGAGTTGCGGCGCGCCCGCATCCACGTTCTCCTCGAGCCGTTGGTTGATGCGGAGAA
>CAITNU010000031.1 GCA_903893865.1 uncultured Microcaldota archaeon
CTTGACTATCGAGAATTTGGGGACGCTGCCCTCGGGAATAAACTTGACGCTGGCTAAAATAACTGATTCGGCGATTCCCGACACGAACAAACGCAAGATTTACGTCATCGCGCAAGAACACTCTGGCGAAACCGTTGGCAGCTGGGTTGCAGACGGCATGATTCGTTACTTGTTGAGCAGCGACGCGACTGCCGAAACGATTCGCAGAAACTATGTTTTCAGAATCATTCCCATAACGAATCCTGAAGGAGTTTTTTACGGGATTTCGCGTTACACGCCTTTCAGGTTTGGAAGTCAATACGATCTCAACCGCATTTGGAACAGCAATCCGATAAACGCTTCGCTCCAGCCTGAAGCGAACTGGACTTACGCGAACATTTCAGCGTGGATGCCGAACGCGACGCTTGACTTGCATACGACAGTCAATAACGAGAGCACGCAACTTTCTCATTTGGACTGCTTTTTCCTGCACAGCGGTTCGAGTTCGCCGGCTTTAACCGCGTTTTTAAACAACGTTTCTTCGGGAAGCACTGGAACGAAGGACTACTGGCCTGAAACGTCTTCTACGCGTTCAGCGAGTGTTGCAGGGTCTTTTGCAGTTAACATGTACACCCGATTAGGAATAGATCTCTCGGTTGATTTGGAGCACCCGCACGATAACCGCACGAGCACGGCGTTGCACCCGACTGACCACCAACCGCAAAACTTGACGGACTGGCGGGATTGGGGCAGAAAAGCGGTTCTCGGTATTTACGATTACTTTGGCGTTACCCCGCCATCAAACATTGCTTACGTTTCGCCAACTCCAGCAAACAATTCAATAAGAAACTATGATTATTCTTACATTAACGTTACGTTTACCAACGCTTCCGCTACCGACACTTGTTTGTTGAATTACGTTTACCCGAATTCGACTAACGTTAATTTGACGATGACGATGAATTCCGGTTACTGTTACTTTAATGTGACTAGCCAGCCTGGCGGTCAAGCGAACTTCACGGTTTACATTAACAATTCAGCGGGTAATTGGGGTTCGAACCAGTCGACTTACAAGTTTTATATCGACGTTACTCCGCCGTCAGGCATTACGTTCGTTTCGCCTACTGAAGCGAATAATTCTAACAAGTCGCGAACCTATTTTTACGCGAACGTCACGTTTACCGAAAGCAATCCCGACTCTTGCTTGTTGCAGCGCAACGCGTCGAATTACTCCGCGACGCGCAGCGGCACGAATTGCTACTATAATTCGACTGGGCTTTCCGACGGCGATTACTGGTATCAAATGTGGGTTAACGACAGCGCGGGGAATTGGGGTGTTAGCGAGCAGAGAAAGATTTCGCTTGACGCCACGCGGCCCAATGCGTTGGCCTGGGTTTCGCCTACTCCTTTGAGCAATTCGAATTCGTCTCAGTCTTACGCGTTTGCTAATTTTACTTTCGTTGAAGCGAATCCTGGCAATTGTTTGATTGACGTTGACGGCGTGAACCAGACGGGAGCGATTTCGGGCAACTATTGTTACTATAACGCGTCGCCATTAGCGGACGGCAATCATTACTTTACTGGCTACTTGAACGATTCTTTTGGAAATCTTAACGCGACGGCGAATAGGAGCTTCATTCTCGACGTTACCCCTCCGATTGCAGCGCAGGGAACTAATCCCGTTGCAAATTACAACGCTTCTAGCTCTACCGTTATTTTCGACGCGAAGTGTTCCGACAACGTTGCTTTGTCTACCGTGCAAGTTTGGGCTAACGACACTGGAACGTGGGCGGCAAAGACTACGAACACGAATCCGGGAAACAACAGTTGGTGGAATGCGAGCGTGAGCGGCTTGCTCGACGGTACGTTCATTTGGGGCGTTAGGTGCAACGACACCGCTGGAAACGTCGGCTGGTCTAATAATCGCACCCTGAACATAAACACTACGATTTATTCGTTGAATATCAGCGATTGCGGAACGCTCGACCAAGCGCATGTGACTTACAATTTGACTGCGAACGTTTCTGCGAGCGGAACTTGCTTCACGATTGCTAACAATACCGTATCGATTGACTGCCATGGTTACACGATTACTTTTGGTCACGACAGCGATTCTCGAGGTGTTACTTGGAGCGATTCTAACTTGGATTACTCGACTATTGAAAACTGTTTCTTCGAACAGGAAACCGCGGATGGCAAAACCAGTTACGGTGTTAACGTAAACGGGCAACGTAATGTGGTCGTCCGCAACAATTCGATTCACATGCTTGCAGATGCCAGCGTTGGCGTTTACGTGACCGCTAGTTCAACCAGTAATGTTATCGCAAATAATTCTATTAACCTATCCAACAACGAAGGCGTTGGCGGCTACGGCGTTTACATTGAAAATAAGGGCGACGCGACTACCGTCAGCGGCAATCGAATTAGTGTTACTGTCAAAGGCGACTACCAAGGCGGCATTTACCTTGAAGGCGATAGTTGCACGGTTTCCGACAACGTCATAAACGCTACTTCAAACGAAGCATGGGGCATCGTATTGAAAGATGCTTACAACAATGTTTTCAGTAATGACTCGGTTAAAACCATTGACGGCTACTCGTTGTACTATGAGAGTTCGGACAACAATAACGCTACTCAAATGGTTTTGAATACGACGGGAAGCGGGCGAGCTATTTTATACAAGGATTCTGGTGCGGCGACGGGCAACCGCTTGAACGACTCGGTTATTTCGGGCGAAAACACGGGTACCCAACTCGAGTTGCAAGGCAACTCAGGAACGCTTGACTTCCTCAACGTTTCCTTAGATAAAACCAAGATTTCGGCTAGCGCCGACGCGTGGTTGAACGTTTATTGGTATGCTGACGTTCGAGTGATCAACGCGACTGGCGACGGGTTCAACGGTGCTAGCGTGAACATCACTAACAATGCTGGCGCGGATTTGTATGATGGGACGACGAATTCGACGGGTTGGATTCCGCGGCAAAACGTCAAGGAATTCACTTTCAGTGACGGTAGTGCAAGCAATTTCACGCCGCACTGGGTGAACGCAAGCAAGTTTCTTTATGACGCGAATCGTTCGCAGCAAACAATCGACGGCAACAAAAACATTGTTTTGACTTTAAGCGCAGCTGTTTCGCCTGTCGCTGCGTTCGGAACAAACCCCGTCAACAACTTTAATTCTTCTTCATCAAGCGTTGTTTTCGATTTCAAGTGCAGCGACGACGTTAGCGTCGGCACGGTTCAATTGTGGGGTAATTGGAGTGGCGCGTGGGCACTCAATTACTCGAACTCGAGTTACGCGAACAACACTTGGTTGAACGTTACAGTGGCGAGCATTCCCGAGGGACAGCAATTCACTTGGGGCGTGTGGTGCAACGATTCTGCTGGCGCTGAGGATTGGACTGACTCCAACCGCACGTTCCGCGTAGACACGACGCGGCCTGCGGACGTTCAATTCGTTTCTCCGACTGAATCGAACAACACGAACGCTTCACGGAACTGGTTTTACGCTAACGTTTCGTTCGTTGAAACGAATCCCGATTCGTGCCTGCTTCAGGTGAACTCGACGAATTATTCTGCGACTCGCGACGGCGGTTATTGCTTCTTGAATCACTCCGGTTTGAGCGACGGCGATTACTGGTATCAAATGTGGGTTAACGACAGCGCCGGGAATTGGAACGTCAGCGAGCAGAGGAAAATAACTTTGGATACCGCGGCGCCAACGACGACTTCGAATGCAACCGCAATTAACGACACTTGGGTCAGTTACAACGTGAGCGTGCAGTTGACTTGCAGCTACGGGAGCGGAAGTGGTTGTAGCGTTACGCGTTATTGCCAGTCTGCTGGCTGCGATCCGGATACTGCGTATTCCTCGCCGGTTACGATTTCGAGCGAGGGAACGAATTATTTCAGATACCGGAGCGAGGACTATGCCGGCAATAACGAGTCGGTAAAGGAAAACTGGATTAAGATTAATTTCGCCGCGCCTTCCGACGTTCAATTCGTTTCTCCAACTGAAGCGAACAGCACGAACCTTTCGCAAACCTATTTTTACGCGAACGCGTCGTTCGTCGATTCGAATCCGGATTCGTGTTTGCTTCAGGTGAATTCGACGAATTATTCTGCGACTCGCGACGGAAATTACTGTTACTTGAACCGCACCGGCCTCGCTTACAGCGATTACTGGTACAAGATGTGGGTTAACGATTCTGCGGGGAGTTGGAACGTTAGCGAGCAGCGCAAGATTGCGCTCGTGGCGCCTAATTACGACGACGTCGTCTTCAGCAGCTCGTTCGACCAAGGCAACTTGCTGAACGCTTCGTTCGTCAGCGGCGACGCTGCCGGCGC
>CAITNU010000032.1 GCA_903893865.1 uncultured Microcaldota archaeon
CGCGAACCGCGAGGCGAAACAACGCTATCATAATAGTCGAACGACGCTGCGAGATTCCCGCTCGCTGAAGTCGCTGAAAAAGAAACGATTTGGGAATTCGCAGTCGGGTTAGAAACGTAAACGTAAACCGCGGCGGTGCGCGAAGCGTAAAGCGATAGACTCGAATAAGAAACGCTGAGCGTCGAAGCGCCGGCAAAATTCACGAAAGCAAAAGCGACGAGGACTGAGCCGACGAGTAACATCAACACGTCCTTGTGCGAAACCATGGTTCAACCCACCTGCCGAAAAAACGATATCGCGAGATGACGAGCTCTAATCGGCCGAACGAACCGACGGCTTTTCCGGCACTCTTTATTTGGAAACCCCGCGGTATAAAAAGCTTACTGTTGTTTACTATCGAAGAGTAGATACATATAAATACTAGTTTGTTTCAAAAACAAAAGCGGTGAAATACCGCGAAAGCAGCGCTTAAGCGTTTGCGAAGCAAGCGAAGCGGTTGCAAAAACAGTTTAAAGCGGTTTTGTTACTCGAAAACGGGGTAAAATCGCGGAAAAGTTTAAATAGGTGGGTTTGGTTTGAATTACGCTGATTACATGGCTGCTAATTACGACGTCGTAAATTCACTGCGACGCCTGGGGCTAAATCAATACGAAGCTAAAGCGTATTTCGCTCTGGCGAGTTTCGGGGAACACACTGCCGGCGAACTCGCGGAACGCGCCGAACTCCCGAGGCCGCGCGTTTACGACGTGCTCACGAAGCTGCAGGACCGGGGTTTCGTGCTAATACAGCAAGGACGCCCAGTAAAGTACGCCGCCTTGCCAATAAGCGAGGCGCTCAAGACTCTGAAAAAACACAGGCAAAATGAGCTCACGGAAGAACTAACTAAAATCGATGATCTCGGGAAAGAACTCGGCGGCAAAATCAAGATTCAAATGAAAGACACTGCGGCCGCGGGCGAACACACTTGGACGCTGCGCGGACGCGAAGCGATTTACTCTAAAATGGCGAGCATGATCGCAAATGCGCGCAAAGACGTCGTGATCGCGTCGACCGCGGAAGGCATGGCGCGCAAGTTGCGCGCGCACGAACGCGAGCTCGACAAGGCGCGCAACCGAGGCGTAAAAATTCATCTCGTTTCTGAAAAAAGCGCGCTTGCGGGAGAAGCAGCAAAAATCGCTCACTCGTTGCACGAGGGTGCGCTGCCGACGCGCTTAGTCGTCGCCGACGACCAAGCATTAGTATTTCTCACGGATGCGAAGACGAAGCCTGACGACGAGATTGGTGTTTGGCTGCGGAGTCCGCATTTCGCGCAAACGCTGAAGCAAAGCGCCGGCGTCTGCAAGTAAAAAACGACTGATTATTCGAAAGTTTCTGGTTACGGGCAGTCCTTCTTGAATTCACTGTCGGATGGTCTGGGGGTTTCACGTTGAAAAGAGTTCGTCAATGACGTTGCCTTTTGAATCCAGTACGACTATTAGTCTGCACGGCGTTTCGCTCGGGGTATAGTTGTCATCACAGTCTAAGTCAACCAATTTTGCTGGTCTGCCAACGTATAACTCGTCAATTGCGCCCAGAATAGGATAATCCAAACCTTGTTTTTTCAAATAATTTTGAACTGTTTCGTTTAGTGCTTTGTCGCTCAAGCCAGTTGGTTTGAAACATTTGCCAGTTGAAGAACATTTGTCTGTTACTTTGCAACCACAATCTTGGCAACACGCACCAGTTGCTTTCTCTTCTTTGGAACAAATGTTATTTCCACAAAAATTCTTGGAATAGCAAACGCCGTTTAAAGAACTGCAGTAATCTCCCGGTTTGCATCCGCAGTCAGCGTTGCAATTAGCGCAGTCCTCGTTGTAATCACAGGCGCCGTCGCCGCAAAAGCTTTTTCCAGACGCAGATGAATTCAGCGTGATTTTGAAGCTCTTGTTATTCGCATACGCTAAAATTTCTAAAATCTCTTCTTCAGGCGCATTTTGTTTCTGACTCATCACGGGTGTTGAACAAGGAGTTATCGTCTTCGTTATTCCGCCAGTGCTCGCTTCAACTGTGGGCGCAGCGGACTGAGTCGTCGAGTCCTTTTTTTCTGGCACGCCTAACTTTGTAAAAACAAGTGCCAGAAGCAAAACAACGAGAAGCGCTGCAAATATTTTTATGGAATTCAAGGTTTCACCCGATTTTGAATTTCAGAGTCGGATCGCCGTAGAGTTGTATTTCGTAACTTCCTTCCATAGCGAAAAATCCGCCTCTGCTCATTTCGTTTTGTGCTTCTAAAAACGCCGCGCCAATAGTTTTTCCTTTCTTAAGGGCATTCACAATTATTTCTGAAAACATTACGTTGCCGCCTTTGCCAGTAAAAATGGTGGGCGCAACAAGAACTGATGTCGACCCAATATAGACCAGACCGCCTTTGCGCATAATTATAGGCACAAGCGGAGGCTTTGTTTTATCAACGATTTTTGTTCCTACAACCGCGGGCACAGTAAGTTCGGCCAACGAACCGCCATAGCAGGCAGTGGTAATTATCAATGGTTTTTGTTTAAGCTCGAAAGAAGGAAACGCGCTAAAAATCGAATTATCAAAGATCACGTAAGACGCTCGTTCGTTTTCTGCGTAAAACCCAGAACCAGAACCATGAGCTATTATAAACAACGCCTCCGCCGACGACAATCGTTCCATCAGTTTTAGGCTATCGCAATCCTGCCGAGTTGCATCTTTTTTTCTAGCGAAGTCCACAAACGAACAATAAGGCGGAGACAAAAGGCATTTTTCGTTGTCTTCATTTTCATTGCAAAAATTTTTATTGAAAAGAAGCAGCGATAGTTTTTGCGACATAGCTAAAACGAATTTTTGAGACACACCAGGTTTGGCTTTGGGACTGCCGCTAGCGTCGGATAAAATAAGTGGTTTTTTAATTTGATTTCTATCGCTTAAAGAATTTTTTATAATTTTCTTTATCAGAGCGGTAGATCTGCTTCCGGCGTCATCGGGTATTCTCGCGACAACAGTTTCAGTTTGAACGCCTTTTAGGGCCTCATAAAAGCCGCTCAAGTCCTTAAAATATTTAGTGTCTCGCTTAATCGCGTAAATTCTATCTGTAAACAGTGGAGATAACTTAGGTAGGTTGAAAAACAACAGTTTTTGTTGGACGGCTGGCATTGGAATTACTGCAGGTCCGCCCAAAATTACGAAATATTTAGGGCTGCTTTTTTCTAGAATGCGGTCGGTTATAAGTTTAACATCGGCGGCTTCAGCAAAATCAAGCTTCTTTTCTCCTTCGCTAAAACATTTTTCGTAATCATACGCGATGTCGTCGTATCTTGCGCTCAAACCCTCTTTAGCTAGCGTATCGATATATTCTTTCAAAACCAACTGATATTCTTCATCAATCCCAGTTAGCCTTTTTTCGTTTGTAACTAAAATCACGTCAGCGTTACACGCTACTTCAATGGGCATCTCAAATTTTTTGTCTGGTTGGTTCACATCGTTAACCTGAAACGAACTCTTCCCGCACGTTTTGCACAACACGTCGTATTCAAAAGAAAACGCGCTTCCTTTTTGCTTGATTGTTATGCAGTTTGCAATTTCGTTTCCAACAAATTTCCACAGAAGCTCATTTCCGACTTTCGAAAAGTCGGCTTCGATTGTCGTGGTTTTTGAAGACAAGAGGATGCCATCAGACGGTTTACTGGAATCCGGCGTAAAAGTGGCGCCTGCAGCTATCGCAACGAAAAACAACAAAAAAAAGATAATGAAACAAGTGGGCTGCGCTTTGTACATGCAGAAACTACTGGCTGGAGGCATATATAAATTATTGCGACTGCTCTCGAGCTAGCGCGTCCTAGAGTCTAAAGCTCCCATCGGGATTCGGATTTCAAAAAGTGGGGTCACGGGGATTTGAACCCCGATTACAGGGTGACGCCCAAAGCGAGAACGCCGCTAAATTCATTCCGAACTCGTTCGGTCAGCGCTCCAGCGTTTTTCTGGAGCCCAGCGTACTGCCAGGTTGTACTACGACCCCTTAAATCAGCGGTCCGCAAAAGCGAACAACCGACGCCAAGTATTTTGCTGCAAGCAAATAAAAAACCAGGAGACGCGAGGCAATAACGGCGGAGAAGCGCTCTTTAAGCCCAGGTTCCGTTAAAAACCCGAAAAACCCAACATTTAAATACTTATTTACTACACAGTAGTAACATATTTAGAGGGTGGTTTTGTGGGAAAGCATTTGCTAGCATCGCTAATCGGTTTTGCGGCTGTTTTGCTCGGCGCTACAGCGCTCGTTAACGCCGTCTGCGCTGGCGGAAACTGTCTGAGTCCTTACGGCGCGTACTGCGTTCTTTCTTCGTATCCGTCGCACGTTCCAGTCGGCGGTTCCAGCGAAATCACAGTGAGTTACTTCAACACTTTTTATCCAGTCGGCTTTTCGGCTGTTAATTGCGGCAACGGACTCGTAATGTACGCTTGGAACTGCGGCGGACGAACAGGCAACTGCTATACGCAATGCCCTTACAACGCGCCCGGCGCTTACACCGTAACGGCGTTCGCAGGCGGAATTTCCTGCCAACCAACCATCGTTTATGCTTCAAGCGCAGCGCCAAGCGCGACTCCGACGCCAGCGCCTACCGCGACGCCGCGTCCGACTCTGATTCCTTCGCCGGCAGTGCGGTACCCGCGTTGCAGCGTCGAAACGCTTCCGAGCTACATTTACGGCGCCGGTGCGAGCAGCATTAAAATCCCTTATTTTGATTTGAGCAACGCGCCGAATGCTGCGACGATTATTTGCGGTAACGGCGAAATCGTTTACGGCTCGTGCCAAGACGCGACGCAAAGCGGTTTGCATCAAGGCAACTGCGTGGGCTCATGCGCTTACGCTGCGCCAGTACGCTATCCTTACGCTTACAGCGTTGACGCCGTCGTAGGCGGAGTGCAATGCGCCGCGGGAACGGTTTCGCTCCTCGCTCCGCAAGCAATGCCGACGCCTACGGTAACCGCTCTTCCGAACGGCGCTTTGGTGGTCAAGGTTCTCAAGGAAGATGGGATTAACCCGCTTTGGGGCGCGACGGTGCGCGTGCCAGGCCGCGGGGATTTCGTTACGAATTACGCTGGCGAAGTCGAAGTAGGCGAACTCGACGCTGGTTCTTATGTTCTCACTATCAGCGCTGACGAATACGCGACTCAAAGCGTGACCGCCGTCGTGCGCGGCGGTGAAACAACGCGCATCACGGTCGTCATGCGCTTGCTTCCGGCTTCCTGCGCTGTTGCTGCGTCTCCCGCGAGTATTTTCGAGGGCGAAGCAACGAACGTAAGCGTTTCTTATAATAATTTGAATTTGATGCCGCGCAGCGTGAGCGTGAACTGCGGTAACGGCGCGACTACGCAAGCGCAGTGCAACGGCGGTTACAGCGGCTCTTGCTCGGGCGGTTCTTGCGCCTACGCTTCGGCTGGAACGTACTCGTTAACCGCGAATGCGGCTGGCGCGCAATGCGCAAGCGCAGCCGTGACGGTTTCGCACAGAACGACGACGGGCGCGCTGCTCGTGCGCGTCACGAACTACGCCAGCGGCGCTGCTGTCGCGGGCGCGCGCGTTGACTTGTACCAGCAGACCGTGCCTCGCCAAACGCCGCGCGGAACGTTTTACACTAACGCTTTCGGTGAAGCGCTCGCGCAAGACTTGCCTGCGGGTGATTACGTTGCGGAAGTAAGCGCGAACGGTTACGCGCTCCAGCGCGCGAGTGCGCGAGTAAGCGCGGGAAGCACGCAAACGCTCGCGGTTTGCCTGCAAGGCGGCGCTGGCGGAAGCGGCGCGGCGTGCAGCGTCGCGATTACTCCGAACTCGCTTTCGGTGAATCAAAGCGGAAGCGTCAGCGTTGATTATAGCTCGTTTGCGACTGACCCGCGCAGCGTCATCGTGAACTGCGGAAACGGCTTGACGACTCAAGCGCAGTGCACTGCGACGGCTGCAGGCAGCGGCGCGGGCCACTGCTCAGGCGGTTCTTGCGCCTACGCTTCGGCTGGAGCGTTCGTTTTGAATTCGCAAATCGTTGACAAGCAATGCTCGAGCGCAATAGCGAACGTCGCAAGCGGAAGCGGCGATGAGTTGTCGCTTCAAGCGCTTGAGGCAAGCAAAACCGCGTACGGCGGCGAAAAAACGTGTTTCGCGCTGTTGCTCCGCAATTCCGGCGAATCGCGCGGCGCTGTTGAACTCGACGCGAGCGCTTCTTCAAGCAACGATTGGGAAATGAGTTTTTCGCCTAACGATAATTTCTACGTCGCGCCGCATGAAATCAAGACAATAGATTTTTGCATTGACATCCCCGAAGCAGAGAGCGCAACGGTCACGTACACTATAAACGCGCGAAGCCCGATTAACGACGCGACGGCGAGCGTGACGCTGCGCGCGCTGGGCTCGAGCGATTTCTCGCTTGATTATAACGGGTGCTTCAGCGTCGACGCGAACAAAGGCTGGGTCACGCGCGTAGTGCAGTTGACGAACGATGCAGAAGACGGGAATTACGAAGTCGAATTCGAATCAAACGATCTCGGCGCCGAGGCGGACGCGATTTACGGATTCGAAAAAGGGGAAACGCGCGACGTAGTAATCCGCATGAGCACCGAAGGACTCGAGAACCAGAATTATTATTTAGATTTCAAGCTCCGCAAGAAAACTGACAACGCGGAACAAGGGCCGGTTGTTTTCCAGCAAACGCTTTGCGTTCGACCGAGCGGCACGGGAGCAGGCGACGTAACGCTTTCGCCGTCTTCACTTTCAGTGGGCCGCGGCGCGAGTCAAACCGCGACCGTGCGAGTTAAAAACAACGGTGATTACAGCGCGAGCTTTTACGTGAGCGCGCTCAAGAAAACCGGTTTGACCGTTGCAGCGAATCCGCAGTACTTGAATCTTGACGCCGGCGATGAAGGAGTTTCGACGATTACGATTACGGCGGACAGCGACGCGCCCTTGGGCGCGGTAAGCGTGCCTATTCGCGTCTACAATTCGCACGAAGGCGGTTATTACGACGGCGGCTACGAAGCCGAATTCGATTGCGGCAACGGCGAAACGCGGACCGCGCAATGCGGTTCGGGCGAAGGTTCGTGCAGCGTATCGTGCTCTTACGACTCGACTGGTTATTTCACTCCGAGCGCGGTTTTGCATGGAAACTCGTGCACGTCGCAAGTGCGCGTCCTCGATTATTACCCTAGTAATTCGCTCGTCTTGCGTGCGGAAACGCCGTTTATCGCAACAAGCGGAACGAGCGTAATTCACATCGATTACTACGGGCTCAGCGGCGGCTACAGCGGAAACGCGCCGATTATAACGAACGTGGAAATCGATGCTCGCGACACCAGCGCGGACGTTTATTGGAATACGGACACGGCGGCTGATTCGCGCATCGACTTTTCGCTCGTCAACGGCGCGAACCCGCGCAGCGTCACGCGCTCTGAATACGTCAATTCGCACGACGTTTTGCTTACTGGCTTGACGCCGAACACCGCGTACGTTTTCAACGTCACTTCCTGCGATTCAAGCGACCGGTGCTCGAGCGATACGGGCTTTCTCCTGCAAACAGAGAACTCGAGTTCAAGCTTCGCTTCGCGCGAGGTGCCCGCTTCGCTTACGTCCCAGCAAAACGTGCTTTACTTTGATACGACGCGCACGTTCCGAATTGACTGCGGAAACGGCAGAACGCAGACAGTCTCGTGCTCGGGCGACACTGGCTCGTGCGACGCCTCGTGCTATTACCCTGACACCGGAACGTTCACCGTAACGGCGAGCATCGACGGAGCGTCGACGACAACGTATCCAGCGCGCGTCGTAGTCGGAAGCACGGCAAGCGAAGTTTGCTATCTAACGAACGACCCGCAGACGATTCGCGACGGCGAAAGCAGCACAATCAAAATGAATTACTACGGCATGGTGTCTTACAACTACAATTACGACGAGTATTATTCGACGGGATTAGTAGATTCGCAGACGCTGCTCGTCAACATCGTCGCAACGCAAAGCGTGCAACAACAAACCGGCGGATCCCTCGTAACGCAGCGATTGGAAATCGATGCAGCTGCGATTCGCGCCTCGCCAGGAACGCGCACGTCAGTGCCCGTCACGATTCGCAACAAGAACTATTATGATATTCCGTCGCTCATCGTCTACGCAGACTCGCTTCCGAGCGGCGTGACGGCAACGGCGCTCACACCGTTCAGCTTGCCCGCAGGCGAAGAGAAGACGGTCGTCCTCCAATTCGACGTTGGCGGCGCAGTTGCGGGCGGGAATTACGACATCGCGTTGCACGCTGAAAGCGCGATCGCGCAAGCGCCGGTGAAAAGCGTGCGGTTGAGCGTAAGCGGCGCCGCAGGCGAAGCCGCTGCGACGGTAAGCGAACCGCAAACCGCCATTCAGCGCGGCGACAACCGTTTCGAAATAACGCTGAATTTCACAATTCAAAACGACGCGCTTGAAGCGAAGACGCTGAGCGCCGCAATAGAAGGCTTGCCGCAAAACTGGACTTACGGAATGAATCCGTTGACGGCGCAACTCGCCGCGAACGAGACGAAGCAGTTCGCTGCAACGATTTTCGTTCCCCTCGCTGCATTCGATTCGTACAAAGAGTATCCCGCAACGCTCGCAATCGCTGACGACGTAGGCAAAACCAAACGCGTTCCGCTAGTCATCAACAAGGGCGGAGCCAGCATTCTCGGCGGCTTCTTTACTGCGCTCGGCGGGGATTACGGGTTGTTCGCTTTGCTTATAGTGCTAGTCGCAGGCGGCGCTGCGCTGCTTTACGTTGCCGAACTCAACGCGCGCAAAACCGGTAAAGCCGATAAAACGAAAGCGAAACAATAAAGGTGGAAAAATTTGAATTCGAGCTGCAAAACCCGCAAAGAAAGCGGCTTCGGAAACGCCTTGTTTTTGGTAGTGGCGGCACTCGCGCTCTCGTTTCTAGCGGTTTCAATCAACGCGGCGACTTTCAATTGGGTCAGCGGCAGCGGCGACGTAAACGCGTGCGCTTGCGAAGCGCAGAGCTTGACGGCACAAATTAGAAACGACGCCGACAGCGCGCAGCATTACGTTCTCGAAGCGGATTTCGGGAACGCGAGCGAAAACGGCAGAATCTCGTTTTTCGTGACGCCCTCGATCGACGTTTACGCGAATTCGAAAAAAACGATTACTTTAATCGCCGCGCCTGCCTGCAACGCTCCGCTCGAAGCGTATCCGTTCACGCTTAAAGCATTCGGCAGCAGCGGACAACTGCTTTCGCTCGACGGCACCATAACCGCAACCGAGTGCCGCTCGCTTAAAATCAACGCGCCCGCGCAAATTCCGACTTGCAGCGGCGAAACCGTCGATGCGGACGTGCGAATCGTCAACGACGGAGACGCGCGCGCAAACGGCGCGATTATCACCGATCTCGCGCCCGGAGTTTACACGCTTTCTGAAACGAGTTTCGACCTCGCGCCAGACGACGATAAAACCGTGACGCTGCGAATAACGATTCCGTCGCGCACGCCGCCGGGCCCGATTCCGTTCAAAATCAACGCGGTTGCAACCGGCGTTTACGCTGAAGCGTTCTCGCAAATAACCGTGCTCGATTGTTCGGGCTTGCGCGTGCTCATGCCCGGCGTCATTCAAGCAGAACCCGCAACAAGCCAAACGCAAAACGTGGCGCTGCGCAACGACGCTGCCGGCGCAGACGTTTTCTCACTCTCGCTCGCCAACTGCCCATCATGGACAACGCTCGAAACGCACAGCGTCTCGCTTGAAGCAAGCGCTGCAGGCGTTGCGTCGCTGACAATCACGCCTCCGAACGACGCGGCTGGAAAAGAATTCAATTGCACGCTAACTGCGAAATCGCAGAAACGCGGGAATTCGTTCGAAGCAACTGGCGTGATACGCGTTTCGCTGCCGAGCGAAGGCGCGGTAAGTTTGCCAGCAAACGCGGAATACTGCGAATCCGATGCGTCCATCAACGTTTCGTTTTCAGTTCGCAACGACGGCGACAACCAAGGCACGTTCGAGCTCACCGCGCAAGGCGCGCCCGGAACGCTCAGCTCGAGTCTCGCGTCAATCGCGCCGGGCGAAGCGAAGAACTTCGTTTTCTCGCTCGAAGCGCGAACCGCCGCGCAGTACTCGCTCACGATAACAGCTAAAAGCGCTTTCGGAACGGCGTCGAAAACAATGAGCGTGCGAATCGCTAAATGCAATGCGTTCGACGCAACGCTAGAACCGAGCAACGCCTCTTTTTGCGCAAATGAAACGAAAAACTTCACGCTTACGATTAAAAACAACGGCCGCAGCCTCGACTCTTACGCTGTCACGGCGCAGGCGCAAGGCTTCGCTGCCAGCGCGAGCGCTTACGCGGTAAGCATCGAGCCAGGCGAAAGCAAGCAAGTAACACTCGCGCTAACCGCGCCAGCTGGCGCGGCTGCAGGCGCACGCTCGCTCAGCGTTGCAGTCAAAAGCAACGCAGCGCAAACAACGCGCTCGCTCAACGCGGCACTCGAGTTCCGCGACGAAACGGCGTGCGCTGCTAACGCAATCGGCGGTCCTACTGGCGCTTTCACGTCGCTTTACACGGGGCTCGCGGGATTCCTCGTAGCGCTGATTGCGGGACTCTTCGTTGCATTCATTCTTGCGGGGCGCAAGCAAGGCGCGGCGGAAAACGAAGAAGGCGAAAATGGTAAAGAAAACAAGGAAGAAGACAACGCCTCAGCGAAAGCAGAAAAGAAGCCGAAGCAGGTTCGGGAAACGAAAAAGCTTAAGCGAGGCGGCAAGACAAAGAAAAAGTAAAGGACTCAACTAATTCTGAATTTCCTGAATTCCGCGACTGATTTAAACCGCGCCGCGCAAATAAACGCATGGCGTTCAAGCAATTATTCCCGGGAGTTTTTCTCGACGCAGGACAGCGCAAGCTTTACGTGCGCAACTCAGTCCGCAGCTTCCGCGTGCACGGCGAAGCGCTGCGCGAGGAAGGCAAAAACGAATACCGCGAGTGGAATCCGAAGCAAAGCAAACTAGCTGCCGCAATCGCGAAAGGCTTGCACTCGCTGCCCATAAAGCCGGGCGCAAGCGTTCTCTATCTCGGCGCGGCGCAAGGCGCGACTCCGTCGTTCGTGAGCGACGTCGTCGGCGCGAAAGGCGGCGTTTACTGCGTCGAATTCGCTCCGCGAGCCATGCGCGACTTGCTGCGCGTTTGCGAAACGCGCGACAACATGCTTCCGCTCCTCGCGGACGCGCGCAAACCCGAAGAGTACGCCAAGGAAATTGAAGGCGGTAAAGTCGACTGCGTTTTCGAAGACGTTGCCGACCCGCAGCAGGCGGAAATATTAATACAAAACGCGCGTTTTCTCGAAAAAGGAGGCGCCGCCTTGATCGCCGTCAAATCGCAATGCATTTCGAGCATCGCACCTCCCGAAGAAAGCTACGCCGAATTCAAGAAGAGAATCGCCTCGGTTTTCGAAGTCGTCGAAGAGCTTCGCCTCGAGCCGTTCGAGCAAGACCACGCGTTTTATTCGCTACGCAAGAAATGACTGCCCGCGCAGAAGCAAAAATAGGTTTAAAAACCCTTCAACGCAAAATAATGGCTGTTGGCGGCCATAGGGGAGTGGAACTACCTGCTCTCATTCCGAACGCAGAAGTAAAGCACTCTTACGACGCCGCGAGTACTTACGAAAGAAGGGAAAGCCC
>CAITNU010000033.1 GCA_903893865.1 uncultured Microcaldota archaeon
AGCCAAAGCATGAATGCGATCGCCGTTCGTCCCTTGTTGTTCGTGGGAATCACGACGTCGATGTAACGCGTGCTGTTGTTCGTATCGCACAAAGCGACAATCGGCACGTTGATGTGGTTCGCTTCGCGCACCGCCTGCTTGTCGACGCCCGGATCGATGACGAAAACGATGTTCGGCTCGCAAAAATCGTCGCGCGACGGATTCGTGAATCGTCCCGGCGTGAATCTTCCAGTGATTTTTTTGAATCCCGCTAGCTCGCACGCCTTCTCGATTGGCTTGCGCGCGTTGTCCTTGTTGCCTACGAGAAAAACTTTTTCAGGCGCGTACTTTGCCATCAGCGCAGCAGCCATGCGCATGTGCTCGTCGAGTTTTTTGAGGTCGAGAACGTTGAGCCCGTCTTCGCGCGATTTGTAAATGAATTCGCGCATGCTTCCGTGCTTCATTCGCGTTCCGATGTGCGCTCCCGCGCTGAGATACTTTTCTTGCGGTACGAGGAAACCCATTGCTGTTGTTCACCTGAATTTTCATCGCGTTCGCCGAACCCCAAAAGGGGACGGTTACTCGTTAGTCTCCGAAGCGGTTTTTAATGAGGGCTTTGGAGCCAAACTATTTTATACTTAGACGCGTTTTTAAACCCGCGCTTGAAAAACATTGAACCCATCGGTTTTTGCCCATGCCAGACGAAATAGAAGACGATTCAGCCGAAGATGCCGGCGAGATAAGCGAAGCCGAGCTCGAGGTAGAGCGCAAGAAGTTGCCCGAACTTAAAACGCCGGAATTGCCTTCCTCGCCTCTGCCTGAATTGCCTCAGCTGCGCGTTTTCGAAGCCGCGCTGTTTCTGGCGAACCGTCCCACCGCTTACGCCGAATTGTCGAAAATAACTGGTTTTCCGCGCGAGTTGTGCAAGACTATGGCGCACGAGCTCAAAGCGGAGTACGCGAGTCGCGGCAGCGCGGTTGAAATCGTGGTCAGCGAAGAAGTCGTCGCGATGCAGGTGAATGGAGATTACCTCGACCGCGTTTCGCGCGCTAGCAAGGAAATCAATTTGACGAAAAAAGGCACGCGCATTCTCGCTCTAATAGCGAAAAAAAAGGAGTTGCTGCAGAAGGATTTGAAGCACTATTTCCGAGGAGAAATCTACGCGTACGTGACCGAGCTACGGCAGGCGGGTTACGTCGAAGCGGAGCGCATGGGACAGACGCGCTTGCTGCGTCCCACTCAAAAGTTTTACGATACGTTTCAAATGGTGTCGAAGTCGAGCGACGCTTGAGCTTTTCGGAAAATGTTTTTTTCGGAAGGAGGGAGATTTTTTTGGTTTTAAAGAATTTCAAGGATTTCAAGACTTTCCAGAATTTCAAGAAAGAGTACGTTGCGCTAGCCGCGGTAGTCCTGCTTTTTTCGCTATTGCTGTTCGGTTGCGTTCAGCCAGAAACAATTGTCGAGCACCAAACACAGCTAATCGCTTCCCTCTCACCCACTGCTACCCCGTATCCTTCGCTCGCGTCGTCCCTGTTGCCGTCACCTTCTCTTTCGCCGAGTCCGTCGCCGTTGCCTTCGCCAGCGCTTGTCAACGTAGTGGTGACAATCGAAAACGGAACGGCGAATTACTCGAAAATGCTTTCCGTTCCTATGGACGCGACCGCGCTCTCCGTCTTGGAATCCAATTTTTTGGTGACTAAAAAAGAGTATTCCTTCGGCGCGCTCGTAACCGGAATCAACGGACTCGAACAAAGCGACTCCGCAAATCGTTATTGGCAGTATTACGTTGACGGCGTTCTCGCGAGCGTGGGCGCAGGCGACTTCAAAATCACGAAAAACGCGCTCATCGAATGGCGTTACGAGGCACCGCCGAAATTCGAATAAGGTAAAGTCGTCCGCGGAGTTCAAACGTCTTCTTTTTCTTCGTTTTCCTTTTCCTCGTAGTCGGCGCTAAGCAAACGCTTGATTTCACGCGCGCGCTTTTTCCCGATGCCTTCGACGTCGCGGAGCTCGTCTTCGTGCGCGCAAACAAGGTTTTCGATTGTCTTGAAGTGTTTCAAAAGCGTTTTAGCGTTTTTCGCTCCAACGCCAGGTAAGCCTTGGACGAGGAATAACTGTTTTTCCGCGAGAGGCACGTTTTTCTTTCCCACGCGCAACCGCATTTCCTTGGCTTCGTTCAGCTGTTCGCGTTCGGCTAGTTGCGCAATGAATGAAGCGAGTTCGTCTTCATCCTCAAAAAACAAGACTGGCACTCGCTGGTCTACGGTCAACGCCATGAGCGCGCCGTTCAACGCCTTCGGGTTCAAGGACGCAAAGCAATCGCCAACGATGCAGATGAGTGGGGAAAGAAAATTGTCTTTGAGTTCGCCCGCTTGCGCAAAAAGCCTGCCGTCCATCACGCTTGATTCGAAGTCGGCTGCGGTTTTGCGTTCGATTGCGCAGCGTTCGCTGAGCACGAAATCCCCGATTTCCAAGCGCTGAATTTTGACTACCACGCCGAGCGCGCGCAATCGTTCGACGCACTCGCCTTGCGCTTCGCGGTCGTCGGCGAAAACCTGCGTTTTGCCGCGGCTGAGGAGCGTTTCGTCGAAAACGAGCTCGTTAACGCGTTTTCCTTGCAACAAAAATCGCCCGAAATCGCTCAAGCAAACTAGGTAAAATCCATCATCGAAGTTTGTCCTTTCTTGTGGCTGCGACCAGCGTTCGCTCTCTTTTTCTCTTTCGCGCTTTCTTTTGCGTTTTCGTTTTCCTCGGTTTTCTTTTGCGCGTCGAGTTTAGCGCTCATTCGGTTAAGCGTCCGATGCATTTTTTCTTCCTTGTGCTTCGCGCTCCACAGATACGCTTCGTCGCGCGTGCCGCGGGCAATCAAAATAATCGCTTTTCCTGCTTTGATGCGTCCAGCCCTGCCCCGGCGCTGAATCAAGCGTATTTCGCTGGGGACTGCTTCGTAAAAAACGACGAGATCAACCGCCGGCAAATCGAGTCCTTCTTCCAAAATCGATGTCCCGACGAGCACGTTGAATTTCTTGTCACGGAATTCCTGCAACAGCGTTTTCTGCTCATCCTGCTTCATCCCGCCTTCGCCCGCGCGGCCGACGATGAACCTCGCTTCCACGCCTTGCAGCGCGTTGAGCTCGGCAAGCAGCTTCGCGACGCTGTCGCGGTAGTGTGCGAAAACAATCACGCTCTGCCCTGCGCGCGCTGCTGCACCGACTATGCGCTTGAGTTCGTACACTTTCGGGTGGTCGAGCCCGTTCGCGATTATCGCGTTGCACTCGCTGATTATCTCCGTAGTGCGCGGGTCGGCGATTATCGAAAGCACGGCGCGGCTCTTCTTCTCGCGCTTGTTCAAGCCTTCCAAAAAGTTTTTGAGCGTGACGACGCCTTGCGATTCGAGTAGCTCGATCGCGTGAAGCAAATTCATCATTTTCGCGATTACGCTGAGTTCGCGGTAGGTATAAGGGATTTTTTGTTGCAGCCGGATTTGCAGCGAAAGCAGGAAGCGCTTGTTCTCGCGCATGCTGCGCGGCAGGAGCTCTTTCTCTTCCAGTTTTTGCGCTTCCTCCGCAAGCATTTGGCTTAAAATGCGCCGCACGCTCGCGAATTGCGGCGGCAAATTAACGAAAACCCATTCGACGTCTACCGGCTTCGCAAAACGCTGCACGTCCTCGTCTTCCGGACGAAGCAGTTCTATATTTTTGATGCCGAGAGCCTCGCACACTTCCTCGATTTTCTGCCGTTGCGCGCCCGGACTAGCGGTGAGCGCGATGACGAGCAGCCCAAGCGTTTGCTTCGCCTGGCGGCCGACTGCAGTGTAAGCGTAATCGCCGACAGCGCGGTGCGCCTCGTCGAAAATCGCTACGCAAAAATCGCGCAAATCGATTATTCCGTTTTCCAAATCGTTCTCGATAGTTTGAGGCGTAGCGCACACGACGCGCGCAGCGTCATAAGCTTTTTGGCGCTTGTGAGGCGGCATTTCGCCGGTTACGACGACGATTTCTTCTTCCGGAATTTCAAGCAAGTCCGCACTACGCTGCGCCTGCTGGACTGCGAGCGGCTTCGTGGGCGTCATGAACAGCGCTTTTTTTCCCGCGTTACGAGGTTGCGCGAGCAAGTGCGCTATTGCGATGAGCGCGACGAACGTTTTTCCGAGCGCCGTAGGCATTACTACGAGCGTGTTGCCTCTCTCGAGCGCGCTCTCGGCGGCGCGCAACTGGTAGTCGCGCAACTCGAGCTTGTCTTTTCGCAGTAATTTTAAGTCGAGCATTCGCGGGTTGTTACTCGCGCAGCTAAATTAACTGTTTCGCTTCAAACTTTTTGCGGTTTCATTTTGAGTAAAACCTTCAAGACACGTAACTTGTCACCGCTTAACTCAACTTTTCTTCCTGGTTTATTTTTTTTCGGGATAAAAGTTATTTTTGCAATCCTGTCCGCGCCCTGCGTCGAGAAAATAGCGCCCATGCCCTTGAACAGTTTTAATGTTGGCTGCTGGCCCGAATAATTTGCTTTTTGAATCAAAGTTACTCTCCTGCCGGTTTTGTTCGCATATTTTTTGAGTATTCCAATAGTGTTGTTGAGTGCAGTTAAAGCAGATTCCTGGTCTCCCGCCCAAAGATTTTCCGACTTAAAAACATCTGTTCTACGCGTTTCGTCTCGTAACTTCGTCAAAAAATGTTGAACCGTGCGATTTTCACCCGGTCGTCCTAATACCGGAATTGTTGTGTTCAAACATATTTCACCTTCGGGAGTAAAATAGTGGCTGACGCCAATTTCGGGTTTCATTTGAGCCTTCATTTAATCGCCTCCGAAGGATATTGCGCTGTAAGACACTATGCCGCCAGCTTATTAAAATAGTTATACCCCTCGCTTCCGCTAATTGCGATGATTTAAAAAAGGTTTTTTCGTTGTATGGAGTCCGCGCTGAACCGTAAGGGGTTGCGGCGACGCGCGCACGGTTGTTTTGACGGAAAAGCGAACTGCGTAGCGTCGCGTTTGCATTTTCCGAATCACAGGTGGGTACCAATGGCTATATTGCCTCTAGCTCCAGTAGAAAGGCTCATTCGCAAAGCAGGCGCGGAACGCGTTTCTCAAGACGCGGCTGAAGCGCTCGCGGACGTGCTTGAAGAAGTCGGCATCGACATTTCGCAGAAGGCGGTTGCGCTCGCGAAACACGCAGGACGCAAGACCGTCACGAGCGAAGACATCAAGCTCGCCGCGCGCTGATTCCTAGTTTTGAATTCTAACCATTTTTTAGGCGGCTTTCAAGCGACGATTGTTCCGCCGTGCTTTTTGCCTTCAAGCGCGAGCTCGATTCGCTCCGCATCGCGGCCGTCAACGAATTCTACGCGAATTTTGCTTCGCGCGGCGATTTTGCACGCCAGCAAATCGAATATGAAATGTTGCCCAGCGCGCCGCGCGTCCTGCGCCGCCGCAATCGCCACGAGTTTCTCGTGCGACAAGCGCGCGAAACGCCTTGCGCCTTTCAACTTCGGGTCGCGGTCGTAAACCCCGTCCACGTTGCTAGCGTTGACGACTCGCACCGCGCGCGTTAGCTCCGCAAGCAGCACCGCGCAAGCGTCGGTAGTGAGTCCAGGCATTTGCCCGCCCATCACGGGAATGAAACCGCGTTGCATTAAATTCGCAGCTTTGTGCAAATCCTCGCAGTAAACCGCGTGCGCGCCCAACTCGAAAAGCGTTTTAGCGAAAACGCGCGCGTTCTCGCGCGTCGCGCGAATCGCTTCTTCGTCCGCCTCGAACTCGCTCGCCCCGCGTTGGCGCGCGTCTTCAGCGTAAGCTCGCGATTTAGCTCCTCCGCCCACGATGACAGCAAGCGGTGCGCGCGAGCGGCGCGCCGCGCGGGCTACCGCCCGCGCTTTTTCGCGGAGCGCGCGAATGCGCAGCAAGCCGTTTTCGTACAA
>CAITNU010000034.1 GCA_903893865.1 uncultured Microcaldota archaeon
AAACTGCGGTTACTAGCTCGATGATAGTAACGCGAGCGTTAGCGTTAATCGCGCCGAGTCCATCACCAAGCCCTTCACCGTCGCCATCGCCTTCGCCGTCGCCTAGTCCTTCGCCTAGTGTTAGTCCTTCTCCAAGTCCAAGCCCTTCGCCTAGTCCTAGTCCGTCACCAAGCCCTTCTCCGTCGCCTTCGCCGAGTCCAAGTCCTTCGCCAACGCCGACTCCGTGCGCGAGTAGTAGTTACCCCGCGTGCAGCGGAACGTGTAGCGCGGGTTATTCTTGCGTTCAAGGTGAGGTTGCTTGCGTTTGCGGGATTGCTCCTTCGTCGACCACTAGGTTTTGCGTGAATGATTGTGGTTGGTGTTGGGGTTTGTTGACGGCGTTGCAGAGAACGTGTTTTCAGCCGGAAAGCATTTTCAATAAGATTAAGTGAGGAGTCGTCGGCAGGCGGTTACGCGCGTAACCGCCTTGCCTTTCGGGTTTCTCGTTATACGCGAGAACGAGTTATTGTTACTACGAAATAGTTTAAAAACGTTTGTTACTCGGCTTCCGTAATCCTAACGCGTTTTTAAACGCTTGCAACGTAAGTTTTAGTTATGGCGAGTCAACCGCGCCAACCGCGTGAAAACCCAATAGCAATAATAGTTTTCTTAGCGTTAGCACTCGCCATCTTATTATCATTTTTAAAAGTCGAAATGGTGGCGTTTTTATTTAATTCAATTTTAGTCATCATAGGATTATTATCTCTTTGCGTTTCCACTTGGTCCAAGGCAGTAAAAATGAATACTATCTATTCTACCTTATTTTTTGTCTTTTATTTGGCTGGAATTTTCTTATTTGTATTGTCTTTATTGATTGAAAGAAAAATTATTAAATTAACTGAAAAGCGGTCAGACACGATAAAACTTTTTGGTTTGGAATCATTTTTAATTGCGGGAGTATCGTTAGTAATGATGTTTATAACTAAAGACCCGTTTGAAGACGCAGCACTACAAGTATTAACCCAAACAGGTCCATATGGCGCAGTTATTGGTTTGGGCTTCTATTTTTGGAATAAAATAAGTGTAGTAGAACAAAAAATATCAACAATTTATAATGATGTTGAAACAATTAAAAAAGCTATAATTGAAGGAAAATTAAAAATCACTAAAAAAAGTTGAGTAAAAATAAAGAGGGTTCAAAAATGATTCTAAATAAACTAGTTAATAACGCGGGGACAGGGATTTGAACCCTGACGGGCTGTAAAGCCCACCAGATCTCGAGTCTGGCGCATTAACCGGATTCTGCCATCCCCGCAGCGAACGCAGACGCTGTAAGTTAATGCCCTCGAGTTTTTAATAAACTTGCGAGAAGAAAAAACGCTGTTTTCAGAGATTTTCCAGAGGTTTTTGGCACGGTTTCAAAACGCTTTTTCTCGCGTTTTTCGCTTGCGCGGCAGAGGTTATTTAAAGCATTTTCGACATAAAAATAGTGGTAATTCAACTCCTGTTTAGCCGTTATTTTGACTTGATTTTAACCTTGATTTCGGCTTGATTTTGCGAGTGAAAATTGCGAGCGAAAACAACTCAGTCTAGTGGTAAAAAATGCGCGTTCTAGTGGTATCCGAAAAGCGATTCGCTGAATTCAAGAAGAAAGACGGCGCGCTGTTGCGCGAAATCGAGAAGCGCTGCGGAGTCAAGCTCAGCTTCGGCACTGAAGCGGAACTACGAATCGATGCGGCGAACGACGATGAAGCGCAGAGAGGAAGCGAGTGGGTTGCAGAGCAAGTTTGCCGCGCGATTTCGCTTGGTTTCGAACCGCGGCGCGCTTTCAAGCTATTGAGCGACGATTATTACCTCGAGGAAATCGATTTGCGTGAAGCGCTTCACGGCTCGCCGAAGGCGTTGCATCGTTACAAGGCGCGCATCATAGGCGAGCAAGGCAAAATCAAGCGCAACATCGAGGAATTCAGCGGAGCGTTCGTGGCGGTAGGCGACGAGAGAGTCGCGTTTTTGGGGGCGTTCGAGGAAATCAAGCTGGCGAAGGAAGCGGTTTTCAAGATTTTGGAGGGGAAAGAGATTACAACGGTTTACTCTTTCCTTGAAAAGCACGCGAAGAAAACTTTGTAAGAAAACCGGAAGCGAGGCGGGGAAAAGTATAAATGCGGGTGTTGTTTGAACAAGAACTTCCCGCCCGCGAGTTCACAGTGGTTTTTCATGGCTGCAGACGCTAAAACAAAGACTCCGACCGAGAAGGAAGCGAAGGAAACCAAAACCGCAGCGGCAGCAGCTGCGGCGAAGGAAGCGAAAACCGAATCCAAGCCGGAAGAAAAGGAAAAAGCGTTGACCGCCTCGGAAATCGAGAAGGCGTTCAAGGAATACTCGGTCGCGGAATTCTTCAAGAAAAACCGGCAAATGCTTGGATATACGGGAAAAATCCGTTCGCTCACGACTATAGTGCACGAAGCGGTTACGAACGGGCTCGACGCTTGCGAAGACGCTAAAATCCTTCCCGAAATAACCGTCGAAATCAAGAAGCTCGAAGACGGGCACTACCGAGTCGTCGTCCAAGACAACGGAACGGGTTTGCCGCGCTCTAAAGTCGGGCAAGCTTTCGGGCAGTTGCTGAGCGGCACGAAATTCAGCCAACGCGTGCAAAAACGCGGGCAGCAAGGAATCGGGATTTCGTACGCCGTGTTGTTTTCCCAAATTACTACTGGCAAGCCAGCGCACGTCAAGACGAGCACTGGCGATTACAAGGTTTTCGAGGCGGACGTCAGCATCGACGTAAAGAAAAACACGCCGCTCGTACTGAATTTCAAGGAGTATTCAGGCAAATTCCAGGGAACGCGCTTCGAGGCGGAATTCGCGGAAGTCGATTACAACAAGAGCGAGTACAGCATCGCGGAATACCTGCGCAGGACGGCGATCGCGAATCCTCACGCGCAAATCACTTTCATTTCCCCCGAAAACGAAGTCACGGTTTTCCCGCGCAGCTCGACGACGATTCCTAAAAAACCGAAGCCGGTTCTTCCGCACCCGCTGGGCTTGACTACGAGCGACATCATGGATATGGCGAGCGTGTCGAAGGCGCGCAAGATATCGTCGTTTTTCACTACTGAGTTCGCTCGTTTCAGCAGCGACAAGATGGATGAAATCGCGAAAATGCTTCCCAACGTGGATTTCGACCGCGCGCCGAAAACCATTCAGTGGCAGGAAGCCGAAGCCGTCGTCAAATGCATCGCTCAACTCAAGTGGATTGCTGCTGACGCGAGCGTGCTGCAGCCCATAGGCGAGGCGAACGTCGCGAAATCACTTAAAAACCTGCTGAAGCCCGAGCAACTCGCGGTAATAGAGCGCAAGCCGAAAGTGTTTCGCGGCGGGATTCCGTTCAGCGTGGAAGCCGCAATCGCTTACGGCGGCAATTCGGGCGCAAGCGGGGACGGAAAAAAAGGGGAAATTCTTCGCTTCGCCAACCGCGTTCCCTTGCTCTTCGACTCGGGCAACTGCGCGATAACGGAGGCAGTCAAAACAATCGATTGGTCTCGCTACGATTTGAAGGATTGGGAGAACATGCCCATCAGCATTTTCGTTCACTTCGTTAGCGTTTACGTTCCTTACACGGGCGCGGGAAAACTCGCTGTGAGCGCGGAAGAAGAAATCGTTCAAGAGATTCGCTTCGCGTTGATGGATTGCGCGCGGCAAATAGGAATCTATCTCCACGGTTTGGCTCACGCGGAAGAACAGGAGCACAGACGGCAGATTTTCGTTCGTTACGTTGGCGAAGTCGCGCAAGCCCTCAGCGAAATAACTGGAAAACCGCGCGAGCCGATCGCGAAGAAGCTTGAGAAAATCGCTAAGGAGCGGACGGCGTTGCTTGAGGCGAACGGCGGGGATGAAGGGGAGGATGCGGACCTCGCGGAAATAGAGAAGCGCACGTCAAAAAATCTGCGCGAGGAAGGAGAAGAAAAAGACGATTGAAAATTTTTAGGTTGTTTTTCGGGTAATGTTCATGGTCAAGGAAGAAAAGGAAACGAGCGAGGGAAAACACAAGCGCGAGGAACGCGAGGTTAGCCGCGAGGAGATACTCAAACGCATTCTCGGGCTCGGCAACGGACTGGTAAAAGAAATCGAGGCCGAGGAGAATCCGCACATCGACATTCCCATTCGCGGTTCCAGCAACACGGTTTACGACGAGAAAGGAAAGCGCATCGTCCTCGGCGACAAAGTCGCCAAGCGCGCGATGTTCAACGTCGCGCACGCGCGCAAGTTCATGCAAACCATGCTCGTCGCCTCGTACGTAAAGAAAGACTTGCTTGAGAACGACCTCACCGCGACTCTGCGAGACTTGTATTACGCGAAGAAGCACACGATTGCGGGAACAAAGGAAGACACGATTGACGAACAAAAGGAGAGCGATCTTGCAATCGTCGATTTGGAAGTCGCGCTCGACTCGTTCCGCGAACGCCTGCATCTGCGCGCCGAGCCGAAAGGCAGGATGGCGGGCGAGCTGGTCGTGCGCGACCGCGTGCGCGACAAAATCGATTTGATAGACTTGAGTCGAATGGGCAGCGGCGGATGGGCGGTTCCAAGCATCGTCGAACAAATCGAGTTCAAGGACGTTGGAGTAGAGTACGTGCTCGTGGCAGAGAAAAACGCGATTTTCGACCGCTTGAATGAAGACGGTTACTGGAAACGCAATAAATGCCTGTTGATGACTACTGCAGGGCAAGCGGCGCGAGGCGCACGGCGACTTCTCCAGCGCTTGAGCGAGGAATTGAAGCTGCCGTGTTATTGTCTCACGGATGCGGATCCGTACGGTTTCTACATTTACAGCACGATGAAGTACGGGAGCATGGCTCTCGCTCACGAAAGCGAGCGCTTGGGGTGCCCTAAACTAAAGTTTTTGGGAATGAGCATCAGCGACATCGAGCACTACGACTTGCGCAGCGTGACGATTAAGGCGAAGGAAGTCGACATCAAGCGCGCGCAGGAATTGCTTGAATACGATTGGTTTAAGACGAAGGAGTGGCAGCGCGAACTCAAAATGTTTCTCGAAAAGAAAATGAAGGCGGAAATCCAGGCGTTGAGCAGCAAGAATTTGCAGTACATTTCTAAAACGTATCTTCCCGAAAAAATCAAGAGCCAAGACTTCCTGCCTTGAAACGCATAAACGCGCCCGCCTAAACTTTCACTGTTTTCATCGTTTTCACCGGCAGTGCGGCTCCGCAACGCTTTAAATTCCGCTTTGCGCTCTAAATACGTTTTCAAGCGTTTTTCAAGGTGGGACTAATTGCGTGACGAGCTTATAGCGAAGTACCCGTTTCTCAGCGCAGCGAAAAAGTTTATCGACGCCGGGGAAAGCGAGGTATCGTACGAGGAACTCGAGACTGCAGCGCGAAGCGTCACGTCGTTGCTCTCGAATCCCGCTGCGTCGTTAACGGTTTACTCCACGCCAGCGAAAGCGGCGCGCTCGCATGCGCTCGCGCGCTTGCTGCTCGCTACGCTGAATAACCGTTTCGTTACGCGGCGTTACGCTAACGCGCGGGCGGGGCAGGCAGTGCGCGAACTCGCGGGAGAAAACGACGACGATTTTCTGGAAATAGCGCGCGATTTGCTGCCGAGCGTTGAAGCGCGCGGACGCGGCGAAAGCGCGTTATTCGTCGTCAGCGTTTTTGATTTCTTGCGTGCCGGCGGCGGTTTGCTTGGAGCGAATCTCGAAAAAGGCGTGGTGGCCCTCGACCGCGACGCGTTGTCCGCGCTCATCGAGGAAGCGGTTTCATCGCGCATTTCCGATTTCGCGGAAGCGAAGCCGAAACGACTGCCCGCGGTCGTTCGCGAGGCTGCTGAAGAATTGCGGCGCGGGATTCCAGCTAACGCGCTTCCGAGCATGCAGGCGGCGTTTCGCGGCAGCCATTTGTCGCTTCCGTGCGTTCAAGCGTTGTTGCGCGGCGTGCCTGAAGGAAAACGATATTACGGCGCGATGACGATTGCCGTCGCTTGCGCGAAAGACGGGCTCGGCCGCGACGCGGCTGGCGAAGTAATGCGGCAGTACGTTGATTCGAACGAACGCGGCTCAAGCCCGTTCACGCTGCGCGAAGGCATCGCCGTTCTCGATTGGGTTTATAAGCACGGCGGCGAGATTAATTTTTCTTGCCGCACGATGCGCGAACACGGTTTCGACGATGGCGGACGTCTCTGCGCGAACTGCGCGAAGCGGCAGGCGTTCAAGCAGCAAATGCAGCACCAAGGCAAACAATTCGGGCCGAACCAGCCGCAACGAAAATTCGGAAGAGGATTCAGGCACTGATAGCGAGCGCAATCGTGAGCGTTATGGATGCTAGCAACAAAAATTTTGAGTTCTTGAAACAAAAATTCCATGAACATTATTCCAGCGTTTCGCCGGAAGGAATCGCGCCGAGCGATTGCGCCAGCCGCGAATTCGGCGCGGGTTGGGACAAGAAAATAGATTGGAGGCACCTCGCGCTCGCGAGCGCTTTCGAATTAAAGTCGTTTCTCGTGCGCGAAGCCCCGCTATACGTTTCGTACAGCGCGGCGCATTACGAGGCGCCTGCGGCGCAGCCGATGGAGCGAAAGAACGCGAAAGCGTGGGATTTAATATTCGACATCGACGCTCCGACGTTGAAAGTGGAACATCAACATAATGAACTCTTTTGCGCGAAATGTTTTGAAGCCGTGCGAAGCGACACTCAAAGGTTAATAGATTTCTTAGTGGGGGATTTTGGCTTTAATGAAAAAGAGATCGCGGTTAATTTCAGCGGAAGCAAAGGAATGCACGTTCACGTTACCAGCGAGGAAGCGCTTCGGCTGACGCAAGACGCGAGAAAGCAAATCGCCGCTTACATTAAAGGCCCGAAGGACGCGGCAGCACTGCTTATGCAGTACGACGAGAAAGCGCCGCTGCGAGGACCGAACGCGACGACAAGCGGCTGGAAGAGGAGAGCATTCAATGCAGCGAAAGAGTTTTTGGAGAAGGCGACAGTCGAAGATTTAATGGACTACGGTTTGCGCCGCGACCGCGCGCAACGCATCGTTGCGGAACGCAGCGTCGCGCTTGCGAGGCTCGCGGAAGGCGTTTGGGACGCCGTCGCGGGACTAGAGAAGGCCTGGCCTACGCTCGTCGGCGGAGTAATCGCGCGCTCGCGAGTTGAAATCGACGAACCCGTTACTACGGACGCCGCTCGGCTCATTCGCTTGCCCGAATCGCTGCACGGAGGCAGCTCGCTGCGCGCGGCGCGAATCGATTTGAAGCGTTTGGGCGAGTTCGACCCGCTCAAGCAAGCGGTTGCGTTCAAGTCTGGCAAAATGATTAAAATTAAAACGCAGCGGCCGCTCGAATTCGATTTCGATGACGAGACGCGCTGCGTTGAAGAAGGGGAAAGCGAAATTCATGAAGGCGTGGCGCTCTTTCTGTTGTGCAAAGGCAAAGCCGAGCTCGCGTGAACCAGCGCGAAGCGCACGCCATTGCACCATCGAACGTTATTTAAGCGCTTGCCGCGATAATTACTCCCCGACTTTTTTCGTTTTTGTTTTTTTCATTTTTTCTTCAGTCGGGAAATTCAGGTGGGGAGTTCGTTTTGGAAGCTAGCTACGACGCATTGCGCAAAACGCAGTTGCAGGAACGCAAGAATCCCGCGCTGGCGGCGCTTGACGCGGATTTTTACGCGAAATACCACGCGTTCACCGCGCAATTGCAGGAGAAATTCCAGAAAGGCGGCCTCGACGAGGGGAAAGAACTAGCGAACACGGAAAGCGTTTTGCGCGACGTGCTCGAAGCGCGCGAACAAAAGATTTTGATGAAAGCGCTGCGCGACGTGCGCGCTGGCGTAGTGAAAGCGGATGGTTTGGCTGCCGAGGAAAAGCAGCTTTATTTAAGCCTCGTGGAAATAATTAACGGCTTCGAATCTCGCGCGGCGAACCACTCGAAAGCGCTGAAGGAAATCGCGGACGAGGAAAAGCCGGCGACGACGAAAACGAAATTTTTGAAGGATTTGCCTGCGCTCGCTTGGCGCGACGGCTCGACTCAAGGACCGTTCAAAAACGGCGAGATAATCGATTTGAGTCGCGAGTTCGCTGAATTCCTGCGCGGAAAGCAAGTCGTCGAATTCGTGTAGCGAAATGCGTGTAGCAATTTAGCGATTCGTGAAAGACGTAAAAGACGTTTGAGGGGGGTGTTGGAATTGAAGAAAGCATTTGCCGTCGTCGCGTTATTGCTGGTTGGTTTGCTTTTATTCGGTTGCACTGGCGGCGGACAACAAGCGACTGCGCAGCCAACAGCTCAACCAACTGGGACCCAACAAGCGCAGTCCACGCTACAAGCGACTGCAAGCGAACAGCCAACGTCAGCTGGCGGAATAAAGTCGTTGGATTTAGCTGGAACATATTGCAACTTCAAAGTTGATTCGCTTACGCCTGAAAAAATCAAGACCGCGGGATTCCAAGGCGAATTAAATTATGCAAAACAATTACAATTTGGACAGCTTGGATCGTCTCCAGAATACGCAGATAAAAATAATCTAATCTATTCTACGCGCGTACCCGATGTAGACGTATGTGATCTAGTTTACGGTTTTGAACAAACAGATCTAAAAACGGCTAGGTATAGTATCGGCATATTTCGAGGCGCAACTGCAAAAGATAAATTTAATGCCATGGTAACCGCGTATGAAGCAATCGCCGGATCAGCTAATTTTACAAATGAATTTGGAGAAAAATCTATTGAAACAACTCCTAAGTATGCTGCTGATTTTATTATTGCCTTTTACAAGGGTTCCTTCTACATTTCGATGGATGTGACTCCAAAGGAAGGGGGTTTGTTTGAGCAAGAATACACTACTGGAGAAAAACAAGTAATAAAAGAAAATATGAAAGTTATTGCTCGCTTGATTGACGAGAATTTGAAATAAGAGGTGTTGGAAAAATGATTGTCCCGAAGGAAATGAACTCGTTCTGCCCCACGTGCAACAAGCACGCGAAGCACAAAGTCAAAGTAAGCACGAGCAAATACAAGTCGGGCCGCACCTTGGCGTGGGGAACGCGCAAGCACGAGCGCAAACTCGCGGGCTACCACGGCAAAGTCAAAGGCAAGGCGAAAGTGAAGAAGCAAGGAATTCGCAATAAAATCATGCTCGAGTGCAGCGTGTGCGGCAAGAAGCACGAGCGCGTCATCAGCGGGAGAATGAAGAAAAAGGCGGAGACGAAGAAGTAAACGGAAGCCAATAAATAAAAATTGTTTTTCAAGGTGATTTGTTTTGAGCAAGTTTTTGAGGGTGCAATGCAACTGCGGGACTGACACCGTCGTTTTCGGTGACTCGAAGACGAGCGTGCACTGCAAGAAGTGCGGCAACCTCCTCGTGAAAGCGCGCGGGGGCAGAGCGAAGATTCTTGGCAAGATTCTCGAAGTGATTTCTTAAAACACGTTTTGGAGCGTTTGGATTTGAATTACCCGCAACTCGACGAATTCCTCGTCGGAACA
>CAITNU010000035.1 GCA_903893865.1 uncultured Microcaldota archaeon
GTAAAGCGTGTGGCCCGAAAGGGCCTCCTGAGTTCGAAACCGCTCTCGAAAAAACGAAGGGAACGAACGCAATAAAAACAAGCGAGAGCAGCGGATTTCTCAGTCCCGGCGCTTGATTTTTCTTGGTTCAGCTTGTTCGGTGCAAGTGACGCGCAAACTGCGCGCAAGTTACGCGAAAACGACGCGTGAAAGGTGGTTCGTGTTAATGGCTGACGATAAAGCGAAGGAAGCAAAAGGCGCGCAACCAGCGCAAAAAACTGCAGCTCCAGCAGCCGCTCTGCAGAGAGCGGTTATCGTAAAGCCAGGTGCGAAGCAGGAAGCGAAGGCGACGGCCGCAGCCGCGCACGCGCCGCAGTCCTACAAAGGAATCACGGTTAAAATGACGGGGAAAGAAAGCAAGGACTTCAAAGGAATAGTGCGCATTTTAGGAAAAGACATCGAGGGACACACGCCGCTGCGCAGCGCGTTGCGCAAGATTCGCGGCGTTGGGCACGCGCTCGCTTCCAACCTCGCCCGCGCGGCGCGAAAAGAATTAGGTTTGAAGGAAAGCGAGTGGGTTGGCGAAATGAAGGACGAGCAGCTCGCCGCAATCGAGGAAATCGTTAAGGCGCCGGCAAAGCACGGCGTTCGCTCTTTTCAATTGAATCGCGCGCGAGACAAGGAAGCTGGTTCGGACAAGCATTTGACTATGGCAGACTTGCAGTTCGCGATTCGCCAGGACGTTGAAGGAGAAAAGAACGCGCGCTCGTGGAAGGGTTACCGTTTCGGTTTAGGACAGCGCGTTCGCGGACAGCACTCGCGTACCACCGGACGCAGCGGCTTGACTGTCGGAGTTCTCAAGAAGGCTATGAAGGCGCAGAAGGCAGCCGCGGCGACGAGCGCTCAAGACAAGGGCGGAGAAAAAGAAAAGAAGTAACACGAATAAATGATTTTTCGTAGGTAGTGTTTTCATGGGAGACCCGAAGAAAGCAAGGCGCCAGTACGAAACCCCCAAGAAATTGTGGGAGCACAAGCGCATCGAGGAAGACAAGGGATTGCGAGAAGAATTCGGGCTAAAGAATTCGCGCGAACTCTGGCGAATGAACACGATAATGCGCAAGATTCGCCGCGAAGCCAGGCGCCTTCTGTCGAAAAAAGGAAAAAACATTTCCGAGCGCACCGAGCGCGTGCTCAAACGCGTCCGCTCTTTCCTGTTGAACAATCCGACGTGCACTCTAGACGACGTGCTGACGCTCGGCGTGCGCGACATTCTCGCGAGGCGACTGCAATCGATCGTATTCAAAAAGCGTTTGGCGCAAACAACTCGCCAGGCGCGCCAACTCGTGGTTCACGGGCACATCGCGGTTGACGGCAAGCGCGTGAGTTCGCCTTCGTATTTAGTGAAATTCGGCGAGGAGAGCGCTGTTGACTGGTTCGGCAAACCAATTGCCGGTTCGATGCCCGTCAAACCGTTGAAGGAAGCGGCAGCGCCGAAGGAAGCGAAAGCGGACAAAGACGCAGGTAAGGAAGCAGTTAAAGAAGAAAAGGTAAAGGAAAATGGTTGAAGACGCTAAAAAAGAAAAAGAAGAAATGCAGGCAGCGGCGCCTGCTGCGATTGCTGCGCCGGCAGCGCAGGCTACTTCGGCTGCGCAGCCCAGGCGCGATTACGCTCCAGCGTCTCGCCACGAGTTGTGGGGAGTCGCGCACATTTACTCTTCCAAGAACGATACGATTATAACGATTACCGATTTGAGCGGGGCGGAAACGATCGCTGCGGCGAGCGGAGGCATGATAGTGAAAGCGGACCGCGAGGAAGGCGGGCCTTACGCGGCAATGCAGGCGACGTTCAAGGCTGCCGAGAAAGTCAAAGAGCGCGGTATTACGGGCGTGCACGTGCGCGTTCGCGCGCCAGGCGGTCACGGTTCTAAAACGCCGGGCGCGGGTGCGCAGGCGGCTATTCGCGCTCTCGCGCGCTCGGGTTTGCGCATCGGCAAGATCGAGGATGCAACTCCGATTCCGACTGATACGACGAAGCGCCCCGGCGGAAAGCGCGGCAGGAGAGTTTGAGCTTACAAAAACAATACAACAAACAAAAGAAAAAGAAATCAGAATGTAAAAACGGTTGCACAGGGTTGATTGTCATGAAAATCGAGGTTTTGAAAGAGTCGGCGCCGAACAAGTTGTGCGTCGCGGTGCGCGAAATCGACGAGCATTTCTTGAACGCGCTGCGGCGCGCGGTAAACAGCGAGATTCCGGCTTTCGCGATTGACGAAATCTCGTTTTACGAGAACACGTCGCCGTTGTTCAACGAATACCTAGCTAACCGTTTGGCGCTCGTGCCGTTGACTTTCGAGGAAGGAGTTTCGCAGCAAGCGCAAATAGTTTTCAGCCTCGAAGCCGACGCTGCGGAAGCGCCTCGAACCGTGTATTCGCGCGAACTCCAGAGTGCGGACCCCGTAATCCGAGTTTTCTGCGAGCGAATACCGATAATGAAGTTAGGCAAGGGACAGAAACTCAAACTCGAGGCGACTGCAGTGCAAGGCAGGGCGCGCGAGCACGCGAAATTCCAGAGCGCGCTAGCTTCATACGGCGCTCTCCCCGATTTCCGCGTTTCGTCGAAATGCGACAAGTGCGGCGAGTGCGTGAACGCTTGCCCCAAGAAAATCATTTCGCCTCAAATCAAGCTTACCGAACCGAGCGAATGCATTTTGTGCGAGAACTGCGTCGAATCGTGCCCGAAAAGCGCTGTCACCGTTCGCCCGAAGGAAGGCGAATTCGTTTTGTTCATCGAATCGTACAACAATCTGACGGCGCGCGAACAACTCGAGCGGGCGCTCAAACTCGTTGCAGCGCAACTCGAATTCGTGGAAGATGGGATTAAAAATCCGAGGAAGCTCGAGAAGCTCGCGGAGGAAGCGGCTGCGACGAAAGCGGCCGCTGAAAAAGAAACGGCGGAAGCCGCAGCGAAGGCAGCCGAGGAAGCGCTTGAGGGCGCGCAGTCTCACGTTAATCTTTCCGAGCAGGCGGTAGAGCGGCGGGCTGACACTAAAGAGGAGAAAGAAGAGAAGAAGGAGAAGGAGCAGAAGGCTGAAAAGAAAAAGAAGGACAAGAAAGACAAGCGGGAGAAGGAGTCGAAAGAGTTGAAGGAGAAGGAATTGAAAGAATCGAAGGAATCAAAGGAGTAACGTTGTTGGGGGCGCAGGGGTAGCGAAGCCTGGTCAAACGCGCAGGTTTGAGGTACCTGTCCCTTAGGGGTTCGGGGGTTCAAATCCCCTCCCCTGCATCACGCTTGAAAA
>CAITNU010000036.1 GCA_903893865.1 uncultured Microcaldota archaeon
CGCTAGTGAAAAAAACTGAAAGAAAAAAAACGCAGAACGCAGAGGCTAATACTATTGGTTTGAGGATTGTTTTCTTCATGGTAGAAAATGGGGGGCAACCCCTTAAAAAAACCCTTGTTTGAGTTGTTTGCGCTCGTTCTTTGCGCCTTTTCTCAACGCTCGTAGAACGGAAAGCGTTTGCACAAATCGAGCACACCCAACTTCACTTTCTCCAACGCAACGTCGTCCTGCCAATTCCGCACCGCGTCGTCCATGAAGCGAGCGACCTCGCGCATCTCGCTCTCTTGCATTCCGCGGCTCGTCAGCGTCGGAGTGCCGATGCGTATACCGCTCGGGTCGAACGGTTTTCGCGAGTCGAAAGGAATCATGTTCTTGTTCACG
This sequence comes from uncultured Microcaldota archaeon, assembly GCA_903893865.1. Classification (GTDB taxonomy): domain Archaea; phylum Micrarchaeota; class Micrarchaeia; order Norongarragalinales; family Norongarragalinaceae; genus CAITNU01. The sequence continues at coordinate 382 of CAITNU010000036.1, forward strand.
GTAATGTGCGCCTTGTCGAGCGCTGCCTCAGCTTGCTTGCCAGTCACATTTTTCGGCGTCAAATCGATTAGAATCAAGTGATTGTCGGTTCCGCCGCTCACGAGGCGGAAGCCGAGCGCGTTGAGTTCGTCCGCGAGCGCGCGGGCGTTCTTAACGATTTGCTTCGCGTACTCCTTGAATTCGGGTTTCGCTGCTTCGGCGAAAGCAACCGCTTTTCCAGCAATCGCGTGCTCGTGAGGACCGCCTTGCAAGCCAGGAAAAACGGCTTTATCGATTCGCTCGGCGAGACTCGCCTTGCACATTATCATCGCGCCGCGAGGCCCGCGCAGCGTCTTGTGCGTCGTCGTCGTCACCACGTCCGTGAACGGGAAAGGCGACGGGTGAACGCCTGCAGCGATGAGTCCCGCAATGTGCGCTATATCCGCCATCGAGTAAGCGCCGACCTCTTCCGCGATTTCAGCGAACCGCTTGAAGTCGAACAAGCGCGGGTACGCGGTAGCGCCGCTCACGATGATTTTCGGTTTCTCGGCGAGCGCGAGCTTGCGCACCTCGTCGTAATCGATTAACTCAGTCGTCTTATCGACTCCGTAATGCACGGGCTTGTAGAGTCTTCCCGAGAAATTCACTGGGTGGCCGTGCGTCAAGTGCCCGCCCATGGCGAGGCTCATGCCCATGAGCTTGTCGCCGGGCTCTAGAAGCGCGAAGTAAACCGCCATGTTCGCGGGGCTACCGGAATAAGGTTGAACGTTCACGTGCTCGGCGCCGAAAAGCTTTTTCGCGCGCTCGATTGCGATATCCTCGATTACGTCGATGAACTCGTTTCCGCCGTAATAACGCTTGTGCGGATAGCCTTCACTGTACTTGTTCGTCAACACGCTGCCCATTGCTTCGAGCACGGGGCCGCTCACGATATTCTCCGACGGAATGAGCTCTAGCACGGTCGCTTGCCGCTCGAACTCTTTCTCGATTGCCGCGGCGATTTCGGGATCCGCTTCGCGAAGCTGGTCCAAATGCGTTTTGTAAGGCGGCTTCAAAAACAAATCACTCTCGCAACATTTTCAAAAAAAATAAAAAAATCATTCTCGCAGAATCGCGCCTGGAATCGAACGCCATCGACCGCACGAGCGCTTTCCTTCAGTGCAAACGCGGCGCGAAACGCACGCGGGACCCGCGTTCTCGAAAATAGTCGGCGCGGCTTGCTTCGCAAGCTTCAGCATCTCGTTCGCCAACGCGCGAATCTCCCACTGCGCGCTCGCGCAGCAGCGCAGCTCGAAGAAATTCAGGAGAGCGCGGGCGTTCATCGTCACGATTATGCGCGTCTCGCAAGCGTTGGGCAGAATAAAGCGCGCATCCTCCTTCGGCACTCCCGCAGCGCAGAGTTCGGAGTAAAGCGACTGCGATGCGTCCATGAACGACTGGAAACGTTTCGACAATTCCGGCTTGTCTTTGATCGTCTGGGGCTCGATGAAGTTGAATCCCGCTTCGCTAACGTGACGCTGGCTTTGCTGCGAATACGACGCAATGCGATGGCGCACGAGCTCGTGAGTGCAAGCGCGCGAAACGCCTTCGATTGCGAACGTGAAAACCGCGTGCTCTATTACACTGTAATGCCCCATTTTCATTATGTGCCGCAGCGATTTTTGGACTTCCTCGTCGCTTAACTTACCGCCGAGCTCGTCAACGCCAATCGGATTGTAGCACAACTTCGCCGCCTCGGCGCAAACTCGCTCGGGGTCCTGCGTGTGCTTGAGAAGCCTGACTTTGAGCTTGGTTTCGCGCGCCATTAATTCCCACCCGAATTCCCATTCCAAAAAATAGTCTTCAAAGTAATGACGGAAACGAATATAAAAACGAGTGTTAAACGCAAAAAGAAAAAAGAAAAATAAAAAATAAGGGGAAAAACGCGCGAAACGCGCGCTTTGAAAATGTTTTTGAAGTTTTGTTGACGCCGTTTTACTGGACTTCGGCGCCTTCGTCGTCGCTGTCAGCCGCCGGCTCTTCCTCAGTCTGCACGTTCGCAGGCACTTCGCCCGCCGCGCCGACTTTCTCGCCTATGGCGAATTTTCGCGCGACGCTCTTAACGCGCACGCGGCACGCTTCGCCTTTCACCGAGCCGGAAACGAAAATGATGAAACCCTGGATTTTCGCGATTCCGTCTCCCCTTCGCGAAACATCCGTGATTTGCACGTCGTACTCTTCGCCTTCTTTTACTGGAGCCTCGCGGAATCCACCGCCTCCGCCGCCACTTCCGTAGCCGCCGCCTCCGCCGCCGCGGTATCCGCCGCCTCCGCCGCCGTATCCTTCCCTAAATCCCCTGTCGCGGCCGTAACCGCGGTCCCTGTCGTAATCCATTTTCCGTCGTTCACCTTTTATTCATTCATTCGCAAGCCGCTTCACTCGCGCAGGCTGAAAAGAAGAATTGTTTTCGAGAAAAAGCAGTTTTCAAAAAGCGAGCGAAGCGCGAGCGAAAAACCACTCGAAAAAAAACGCGCAAACCCTCAAACCCTAATTCCCGTCCGAAATCAAATCCTTTCCTTCCAACACCACGCTCGCGAAACATACGCTTGCAGCACTATTTTTGCGTCAACCCGTATTTAAACCAACGCCTGAAGCTTGAAGCCAGCATCCGCGCTCAGCGCTCGACGACTTCGAAATCGAGCTCGTTGCCGGCCGAGTCGAAAGCGCGCACGCTTCCTTTTGCGGCTACGTCGAAAGGCGGGCACGCTATGAAGTGGAATCTGCCTTTGCGCGAAAAAAAGTGGAGGTCGCCTCGCGACGGTTCTGCGGGCGGGCGCGGGTGCGAGTGAAAGGAAGCGAGC